>CAYSQH010000012.1:0-14796 GCA_964433165.1 Microcaldota archaeon
GAGGCACTACTTTCTGCCCAAATCTAGTTGTGAAACTTTCAAGGAAAGCTATAAACACCTTGTCTTCGCCGACCTCTTTTTTAATATCGTCCATCTTTGCAATCTGGATTCCCGCTTCCTTTCGGGACAGACCAGTTTTTTGCATAAATAGCTCAATTCTCTTTTCCTTCGGGGCCCACACGCCGATAAGATGCATTGCATTGTTTGGAAAGGACTCCTTCATAAGCTTCAGGAATTCAAGCGAATATATGCCCTCGACAACCACACCCATTCCAGAAATGTTTTTCGATATCTCCGTTATGTATCTGGGCCACTTGCTGTAATAGGTCTTTTCAAGGCCCAGCTTGGCATGATATTCCAATGGGGAACCGTAAGCCGCAAACTCACGTCTCTGGTAGTTGCCGAGGCTGAAAGAGCCTACATCAAGATTTCTTCTGAGGTGCTCTGCCAGCGTGCTCTTCCCAGAGGAGCTATAACCAGTGATGCCAATTATATGCTTTAAACTGGCTAGTTCTTCTATCAATTGATTACCTAAATTGAACGCCTGCACCGAGCCCGCTTTGCCGTGCTACGCAAGCGTTATTGCCATCAATGAGCATACTTTTTGCTTTTAAACTTCTGATTCCCTTGAAAAAGTTGTTATTCGCGTAAGCTTCCCTTTCCCTACTCTCCTTTGCTACTGTTCCGGTGAGTAAAAATTCGTCTGATAACAAGGCCCCCATTCCTCATTTTTAAAAGTTTGCCATATTACCTATTCACTAATTCCTTTGTTACTTTTGGATCCACCATTTTTACACCATTAATCATTCATCTAATAAAAATAAATAAGTTCGCCTTGGCCGAGCGTTGATACCGATAGTTGGACGCCGTAACCTTCTGCTCTGTACCGTGCCCACTATCTATTTATAATCAATATTTATAATTCTTGTCCATGGAGAATTTCAGAATGCGCCGATCTCATAAGAGAGGCCAGAAGAACGAGAGCCGGGCCATGAAGCTCTCCAACGGGCAGCTCATAACGACCGTGCCCAGAGAGATCTCGCGCTGGAAGCACATAGACAAGGCAACTCTGCTCAAGTGGAGCGATGGCGGTCCTGGCAGGGTAATAATAGAGATCGTCCCAGAAGGTTAGCCCAAGCTGCGTTTTATCTGGAAGCTATGCGCACAATTCGCACGTGTTGCACTATCAGAGCTCGACTCGACAACTATATCGCAGTCTTCTTATGTTATTCGCTCCTTGAGAATTATGCGTGTTTATCGCAATCACCATAGTATATTCATATAGTTAGATTACCCACTCCGCATATATAGTCCGACGGTAGGAACTCATTCATGGCAATGGACAAGGATAAGTGGCTAATCGGCAAGGACGGCCTACTGTACAGCAAGCGGCCAAGCAAGCGCGATCTATTCTTCAAGGCACAGTGGACAGGCGATCCGTTCACCAAGAACTATAAGGTACTTGGATCTATACCGTTCAGCGAGCTGCCGGAGGACATCAAGACCCAGATCCAGGAGCCAGAGAAGGTGTTTGCATGAAGGAACATAGATACGTTAGGATAGACAAGAGAACCGCAGAGGCATGTGTTGCTCTACGGAAGGCAGGTTATGATATTCCGCAAGTCGTACGCAGGCTTGTTACGGAATTCGCTGAGAACCAAGGGTTGATATCACATGAACGATAATGCTGAGCAGGACAACCAAGACCAGCCGAAGAACCCGGCCAGAGACGTGCTACCTGGTAAGTCACAGGACAAACCAGGGTACGATTACAGGCTCAGCCCCAGGACCAACATATCGAGGGGGATAAACTACTATATCGGGAAGGGCCAGGACGAACGGAGGGCACTTGAGACGACATGCAGGGACTGTGGCCAGATAAGCAAGGCCAACTCCAAGAATAATCCAGAGATCTCAAGGCTATTCGCAGAGGCCGCCAAGATAGGCCTGGCCGCCCTGGCTGAGGGATGAACATGGCCAGAACAGAACGATCCAGAGGGCGCGGAGGGAACATGGTTCTGCTTGTCGTGCTGATAGTCGTAGCTCTCGTGTTTATTTATCTTGATGTAAGCTCCGCGTACCCCGGAGCCGCCCAGCCGGTGCAGCAGTTCTTCCAGTCAGTGACAAACGAGCTACAGGCATTGTGGAATGTGAGTTGATTGATGTGGGTGCTGGTGGTGCGTTTATATTTGGCATGATCGTCATGCTGCTTATTGTTGGCTACTTCTTGGGCTGGGACCAGGTGGCTATAAACGCCGTGGTCTCATTTATCCAGGCTGTTCAGAACTTCGTTAATGAAGTACAGACTGTCTCTGCTGCACTCGGTAAGTTATAATCGTTTAGGCCTTAGGCTTCCACTCCTTTAGATTTGTCTTATATTGCTTGGAGTATTTACCCTCCATAGTGTCCTCATCGCTCTTCCAGTATCTATATCTTATATCTGGTGCATCACGATACTTGTCCGCGAGTTCTTGCTTCCTGCTGTCATCCTTGTAGTATAGGCAGAGCACATCGTCTCCGCCTATCCTGCGCTCAGGTGGATTTATCTTCGCATGATGAAAACCGTTGTTCTCCAGTTCCTCTACTGCTATGTCGATAAGTCTCTGTGTGTTCGGCGAGAAGAATAGATACTTGCCAGTGATCTTGTATTTTGGCTTGTCCTTCCTGAAGAACCATACCCAGCCGTATGCTGTGACTGTGTAGACATTCTCGCTTAGGAATCTCTTGTCCTTCGCATCTATCGGATCCATTCATAGCACCTTGTCGACTACTTATCGACGACAACTCCTATTAATATTATTACTTAATATTAATTTATTAATCTCTGAGTCCTCTAATTTAAAACTGAAGGCCGAAACCGAGGTCTGGTATGGAATGCGTTGCGTTATGCAGCGTCATATAGTGGGAGGCCTGTGCTCGACCTATGCCGGGCCAACCAGGTATTACGACGCTTGATGTGGTGCTATTGCTTTTGGTACCTCAGTTATGAGATATACGATCCATGTGCCAACCAAACCACCGAATATCTCAGAGAGTACAGCGTTCGGGATCCCAACTCCTAAGATGACAGACACTGCGGTAGAGTCCAGGACAATTGCAAACATGAGTCCGACCAGCGCGATCGCTGTGAATATTACTATTGCTATCAGCTTGATCGAAGGAGACTTATGGTCTATCGCTGGCCCTACATACGCATATACGAAGTAGAAGACGTATGCCACGATGATGCCCACTATTGTGTCACCAACCGAAGACCTGGAGACACCTATAAACGTGCTCAGATACATTAGGAGCACTGCACCTATTGTAACGAGCGTCACCAGCCACATGCTGGGCTTCCTTTGGTTGCTTTTGTTGTCAGTCATTTTATCACGGATAATTGTTATCTCCTTCTATGTTGTCTCTTCCATCTCTTAGCTTTGTGAATGATATACGGACGGCCAACAGATTTGAATGATTCCTTGAATGTGAAGCCAGAGCCGGGACATGGCTTGCGGAAGATAAGGCCTTGCTTGTGGTCTGCGAGCTTATAGAGGTTCACTGTGGTTCGGACGTTGTAGTAGTGGTCTACAGTGATCTCCCCGGGCCAGTCGCCATCGTCTGCCTTGCTGAACTGCCTCTTGGCGAACTTTGCAAGCGTTCTTATATAGATCGCTCGAACTCTCTTGCCACAGACCTTGCAGGTATAGTCCATAGTGATCAGTAATCCATCTTCTCGAATGCCTCATTCTTGTTCTTAGAGAAGTCTCTCTGTATTATGCTGAGCGTGTTCTTAAACTGCGTAACCCTGTGCTTCAGAGTGTCCAGGGCAAGGCTCTGTTTTGTCCGCTCTGATGCCAGCTTGTAAAGCGTGCTTTTCTTATATCTACACTGGTCCAGCCTCTTCTTACCATCATCGTAGATATTGTTGTACGCTTCGATCTTGTCCTCTGCCTTTTTTATGTACTTCTCGAAGTTGGTTATAAGGTTGTTGTACTCAGATACGAAGTAGTTGTATTTCTCCTTCTCGTGCCTTATCTCCTTCTCCTTTACTTCGATCTTGTCCAGCAGCTTGCTGAAGCTCGGTTTTGTTGCGTATTGTGGGTACTGTTTGAAGAAGTCGTTCATTGCACCGAAGTTCATCTCCTCAACTTCAGAGTCCTTTAGTCTCTGTTTTATGTTGGTAGTCTTGCCTTTCACATTTGCGTAGGAAGTCTTGCTCATCCACATCTTGTATTCGTGGCCGACCTCCTTATTGAGCAGATTATTCAGGTTCTCATATAGATCTCTTCGTTCCTCTTCATGGGCCACGATATCCTGCTTGTTCTTCTTTGCGTCGCGCATGGTGGGCTTCAGCTTATGTTTCTCTTCATCCTCGATATAGTGTACCATGTTGACTATGGAGGCATGTGCGTTGTCCAGTTCCTTCTGGTATTTGTTTCGCAGGAAGATCATGTCATTCTTGCCGGTAATATCGCTTACCAGGCTACCCTGTTTTACATATTCCGATTCGTTGTAAGGTGCTCGTTGGTATCCCATAGTCTCACTATTTGAAGTATTGCTTGTCTTTAATATTCTTAGGTTTGATTGACACTTCGAAGTGGTTTATCATTGCCTTTATCGCATCCTGTTTGGTCTTGAGCTTGTTGACTGACTTGTACACTTCTACTATGCCGTTCTCCTTCTCTGTCAGTTCGAGTTGTAATTTCACCATATAACATCCTATTATATTATATAACATGGTGTTATTTATACCTTCCTATCTATGCGACTGAACTCTGGCAATATAAACAGATAAGAACCGATTCCGTAGAACATAGCACATGCTATTCCGGCACCTGCCAGGCCTTTTAGGCCGAACGCCTCCTGAAGCAGCACGCCGCCAGCCAACACAACGAAGAACCAGCTTGTAAGGTTATATCCTTCCTGCATTGTGTGCCAGATATCAACGCCTCTCTTGACGTGCTTATTGCGCGAGATCCTCATGGTAATCATACCTTGTGCCTGTGCCTTAGTATGTTGATAATGTGCTTATCAACGGTCGGGCTCTTGAAGTATTCAGATATTAACTTGATGAGTACCTCTATGTCGCAGTCCTTCAACTGGTCTTCCTTCACTGATCTGTCGATTCCTATGTTATACTTGGATAGTGCTTCAGTGAGTTGTCTTAGTCTATCTGCCATGTTATTACCTCTATAAACATCATACGAGCTCGGGCCTTATCTTACCTGGAGGAAGCTCGCTTATCTCAACGATCTGGCTGGCGGCTATCACATAAGTCTCCTTCTTGGTGGGGCTCTGTAGCTCTATGAATCCTTCTTTCGCACCGATCAGTCTGGCTATTGTCCTGTGACGCTGGCCGCCACGATCGAACTCGACCACTACGAGCTTACTTATCAGTTCATCAAACATTCAGATCCTCCTCTTCTCTGTGCACCAGGGCTACCCATCCTGTCTTGGGCCTGTAGACCTCACCATGCCGCTCCAGCTCGGTGATCGCATCGTTCACCTTATCTATCGGCCTGTTTATCGTCTCTGCCAGATCCTTAGTCCTGTCTCTTCTATCCTTGCAACCAGCCAGGTGTTTGAGTATTAATTCGTGTAGATAGTATGGCTCAATAATAGCGTCCTTACCGTCCGTAGCGTCCTTATCGACGTCATTTGTGGGGTTATCCGCTTGGACGCTATCTGATCCTTGGTCGCTACCGTCCAGAGCTGATTGCTTGGCGTCCCTGCCAGCGTCTTCGATTCTATCGTCGGGTTGGACGCTCTGGTCGCTTTGGACGCTATTATTTGATAGTACTATGTACCGAGCACCGCTTTTACCGCGCTGGATGAATACACCATTATCCTCAAGAGGGCTCTTCAAGAGCTCGAGTCTGCGTGTTAGGATATGGGGGCCGCCAGGGAAGTGTACGGCGTTGGGTTTCATCTTGTTTTGTTCGCATAGAGCCAGCAAGGCATTATATAATTCTCCTGGTTTGAGGCGTACCACGCCATTGCTCTTCCATTCCTCATTATTCTCGAGGAATTCAAGGAGCAGCTCACCTACGATATTCTTCTCAATTGCCTCCTTGTTGAGGTTGGAGACGTGGATCTTATATGCATCGAAGAACTCGTTGGAATTGTAGCCCATAGATCTGGCCGCACACTCGCCCCACACAGCGAAGTCGGCCATGCGTGGCAGCCTGCCTTTCAGCTCAGTATGTATGGAATCATACAATTTAATCGAGCTGGCCATTACTTCGAATAAGTACGCTCGCATCTTCGGAGCGAGTTCGTCCAGTCTCTGCTTCACCTCTGCCTCTTCCATCCTGATCTTGTCAGGAATTCTCTCCAGTGATATTATCAGACATCGCTCAAGGAAGTCGGAGCGTGTGCCAACCGTACTGATTCCGTTGAGTATGAGACACCTCTTATACTGATATATTCTGTCATCGTCATCAGTGTATAGTTGTCTGTTCTCTATCCCTTCACCAGTGCTTGCCCGACACAGCGCGTCCATCTGCCACTCGGTGAGCTGTGTTATGTTATCGTAGGCCGGGGCCCAGTGCTTAGCCAGTTGTAGACCGAGCTCCCGGTTGTTGTTCTTAATTGCAAGGGCCGGTATTGTAGACGGATCTATCGCTGATCTTATGGCCTTGCAGGTAGTTGTTTTGGATGAGCCTTGCGGCCCGTTGAATGTGAGTATAACGTGAGGTATGCCAGGCTTGCACATAGTAGCCGATGCTGCCTTGACAAGGATCATATCCGCATCGACTATATGAAGCATGTTGAAGAACCTGTCGAGGTCCTCTCTTGTCCCTTTATCTGCAACGTCTATGGGTTGCATGTGGTTGTATCTCCTGAATAGAGGTTTATCCAGCGTAACGAATCTCCATCCCTCCTTATCTATCTCGACGCAACGCCAGGACTCGTCACCCAGATCTATGTATATCTTACCATCGGATTCTGTGACTCGTGTATGTAGAGGGTAGACGATCCCATCGCCATAAGCTCTGCCTTTGCATATCGCAATAAGTGTGGATACTCGTTCACTGGTCGGTGCTTTGCCGATATCGACAATATGTTTGAATATCATAGCCTTGAATTCCTCGCTGCTAAGTGGATACGCTTGAGTGCCCAGCACCACATCTGATTTGATTGCTACGCAAGGCTTCTTGTATTGATCAAGGAAGAATATCCACCTTTGAGGTGGCTCCAGCCTGGTGTCTTCACCTATATGACTGGCCTGTTCTTGATTATCATAAGGAACCAGGGACTTACGCTGGCATTGAGGGCATTTCTTGATCGGTTGCTCGCTTGTAAGTTCATGTGCACAATACTTGCACTTATATTTCCTGCTTTTGTCTTTGTCATCAGTCATGGTCATCACATTAAACATCATTGTCGGGTTGTGCCAGGATCGCCTTTGCTTGGGCTCGTAGCTCTTGGATTCTGGAGAGCAACTGAGCACGTTCTTCGATGCTTTTTATCTTTACAAGCAGTACACAATCGGCAGCACCAAGGGTCACCTCTGATATGGCAAGGAGCTGTGTTACATCACCAAGAGGAACAGATACCACCATAGGCAAGTTTATCTTCTTCATTCGCCCCTTGGTGGAGACGCTGGCGAGGCCCACGATAGTCTCAACTGGAGAACCCACTCCGCATTTATTGTTGGCGTGCCATTTGTTCAGTAGAATCACCCATAATAGAGCTCGTTGACGCGGGCTCGTTCTTCTTCTTTGCATTTAATTTATCAGTCAGCTCTTGCCATGTCGGGCTTTTGCCTGCGGCCCGGGCTGCCCTGTATATCGCCAGTATTTCATTAACCGCGCTGATCGCGTTTGAATCCCCTGCCATCTCCATAAACCTTAACGAACCTTGATGAGTTCTAATAATCTTATATAGCGATAGTAAGCTATTTAATACTTATGCCTCGATAATACTACAGTCACTATATTAATTTACCGTGATAAACCTGAATTATCTGTGATACTAATGGCGTCCACACATTCAGAGCGCGTTATGAATCGGGAGGAAGCAGACAAGAAGATCGTCGAGTTCTTCGAGGAGCCGCAAGAGTCGATATCCAAGCTGTATGAAGTTGAACGAGAGATGGTCTCAATTCTCTGCCGAGACACGAATCCTGTGGTGCTGAACGTTATAAGGAAGAAGTTCATAGAGCACCTGTTCCTCAATATCAAGGATAACACTGAGCTGCTGAAGTCGCAGGCGAAGTACGTTGATGGCAAGATAGGTAAGGCCGTAATTGAGGGCTTGGAGAACCTTGGGAAGGAACTCTCACAGCATGAGAAGGATTCCAAGAGCAAGGCCTTGTATCTTACAAGGCTATTCAGCAAGTACAAGATAAAAACTTCGAGCAGGTTGGGGTTGGTGCCTTCCTTCGAATATTTCTCGAATGCTATCAGTAATCTGCAATCCATGGGTATCATAGAGTCCAGGCCTTCCGCTGACAAGCGTGGAGAAGTTGCATACTATCCCAGAGGTAGATTTTATAGTAGCTGGGACAGGAATAGGAAGGACATACTTGCGAAGTCCACAGAGGGTTTATCCAAGGGCCAGGCATTCGTTATGGCAAACAATAAGGAGCTGGTATTTTACAACCTACTCGGAGTTGCCATAGGCCTTGAGATAAACGATACTGAGAAGAATAAGATCCACACGGGTTATACGCCGATAACAATAACAGACGTGGAGTCTGCACTGCTTATGGAGCACGTTGGACGCATATACGCTGCGAACAATCTGAGGTTCAACTATCGCCAGATCTGACACGCTTTGATCCTTCCTTGTTATGTATTGCGAGATCAACGATATCTCTGAGATCCTTAACTTCCTTGCGTAGCTCTTCCATCTCGTTGAACTCCCTTATCACGTTGGCATCAAGCGGTGTACCGCATCGTTGGCAGTGCTGGTTCGTGACTGGGTTAACTTCTTTGCACTTGATGCAAGTTTTTATCGTTAGTGGCTTCGCTGGTTCCTTGATCTTCCCATCTGCTGTAGATAATCCATTAGCCCTTATGATTGCGTTGTCCACGTCTCGGCCTGACATGTGCGTGTACGTGCCGACCATCTTCGAGTCGCCAACCCATCCGAAGTACTCCTTCATCTGTTGCTCAGTTAGCATGCCCGCGTAGAATGTAGCACGTGAATGTCTGAATAAGTGCGGATGAATTCTCTTGTGTATGCTGGCTCTCTCCTTGAGCTCTCCAAGTATCTTGCGAATGATAGGATAGTCGAGCGGCCTTCCATCCTTCGTTATGAATAGTTGTGCTTCAGATACCCGGGGCCTGCTGTTCAGCAACGTGACTATGTATGGAACGCTGAACACGATCGGAGTCCTGCGTTGGCCTGTCTTACCGTTCAACATAACCCGACTGAGCTCGCTATCGCTCAGCTTCACATCCCTGATCCTCAAGTTTATTATCTCTCCTATACGAGCTCCAGTGTCCCACAAGAGTGCGATGAAGGCCTTATCTCTGGGTGACCTGCACTGATTTATCAGAGCGAGAACGTCCTCTTCTGTCAGCAGTTCATCCGGGAGCTTTCTGGTTTTCGCTGTATCTATCTTTATCCAACGCACGAGCTCGGGATATGGATCTGACTTGTCCAGCCTATCATACTCAATCCACTTGTAGAACGTCTTGAGTGTGAGCTTCGTCTTGCCCTTACTTATGGTTGCTATGGGTCTCTTGTTTATCTTGAGTACGAGCTCCTCTATGTCCTTGCGCGTAACCTTCTTCGCATCCTTACCACCAAGCATCTTCATGCAGTCCTTGAGCTCCGATAGTCTCCTGTACATGGTCAGTGTCTTGCGGTTGTTCAGCTCAAGTGCCTTCTTGTATGCAAGCACGTAGGACCTGTTGGGCTCCGCTATCTGGTTGTTTATCTTCACGAGCTCGAGACGCAGCCTGTAGTCTCCCATATCAAGATAACCAGGACGTACGTCCTTGGTCTTCGCGCCCTTCGATCCTGCAACCATGCATATCACGCGGCATGGTATTATATAAGCAGGGTGGGTAAGGGGGCGTCGTACTATTAGTATCCTCGCCTTGGCCGGGATTCGAACCCGGGTTACAGCCGTGACAGGGCCGCATGCTGGACCACTACATTACCAAGGCACATTAGATTTTCCGCTTCAACATTTAAGACTGTTTCTGTGCATACATGCGCCTCGAGCAGGACTCGAACCTGCGACCTACTGGTTAACAGCCAGTCGCTCTACCTACTGAGCTATCGAGGCACTAATTTCCCAATTCGGTCTTTATCATCTCGTGTATCAGCTTGGGATCCGCCTGCTTCCCCGTAAGGGACAGTATTTTCCCTATCAGAAACTGCATGGCCTGCTGCCTTCCGGACTTAAGCTGTTCCGCTGCGGCAGACTCCTCGCTTAATGTTTTCTTTATTATGGTTTTTAGCTCTTCCTGATTCACCTGCATCCTGCCTTTCCTTACCAGTTCGCGGGGGGATTCGCCGGTGTCAACGTATTCCTTTACGAGCTCCTTCGCATACCTTTCGGTTATTTCCCCCTTGTCGACCATGTCGAGCAGCTCCACGAATGTTTCCGGCCTGATACTCGAGTCCCTTATGCGCTCGGACCTCCAGTTCAGGCTCTTTATGAGATAGTTTGATATCCAACCCGATAACTCCTTTGGGTTGCCGTGCAGCCTGCAGCACTCCTCGAAGAAGTCCGCGAGGTTCTTGTCGTAGTATACCAATACTCTTGCCTCGTATTCGGTAAGCTTATACTGGGAAACGAACCTGGAGACCCTTAGGTCAGGCAGCTCGGGCATCATTTTCCTTATCTCTTCGGTCCACTCCCTGCTTATGCATATTATCGGAAGGTCTGGATCGAATATATAGCCGTAGTCCTCCTCCGTCTCCTTTGCCCTGAGCTTCGTTGTGGTTCCCGTCGAAGGGTCGAAATGCCTCGTCTCCCTGGGCACCGCCTCGCCCATGCGGACCATCCCGTTCTGCCTTACAATCTCGAAGGATAGGGCCTTCTCAACGTTCTCGAATCCGGTTATGTTCTTGAGCTCCACCCTTTCCCCAGTCGTCGATATGTTGGCGTCCACCCTCATCGATGCGTCCCTTGTCGGGTCGTATACACCGAGGTGCTCCAGTATGGAGGAAAGCTTCTCTAGGAAAATCCTGACCTCCTTTGGATTCTTGAAGTCAGGTTCCGTGACTATCTCTATTAGCGGGGCGCCGGACCTGTTGTAGTTTATCCTCGTGTATTCCGAGCCCGCCATACTGCCGTTGTATACCAATTGCGCAGGGTCCTCCTCAAGGTGTATGCGCCGTATCCTTATCCTTCGGTCGTTCATGGAGAGCCCGCCGCCTTCCGCTATGGGCTTCTCGTATTGGGTTATCTGGTAGTTCTTCGCAAGGTCCGGATAGAAATATGTCTTCCTTGAGAACAGCGTCTCTTCCGCTATGTCGCACTGCAGGGCAAGTCCAGCCAGTATGGTGTAGTCCAAGGCCTTTTTGTTTATCACGGGCTTGTATCCGGGAAAGCCCATGCATACCGGGCATGTGTTCTCGTTTGGCCTTGCGCTTGACGAATAGGAGGCGTCGCCGCAGAACAGCTTCGTCTCTGTATTGAGCTGGCAGTGCACCTCTATGCCTATCATCGTCATTTGCATACACTCTCAAGTACCCTTCCAAGGGCCAATATCCTCCGCTCCTCGAAATGATCGCCTATTATCTGGATTCCCGCAGGCAGATTGCTTATCATCCCCGCATTGAGCGAAATTGTAGGCACGCAGGCGAGGTTCGACGGGGCCGTAAGCATGTCCATGGAATAGACCTGCGCGGGGGAAAGTTCGCCTATTTCTTTGAATGTTGGGGCAAGCATCGGCATCGACGGGGCCATCAGCGCGTCGAATTTGCCGAACGCCTTCTTGAATTCCTTTATTATGAGCGAGCGTACCTTCAGCGCCTTTATGTAGTATGCATTCCTGAATCCGGCCATGCGGGCGAAGGTGCCAAGTATTATGCGGCGCTTCGCCTCCTCACCGAATGAATTGGATCGTATCTTCGTGAAGTAGGAATCGAAGTTCCCGCCCATGCCCCCCTGGGCACCGTACCTCAATCCGCAGTACTTGGCGAGGTTCGTCGATGCCTCGCTTACCGCTATTAGGTAATATGCAGGAACCGCGTATCCGGTGAGGGGCAGCGATACCTCCTCGCACTCTACCCCATGGGACTCCAGCGATTTTATCCTGTCAATTACGAGCTTCGATATCCTGCAGTCTACCTTATCGGAAAAGTATTCCTTAGGTATCCCGACCTTCATGCCATTCACTGACAGATCCGCGGATATGTCATCGCATGGCTGATGGCTGCTGGTGGAATCCTTTGGGTCGTGCCCTACTATGGCGGACAGGCCCAGCGCGGCGTCGCCCACCGATTTTGCAATCACGCCGATCTTATCCATGCTGTTGGAGTAGTCTATGAGCCCGTACCTTGATACCCTACCATATGTAGGGGTTATGCCGACGGTTCCGGTAAATGAGGCAGGGGCGGTTATGCTGCCTCCGGTAGATTCCGCTATGGCTATGTGGGGGAATTCCGCTGCAGCAGTTAGGCATGCCGCGCCGCCGCTGCTTCCGCCGCAACTCCTTCCGGCATCATGGGGATTCTTAGGCACGGAATAGGCGCAGTTCGTCGTGAATGTGCCAAAACCGAATTCGTCCTGCGCGGTCTTGCCTATGAGCGAGGCGCCCTCTCCTTTCGCCTTCGCTATGCACGTTGCATCATATGGGGGGATGTAGTTCTCTAGGATCATGGATCCCGCAGTGGTCCTGGTGCCTGCGGTGCATATGCAGTCTTTTGCGGATATTGGCAGCCCGTACAGCATTCCCTTTGGGTCATGGCCAAAGCTGGTTTCGTCCTTAAGCGTTATGAAAGGTGAATACTTCTTCTGGATGCTCTTGCATTCCTCCATAGCCTTTTGGAAGAATTCGTGCAGGTCCACGCTCCCTTCAATCGATGCCTTTACGTGCTCCTTAACAGAGATTATTAACGAAACCACCTATAGAATCCTTGGGCCTTTCACGTACCCGTCTATGCTCTCTGAAGAATTTGACAATGGGTTCCATGGCAGCGGGGTTGCCTTGTCGTCCCTCCATACGTTACCAGATTCAACGGCATGGAATGCCATGCCCTCGTCCTTTGTAAGCGCGTCAAGCTCGTCGAGGCTGCTGAAGGCCTTCATGACCTCGCTAAGCTGCACCGCATAGGTTTCCTTCTCGTGATCTGACAGCTCTATTCTTGAGAGCAGCGCCACGTGCTCCACCAACTCCCTGTCCATGCGCCATGCGCCATTTGCATGCGCATGCTCATCGGTCATGGGGAAAGCCTCTTCCTGTCCCTCGGGAACAGCGACGCCTCCCTTATGTTCTTCATGCCCGTAAGCTTCATTACGAATCTTTCGAGTCCTATGCTCCATCCAGCATGCGGCGGTGCGCCGACCCTGAAGGCGTCTACGTAGAACGCGAAGCTGTCTGGGTTCAATCCCTTCATCTTGAGCGACTCGATGAGCACCTCCGGCTTATGTATACGCTGCGCTCCGCTGCTTATCTCGAGACCTTTGTATATCAGGTCGTAGCTGTTGGTGAGGGTCTTGTCATCATCCTTTGGCATGCTGTAGAATGCCCTAATGCCTCTCGGGTAATCCCTCACTATCACAGCGTCGCCATATATCTCCTCCAGCTTCTCCTCGTCCTCCCTTGTGAGGTCCGAGCCTTCCTTGACGGTTACCCCATTTTTCTTGAGGGCGGATACCGCCTCATTGAATGTAACTACCTTTACCTCGGGGACCTTGAGGCTTGAGCCCAGCAGCTTCAATTCCTCGGGATGCCGCTTCAGGACCTCCTTGATTATATATGTGGTGCATTCCGAAAGGAGGCGTATCGCGTCATCCGCATCGGCAAATGCAACCTCTATGTCCATCTGGGTCACTTCCGTAAGATGGTATGTAGTGTTGGACTTCTCGGCCCTGAAGACAGGGACTATCATGAACACCCTGTCCATTCCCCCGACAAGGGCAAGCTGCTTGTAGAGCTGAGGAGACTGGGCGAGGAAGGCCTCCTTCTCGAAGTATACGACCGGGAAAACCTCGGCGCCGCCCTCCGTAGCCTCGCCAACTATGGTAGGGGGCCTTATCTCCGTGAATCCCTTCTCCGCAAAGAAGTTCCTGAACCCCTGCAGCACCGTAGATTCTATCCTGAATATCGCGGATGTCTCTAGGCGCCTTAGGTCTATGTACCTGTGGTTGAGCCTCACGTCTATTTCAGCAGGGACTTTCCCAGTTACCTCGAACGGCACCTGTCTGGAAAGCGGATTCACGTCGATTATGTCGCTTGGCACTATCTCGAATCCCCTCTTGGCCTCCTTGTTCGCCCTTACGATCCCCTTCACCACTACAACACTCTCCTTAGGCAGTGATGCCTTTTTGAGAAGCCCGTCAGGAACATCGCCCTTCTTCACGATCACCTGGGCTATGCCGGTGCTGTCCCTGAGTATCAGGAAGGTTATCTTCGCCGTTTCCCTCACCTCATGGACCCAGCCAGCTAGAACTACCTCATGGCCGTCCATTCCTACGCTGAGTTCACCTATCATGTGAGTCCGTATCATTTTAACCATCGGCAAGAATCCATAAACAATGCAGGCCACAGTATTAAGCAATTCTGTCTGAAGCGGATAAATGAATAATCCCGTTGGTGTGAATTGAACACACAACCTGCCGCTTTCAACCTATGTTGCATCAGACTACAGGCGGCCGCTCTGCCATTGAGCTACAACGGG
>CAYSQH010000013.1:0-13811 GCA_964433165.1 Microcaldota archaeon
AGAGGCATAAGCTTCAGCACCGAGATGAGGACCGCCCAGGACGTCAGGTTCTTTGAGCGCAGGAAGACGTATTATTGCATAAGCTGTGCGAAGCACCGCGGAATATTCGAGAAGAAGAAACGCCAGGCGATAGAGAGGTCGAAAAGAGGGTTATGAGGGGTCAGAGTCCATGGCGATAGACCCGGACGATCTTCTTATATTCAAGTCCAGGGAATTGCTCCAGGGAGGCAAGACTCCAGTCAAGAAGAAACCCACGGGTTCCGAAAAGGAGCCCATGCTCCCAAAGCATAAGCCCGAGCGCATGCTGGGCCGGTTCAGCAGCAGGCTGCCTGAGCCTGCTGTGGTTGTGCAGAAAGGCTCGGCGCTCAGGGCGGCACCATCGTCCGAAAGCGTTCCACAGCCCGGCGCCAGGTCTCCGCAGGCCAAACAGCCTGTACAGAACCAAAAGGAAGCTGAGGAGCAGAGGAGCACTACTAACATAAACTTGCTCAGGTATAGGATGTTCAGCGAGTCCGTTTCAAGGCGGAACAACGAGCCTGGCAAAGCCCCGCTGAGCGAAAGCACGAAGGTGCAGGAATCAGGATCCCCAGGCAATGCCATAAGCATATACAAGGAAGGCGGATACAAGACCAAGCTTGGCTCGACGAACGGGCGCCTCAGGATCTCAAGGGATGCCGCAGCTGGCAATAGGTGCGCATCCCACCCATGGCGGAATGCATATGCCATATGCGGCATGTGCAAGAGGCCCTTCTGCTACGAGGATGTCACGGAATTCAACAACAACTATTACTGCCTCTCCGACATAGACGCGGTCGACAAGGCGCACCCTGCCGAGGCAATATCCTCGGGTGGAACCTCATACATGCTAAGCGGCGTTCTCCTGATGCTCTCATTCATGACGTTTTTCGCCTTCTCGTACAGGCAGACGATATTCGTTTTCAGGTACCTCAACAGGGTGGGGCTCCCGTTCTTCCTGATACATGCGAACTACAGCTACCTATTCTCCTTCACGGACAACCTTCTGCTAATAGCCGGACTGGTTACTGCCATACTGATAATAGTGCAGTCCAGGAAGGGGCTCTACGCAGGCACGTTCGTGATGCTCTCATCCGTGGCGATATTCAGTTACCAGTACCTTTCCACTGGGACGCAATATTTCAGCTACATAGGGGTGACGATGTTCGCCGCATTCGCACTTATGCTGTACTCCAAGGCGATGTTCATGACTTCGGATGTCAATGAAAGGTATCTGTCCCCAACGCGTGAAATAGAGGCAAGCACGATAAAGTGGCCGAACGTCGGGAAGTTCTGAGCCCGTCGCGTCAGCCAAGGTCGATCTCGTCATTGATTTTCGGGGCATAAGCATCGAACCCCTCCAGTTTGAATTCCTCGGCCAGCTGCGCTGCATTTCCCTCGTCCCCATGCACGCATATTATCTTCCTTGGGCCGCACATCCTCGCATATTCGTGCAGCTCCTCCTTTCCGGCATGCGCGGAAAGGTCGTAGTATCTGACGGGGCTCCTTACCCTTATCCTTTCCCCGTCTATCACCACGCTTCCGCTGTCCATGAGCATGCGCCCGTTGCTGCCCTCGACCTGGTATCCCGTAAGCAGCACCTCGGAATTACTGCGCAGTCTGGATATGTAATCAAGGACTGGCCCACCGCTCAGCATTCCGGCGGTGGTCATTATTATCGAAGGCATGCTCAGCGCCTCCTCCCTGTCCTCCATCCCTTCAACAATGGTGGCGTCGCGCAGCGCCCCCTCGAGTAGGTTGGAGTTCCTCACGTACCTCTTGTGCTTCAGGACTATCCCGGCCGCGGTCCTTGCCATGCCATCCAGGTAAACATGCTGCGCCAGGTCGTGCCTCTTCATGAGCGCAAGCAGCTCCTGACTCCTCCCTACTGCAAAGACCGGCAGCAGGGCATTGCCCCTGTTGTCCAGCACCGATTTTATGTTCTCGACAAGCCTGTCCATAGTGGAATCCCTTTCCGGGTGCTCTTTCGTGGCATACGTCGATTCGGTTATCAGCACATCCCCTTTCACTACTTCCGCTCCCGAATGCATCATCTGCCCTCCCAGCTTGAAGTCTCCTGTATATACTATGCGGTTGCTGTCCTTGGATCCGCCGCTTTCTATCAGCGTTACCGCACTGCCGCATATATGTCCTGCATCATGCATGGATATCGTGAAGTTGCCGAACTGCGTCTCCGAGCCGTATTCAACTCCTGTATACCTGTGCAGGAAGCTGGCTATCTGCCTCTTGTGGAACCGCTGCGGCATGTGCTCCTTCCTCGCGACCTTGAGGGAATCGTTGAGCAGAAGCTCCGAGAGCGCCGCGGTGGCCTCCGTGCACACCGCCGGAACATTGCTCTCGTTGTACAGCGTTGGCACATATCCGGAATGGTCTATGTGCGCATGGCTCAGGAGCAGAAGGTCTGGGTTTGCCGCTTCCGGGTACTCTACACCGTGGTTCAGCTTTATCCCATAATCGAGCAGGATCGATTGCCTTCCCTCCAGCAGGAATGCGGACCTGCCAACCTCGCTCGCACCTCCAAGGAACTTCAGAATCATCGCAATCAGATATATTTGCGTCGCTGTGCTATAATACTTTTGCGCAACTGTCGGGAATGCTGGAAGTACATAAATACGTTTCCATCTTTATACTAAACGTCCGGTGCATTCATGACCTTTGAGAACATAAATTTCATAGATCTCGTCGCGCTTACGAGAATAACCACTGACTCAACGGTTGAGAGGTTCGGAGGGCTGATAAACTCCTCCTTTTTTGACGCCTCCAACATACTTGGAAGCCTAAAGCAGAAGGGGCTTGTCGATTTCGTGACCGCATTCCCTAACCAGAGCGCAATAACCGTCACCGACCAGGGGAAGCAGCTGATAGCCGAGGTGCAGCAAAAGGCCTCTACGCAGTTCGACAATCTTGACATGGCAATACTCGTGCAGCTCTCAAAAGGAAACCGAACACTGTCCGACCTTACCGGAGCGGTTAACGTAACGACCAAAGACCTTGCCGTGCACCTATACAAGCTTTCCACCCAGCAGTTCACCTCGTACGAATTGAGGAACGGCAGCATGAGCATAATGCTTACCGAGAAAGGGTTCCTGTGCGTAAAGGAGGGGGCTCCGCATACAGATGCGCAGCTGCTGAAGCAGGCGGCGGCAAGCGCCACAGGCTCGGATATAACCTCCAAGGACCTCGCCGCCCACCAGAGTGCTGCAGCTCAGGCCAGCGCGCAGCATGGCGCCGTGCCGCAATCAGCCAATACACCTGAGGAACTCAAGGCACTGGAGCAGAAGATCGTCTCCGAGAAGAAACGCAGCAGCTCTTCGAGAAAGGCGGCAGCCGCGATCATAGCGATAGTGATAGCGGCTTCGGCCGCGCTTGCCTACCTATACCTGGTAAAGGCAATATGAGTGTATCCATGGAGCTAGTCGATTATTTCGAGGCCAGATCCATACTCAACAGATACGGGATAAACACCGTGGAAGCCAAGTACGTAACGAGCGCCGCCGCTGCGGCGAGATTCTCTAATGGCTCAAGAATAGCCCTTAAGGCGATATCCGGGAAGGCGCTCCACAAGTCAAAGAGCGGCCTCGTGGCGCTCGGGCTGTCAACCAAGGACGAGATAAGCGACGCATACTCGAGACTGTCGAAGGCCGCCACGAGCTTTCGCCCATACAAAATACTTGCGCAGAAAATGGCCCCTAATGGTATGGAGATAATAATAGGCGGGAAGTGCGATGACCAGTTCGGAAAGCTCGTGCTCCTCGGCCTTGGCGGCATATACGTTGAGGCATTCAGGGATTTCGCCTTAAGGCTCTGCCCCATAACAATGTATGATGCGGAATCGATGATAGACCAGCTGCGCTCCTCAAGGGTGATGGCCCCTGACGATTCTGCAAGGAAAATGCTCGCAGATCTGCTCGTGAAAACCTCCTGCATGTTCATGGGCGCTAACATATCGGAGCTGGATCTTAACCCGGTAATACTGCATGACGGGACGTACAGCGCCGTTGATTTGAGGATGATGAGATGAGCGGGAGGAGAATACGGAAAAAGAGCACAAAGAAGCAGCGCAAAGGCCATAAGATAAAATATGCGAATCTGGGGCCGATAATGCACCCAAGGTCCGTCGCGATAATAGGTGCCTCGGAGAATCCCGACAAGGTCGGCCACATAATCATGCAGAACTACATAGATTCGGGATACTCCGGAAGCATATACCCTATAAACGTGAGCAGCACCGGGAAGATACTCGGGCGCAGGTCGTACAGAAGCGTACTGGATGTCGGGAAACGCATAGACATCGCAGTCATAGCGGTGCCAGCCGCGATAGTGCCGAAGGTATTGGAGGAATGCGGCAGGGCGCATGTAAAGGGGACTGTAGTGGTGAGCGGCGGCTTCGCGGAGATAGGCGCAACAAAGCTCCAGGACGAGACCGTCAGGATATCCGAAAGGTACTCGATGCCTATGATAGGACCGAACTGCCTGGGGGTCATGGACCCCAGGACGAGAATAGACACGCTTTTCCTTCCGACATTCAAGATAGACAGGCCGAGGATCGGCGGGGTGAGCTTCGCCGCGCAGAGCGGTGCCGTTGGAAGCTCAATACTGGATCTTATAAACAACGAGGGTTTTGGCCTTGCGCGGTTCTTCTCGTACGGCAACGCAGCCATGGTCGATGAAACCGACATACTCAATTACCTCATGCACGACAAGGCGACGAAGGTGATAGTGTTCTACATAGAGGGGGTCAAGAGGGGAAGGGACTTCGTGGAGACCGCAAAGGTTGCCACGAAGATCAAGCCCATAGTGGTGATAAAGGGCGGGGTGACCGCGGCTGGAGCGAGCGCGGCGCATTCCCATACCGCATCGCTTGCCGGGAGCAGCGAGGCATACGAAGCGGTATTCAGGCAGTTCGGATTTACGATAGCGAGGGACATAAAGGACCTGCTGAACTTCGCCAAGATATTCGAGACCCAGCCACTCGCATCCGGGAAACGGATAGCGATAATAACGAACGGCGGCGGGGCCGGGGTACTTGCCACCGATGCATTGTACCAGAACGGGCTGTTAGAGGCTACCCTCTCAAGCGATTCGATTAGGTCCCTGAGGAAATCAATGCCGCCGATAGTAAACGTCAGGCTCCCTCTGGACATGGCCGGCGACGCGGACGACAAAAGGTTCGGCAATGCCCTTGCGGCCGTGGAGAAGGATGAGAACGTCGATGCGATAATGGCGATAGCGCTGTTCCAGACCCCCGGCGCCGACTCGAGGGTCGCGGCAACGCTCATACACTACGCGACCCGGATGTCGAAGCCATTGGTCGTCGTAAGCATAGGCGGAAGCTATACGAGGGTGCACAAGGAGATGATGGAGAGTGCTGGCGTTCCAGTATACGACTCCCCTGGAGATGCCGCGAGGTCTCTTGCGGCGCTCATAAGCTACTCAAGATATCTAAAGGGCGAATGAAATGGGGAAGAAATCTGACGACATAATAAAAAGGGACAGGAAAATATTCCTGACGACTACCAGGGAGGACTACAACATAGTTGTCGACAGCGGAAGCGGGGACCATGTCTTCGACATCGAGGGAAACAGGTTCGTAGACTTCTCGGGCTTCATAGCGACTTACAACCTTGGGGTCAACGGCAATGCGGAGATACGCAATGCGGTGAAGAAGCAGGTGGACAAGCTCATGCATGCCGCCTTCACCGATTTCTACTCTGAGCTCCCGGTGCTTTTCGGGGAAACGCTGCTTAAGATGTTCCCTGGGGGGTTCGGAAGGATGTTCCTCTCCAATTCGGGGACGGAGGCCAACGAGGCGGCGATTAAGTTCTCGAGGATGTTTACGAGAAGGCAGTACATACTTTCGTTCTACAACAGCTTCCACGGCAGGTCGATAGGCTCTCTCGGAATGACCTCATCGAAGGTCGTGCAGAGGGCACACTTCGGCCCGTTCAGCAGCATAATACATGCGCCGTATCCATATCCGTACAGGTGCCCATTCAACCACGAACAGCACAAATGCGGCGAGGATTACATAGAGTACATCAAAGAGTACATACTTAAGAGGGAGTTCGCCGGGGACGAGATAGCCGCGATAGTCATGGAGCCGGTGCAGGGCGAGGGAGGCTATGTGGTGCCCCCTAAGGAGTTCGTGACAGGAATAAGGAAACTCGCAACGCAGAACGGCATCCTGCTTGTCGACGACGAGGTCCAGGCAGGGTACATGAGAACGGGAAAGTTCCTCGCGCTTGACAACTTCGGGGTAAAGGCTGACATATACACCATGGCAAAGGCTTTGGGCGGCGGACTGCCGCTTGGCGCCACCATAGTAAGGCACAGCCTTGGCGACATACCATATGGGTCCCATGCGAGCACCTTCGGTGGGAACCTCGCATCAGTGGCCGCGGCGTACGCCTCGATAAAGCACGTGATAAACAACAGGAAGCAATTGGAGAGCGGCATAAAGAGCAAGAGCTCGCTGTTCTTCAAAAGGCTACGCGAGATGCAGGAGAAATACGACATGATGGGCGATGTCAGGGGTTTGGGCCTCATGATTGGCGTAGAGCTTGTGAGGAACAGGAAAACCAAGGAGCCCGCCATCGAGGAGCGTGAAAGGATAACGAAGGCGGCATTCAAGAACGGGCTGCTCCTGCTCCCATGCGGCGAATCTACGATAAGGATAGCGCCACCATTGACGATATCCGAATACTCGATAAACAAAGGGCTTGATATGCTCGAGGCGGCGATAAGGTCTTCGTCGAGATGAGCGGGCGGTTCAGCCCCTCCTGCTCTTGAATGATAGTATCTCGCTACCCGCACTTTCTACCTGTATCCTGGCAACGTCCTGCTTCTTCCTGAATCCGTTAAGCACAGCCTCCGCGAACCTTATGCTCCTCGTGCTGTCGTATATCGTCCGCATCCTGCTGAAGTATGTTTCCGCCTCCTTGAGCTTCTGTTCCCTTAGGGCCTCGAGTATCTCCCTCTTCAACTCCCCCATCACGTCCATGAGGCCCATTATGTACGATTCGCCGTCGACTCCCACCTCTCTGGACGTAGGTATGGCCCCGGTGCCCTTTATGATGTAGAATATCCTGGCTTCCGCATATTCCTGGTATGCCTGCCTCGCATGGTAGTTGAAGTCGCTGTCGTGCTTCCTGAGGTCATTTACCATTCCATGCGCGGCCGCAAGCCTCTTCTTTGCTTCTGTCTCCTTCCCGTTGTGCAGCAGCGTTATCGCCTGCGCGGATTCCCTTATGGTATCGCGCACAAGGGCCATTACCTCGTCGAAATCCTTCTGCTTTGCCTGCAGCGCACCTGTTATCGACCTTATCTCGGAATCCATCTTTGCCAAATGCTCATCCCAGGTTGCGGCCGCCCCAGAAGAGGTACTGCTGCGCATAACCTCTGTATATCTTGCCCCACCTCTCGTTGACGAAATCCCTTAGCTCTTCGATCTTCCTGGGTTTTCCGTTGAAATAAACCCTCTCAAGGGTCCTCTTGACCCAGACGTCTATCGGGAACGCCTCGGTCTTGCCGTATCCCATGAGCGCTATGCAGTCGGCGACCTTCTCGCCAATGCCATTCATGTCCATCAGGGAATCCTTTATGCTGTCATAGCTTTTCCCCTTCATCTTGTGGAGCAGCATGTTGTTGGAGCACGCCTCCGCCGCCTCCTTGATGTATTTCGCCCTGAACCCAGTGCCTGCTGCGCGTAATTCCTTCTCGCTTACCTTCGAGAGCGCCTCGGGCGTCGGGAATCCCCTCGCAATGATTATGCCGTCCCTGTTCCGTATGCCGCTGCCGTATTTCCCAATCAGGGTCCTCATTATCATCCTTATCCTCTTGACGTTGTTGTACTGCGACATGATGAAGCATGCCGTTGTCTCCCATGGGTCGTTGAGCGTCACGCGCATGCCCCTGTATTTCCTGATGGAATCCGCCATGAACTTGTCCGTGGATATGTTCCTGTAGATGTCGTCCATCCTGTCGTTGAGCCGGAAGCGTTCTATGAAATCCTTCCTTGCATGCGCATTGCTGAATGCGAACCTGCCCTGTTCACCCATGCTCCTGAAGCCCACGAGAGCATGCCTGCCCCCGCTGGCGTATTCCAGGATGCCGTTGTCGAAATCATAATCCGCGAGAAATGTGAGCGGCTGCGCGCTCTCGACAGTATGCCTTATGTTAATGTCTTTTGCGGTTATGCCATTGTGCGAATCAAGCCTGTACTGCATTACCTACCTACCCCAACCTCTCAGTAATGTATTCTTTCAGCTTATTTATATTAATGCGCTCCTGTGCCTTCGTGTCCCTGTCCCTTACGGTCACGGTTCCGTGCTTGTCGGAGTCCCCATTCACCGTATCGAAGTCAACGGTTATGCAAAACGGGGTGCCTATCTCGTCCATCCTCGCATATCTCCTGCCTATCGAGCCGGATTCGTCAAGGAAGATTTTGAAACTGCCGCATAGGTTTTCATAAATCTCATTTGTTTTCTTTCTGAGCGAATCGTCCTTCTGGAGCGGGAACACCGCAGCAGCGAATGGGGCCACGCACGGCTTAAGCCTTAGCACCTTCCTGTCCCCGTCGACTGCATATGATGTGTCTATGAGCATCCAGATGTTCCTGTCGACCCCGAAGCTGAGCTCGAGAACGTTGGGCATTAGCTTCCCGCTCTCAGCAGCTACCGAAAGGTCCTGTCCGGATCCCTTGGCGTGGGATGACATGTCGTAATCTCCCCTGTAGTGCAGTCCGCCCACCTCCTTGAAGCCGCCCCAGCTCTCGACGTCTACCTCTATGTCCATGTGCAGCTTGTTGTAGAACGCCTTCTCGTTGTCGCCCTTTTCCAGGAACCGCATCTTTTCCCTCGGTATTCCAAGAACGTTCGTGTAGAACCTGCTTATTAGGGCCATGTGATATGCATAGAACTCCGGTATTTTGTAATCCTTCACGAGCGCCCCGGCGGCGAGTTTCACGTACTCCTTTGTGCTGTAGGGTATGACAGCCATCTGTTCATCCTTCAGGTCCCCGAGCCTTATGTCGAAATTGTTGGGGTCGAAGAATATTTGCAGCTCTGCCTGTATGAGCTCCCTCATGCGGTATAGCCCCTGCCTCGGCGATATCTCATTCCTGTATGCCCTGCCTATGAGCGCCAGGCCCATCGGAAGCGTCTTCCGCAGCGCATTATATTCCCTGAAGAAATTGAGGTATGTGGTCTGCGCCGTCTCCGGGCGAAGATACCCCTTCTCCGATTTCTCTGGGCCCAGCCCGACGTCTATCATCATGTTGAATTCCTTCGAAGGCAGCAGGTCTCCCTTGCACTTCTGGCACTTCACGTTATTCTTCTTTATCAGGCTGTCTATCTCCCTTGAATCTGCCCCCTCCGATACGGGTATCTTGAGCTCGGAGAGCATCACGTCAGCCCTGTAGTACGTCTTGCACTTCGAGCATACCACCAGTATGTCATTGAACCTCGATGCATGCCCAGAGGCGATGAGCGGCCTCTCCGGCATCAATGCCGGGCCGTCGATAAGGTAATAGTCCCTGTTGGGTTCAACGAAATAGGAAAGCCAGACGTTTTCGAACTTCCTTTTCATCAGCGCCCCCAGATGCCCATAATCGTAAAGCCCCGCAGAGCCTCCGTATATTTCCGCGCTGGGCCAGAAGAAACCCTTGCTTTTGGCAAACGCTGTAATACTGTCCATGTCCATTGAAAAACCAAGCGTGCTATAGGCGCACCGTAACTAATTAATTGTAAAGTAAAGCATAATAAATAGGTTTACCAATACAAAACTACTGTTTGTAAACTACTGTTTGTAATGGTGTTATTTTTGCCAAAAGAGCCATTTGAGGAGCTGCGGGAACGAATGATAAAAAAGGCAAGGGAGGGAATAAGCGAGACATACGCCAATGAGGAGCATGCGCTCATGCAGTCCATAAACGCCTATCTGGAAACAACGAAGTCGTACAATCTGGCTTTCGAGAGGCTCTCCGAATGGTATGGGATTTACTACCCTGAGATAAAGGTCAGCAGCCCCAAGATGCTTTCCGACATAGTCGCGGTCCTCAACAGCAGGTCATCCATAAGCAAGGAGGAGATAGAGCGCATAGTTTCTGACGGGCAGAGGGCGGAATCGATATACAGCAAGGCGATATCGACCATGGGAAGGGACATGCCCGATGGCGAGAAGGAGGCCATAATCGCGTTCGCAAGGATGAGCCGCCAGATGAATGACACGCTCGAAGGGCTTGGGGCATACATAAAAGAGGCCTCGACCAGCACAATGCCCAACACCACATACCTAACCGACGAGAAGATAGCGGCGGAGCTGCTCAGCAAGGCCGGCTCCCTGGAAAGGCTCGCGTCGATGCCAGCCAGCACCATCCAGCTGCTCGGCGCGGAGAAGGCGCTTTTCAAGCACATAAAGTTCGGGAGCAAGCCGCCGAAGTACGGGGTGCTGTTCAAGCTTACGGATATAAGCAATGGCCCAAGGGAGAAGAGGGGCAGGATAGCCAGGGCATATGCGACGAAGGTCTGCATAGCGCTCAAGGCGGACTTCTACACTAAGAACTTCATCGCTGAGAAGCTGAAGAAAGATCTTGACGACACGATAAAGAAGATAAAGGAAACCCCCAACAAGGGGATAAAGCCGAGTAGCCAGCGCCTCGAACGCCAGTATCCAGGGCCGCACCGCCCCGGCGGTCCAATGAGGCCGGGAGGGTCCCGGAGTTCCCGCGGCAGGCAAGGGGGCAGAGGTGCCGGAAGGCCGGGGGGAATGCCTCACGGCCCTCGCGCGCCGCATGGCGGCCAGCCTGGAAGGAGGTGAAACAATGAAGAACGAGAAAAAGGAAAGGAAGGTCGTGCTTGGCGTAGCCGCGCATTCAGACGACCTGGATTTCGGCGCATTCGGCACGATGGCAAAGCTCTCGCATGAGGGATACGACTGCTATTATCTCATACTTACCGACGGCTCAAAGGGCTCAAGAGTGAAGGGGATGACCCCTGCCAAGCTAGCTGCGATAAGGCAGAAGGAGCAGAAAAACTCTGCGGCGCTCCTCGGCGCCAAGGGCGTCTTCTTCCAGGGCCACAAGGACGGCGAGCTCGTCCCGGACCTTGCGTTGAGGAAGGAGATAGTGAAATACGTGCGCAGGCTGAAGCCTGACATAGTGATAACGCAGGATCCCACTTACATGTTCTCGGACAGGTTCGTGAACCACACGGACCACAGGGCCGCCGGGACCGCTACGATAGATGCGGTGTTCCCAGCAGCGAGGAACCCGATGACATTCCCTGATCTTAGGAAGCGTCATGGTCTTGAGCCCCACAGGGTAAGCCAGATGTACCTAACGAACCTGCAGAACCCCAACTATGCCGTCGACATATCCAAGTACATAGACCTGAAGATCAAGGCGCTGTCGATGCACAAGAGCCAGGGGATAGGCCAGCACCCTGAGTTCGTTCGCGAGATGTCCGCTAGGCTGGGAAAGAAATGGCACTACAAGAATGCTGAAACATTCTTCAAGATAGACTTCGCGATATGACCAATTTGGCTACATCTCCATGGAGTTAAATATCTCAGCCGCCTTCATGTAGAAATCGTTGATGCTGCCGTTGTTGTCTATGCTGAAGTCCGCCATGTCTATGCATTTTGCGACCTGCTGCTTTGCTGGGTCGTCGTTGTACATCTCCTGCTCCTCCATGCTCCTGAAATCCTCGAAGTCCATGCTGCCGTGCCTGCCCGACTTCATCCTCTCAAGTATGCGGTAGAACCGTGTCTCCTGGTCCGCAACAACCCCTACTATCACGCCGTTGCGCTTCTTTATCGCGTCTATCTCCGCAGGGTTCCTAAGGGAGGTTATTACGATGTTTGGGGAGTTCAAGGAATCCAGGGCCTTCTTGCACCAGTAGTCGGCACCGTTGGCGCTGCGCATCTCGTTACCCAGGGATATCATCTCCATCCTGTTGACCTTGTCCCTTCCAAGCTTTTCGAGCTCATCCCTTATCTCCTGGCCGAGGTCCACATGGGCGAAGCTGTAATTGTCCACTAAATAGTCCGCGAGGACGTTCTTTCCCGAGCCGTTGAGTCCGACAACACCCACGAGCATATATGGATATGCCGCAAAGGAATTAATACATGCTCTCGAGGCGCTTTATCCTTTCCTCTATGGGCGGGTGCGTCGAGAAAATGTTCATGAGCGACTTTTTGGAGAGCGGGCTCTCGAAGTACAATGCCGCGGTCATCTCGTTGACGTGCCTCGCGCGCTGCACCCCTGGCTTCGTCTCGTATTGCTGTATCTTCTTCAACGCATTGGCGAGCCACTGCGGCTGTCTTATTATCCTGGCGCCGTTTGCATCTGCCATGTACTCCCTCTTCCTCGATATCGCGAGTTTGATGAGATATGCGAATATTGGAGCCAGTATCCCTGCCACTATGCCTATGAGTATGAACACTCCGCCATCGCCCCTCCTGCCCCCGACTCCGAAGAAGAACATGTTCCTTATAATAACCGACACCACGCCTATTATCCCGGCGAAGACTATCGCAACAAGCATGAACTGTATGTCGTTGTTGTAGATGTGGGACATCTCGTGGGCTATAACTCCCTCCAGCTCGTTCTTCTCCATCATGGAGAGGAGCCCTGTGGTCACCACTATCGATGCGTTATCCTTGTTCTTTCCGGTGGCGAAGGCATTCGGGCTAGGATCGTCCACCACGTATATCTTCGGAACCTTGATCTGCGATGCGAGCGCAAGCCCCTCCACTATGCTGTAGAGCTGCGGGTACTGGCTCTTCTCCGCTGGCTTCGCACCAGTCATCTTGAGGATTATAACGCTGCCGTAATGGTAGGCCACGAATCCGTATATGACGACTATCGCCATGCCTATCCCGAAGGCTATTGGGCCTCCCCCAAGAAGGTAAACGAACAGGAATATTACGGCTCCGAATATCGCCCCGAATACAATCATGAGCAGTATCGACTTTATCCTGTTCCTGCCTATTTCATCGAAGAAACTTGCCATGGCGAATCAACCGCATAAGTACAGACTATTTCTTTCCCTTCGCCGCCTTGTTGCCCTGAGCCGCATCGCCGGCAGGTTTTGCAGGGCCCTGCGGTGCATTAACGTCATCGAAATTGACCTGCACAGGCCCGGTCTCCTCCTCAGGCGCCTGGAAGAAGTCGTCCTTCTTGAAATGGAATGCGCTTGCGAATACATTTCCTGGGAACGTCTGCATCGAGTTGTTGTAGTCAAGAACGTAGTCGTTGTACGATGTCCTGACGAATGATATCTTGTCTTCCGTATCTGTAAGCTCGTCCTGCAATTGCTTGAAGTTTTGCGATGCCTTAAGATCCGGGTAGTTCTCCGCAACTGCGAATATGGATTTCAGCGCCTGCGATATCTTGTTGTTCGCTTGCGCCTTGTCCTGCATGGATCCAGATATTATTGATGTCCTGAGCTGCGTCACTTGGGTTAGCACGGATTTCTCGTACTTCATGTAGCCCTTGACCGCGTTCACGAGGTTCGGTATCAGGTCGTACCTCCTCTTAAGCTGCACGTCTATCTGCGCCGAGGCGTCCTGCACCCTGTTCCTCTTCCTTACAAGGCCATTGTACCCCATTACAATGAAAAGAAGTATAATGGCGACAATGCCGCCGCCTATCAGTTCTAGAAAGCTCATTTAATTACCAGCACTGCAGAATATACTCATCAAACAAATATAAATCCATGCTTTGTGTAAAGTAAACCTGTAAAGTATCCACTTTACACTCTTTTATTCTTTCTCTG
>CAYSQH010000014.1:0-13712 GCA_964433165.1 Microcaldota archaeon
AAACCCACGCCTTTAGGCGTGGGAGAAGGTCATCTCTCCTTTTTTCTTTTTTAGATGCCTCTTTATCAACTTCAAACATTTAATCGTTAAAGTTTCGTAAGATAAAACTTTATCAGTTCTCGTTCCTAAATTAACAGGTGCCGAATGCGGCAAGGTAATTTAGGTGCCGAGTTTATTGACAATATCCTGATTCGGCAATTGCGGCATCATTGCGCCGCGTTAGGCTACCATAGGCAGGCATATAAATCAGGCATGTGGCACGGAAATGCATAAAAATCTCTCCGGGTCACTACTATCGGTGATATTGTGAGTACAACAAGGCATGCAATGTCAAGGGAGGAAAAGAAGTTCCATGATGATTACCACCGCGGCTGGGACAATCTCTATGTCGGGACTGAAATGGCGAATAACATACGCAGGGAGAGGCGCCCGGAAAGAATAATAGAGATGGTAGAATTCCAGCGCGATCCGTTCAGACATGCCAAGCTGCATAACGCAAGGCGTGCAGCGATAGAGAACCCAAATACCCCGACGATGTACCTGCTTGACATCTACATTAGCTCGGAAAGGAACCTGAACACGCTGGATCCGGTCAACACGCCGCTCGGGCCGGGAGGCCGACAGCCCATAACATGGAAGATGTACATGCCCGGCAATGTCGCCGCAGAGGCATTGGCCGCCCTAGTAAAGAGGGACTGGAGGCTCACCACATGGGAGGAGCAGGGCACCAAGCCCGAAGCGCTTGACCTGGCCAGAAAGAGGCTTGAAAGCGAAAAGCGGCTTGCCCTGCTGCGCAACGATGCGCCAAAAACGCCTTACAATAAACAATTGGGGCAAACCTTGCGGAATGAATAACACGAGCATCCGCGGGCATTTATCACCTTATCGCCATGCGCAAAGCATGCTTGGCGCTACCTCCCTGAAATTCTGCTCCAGAGTATGAAGGCTCCCTGCTTAACGGCGTCCTTGGCGTTTATCTTCTTTCCCTCGGCGAACGTCCTGCCCTTGTACCTCACCAGCACCTCCTTTGCGGAATAGCCGTTCCTCACCAGGTTCACGAGCAGCTCGGGGTCCCCCCTGAAATCGTTTGCCCTAAGCGCGTTCACGTCTATCATACTCTTCCTGAAGACCTTGTAGCAGGTATTGATGTCCTTTATCGAGGTGCCGTACATGATGTTGAACTCCATAGAGAACACGCCGTTCGCGAAGGCAGACAAGGCATACCTGTGCCCGGTGCTCTTCTGCAGGGTCCTCCTGCCCAGGACGAAGTTCCTGGGGCCCAGGGCCCTGATCATGATAGAGTAATCCTCGGGGTAGTACTCGAGGTCCGCGTCCTGTATTATGATTATGCCCTCCCTGGCGATTTTAAGCCCAGCCCTTACCGAATAGCCCTTCCCCATGTTCCTCCTGTTCCTTATAGCCCTTATCCTTTTGTTCTTCCCGGCAAGGGCTGCGATTATTCCCGGCGTGCCGTCCCCGGAGAAGTCGTCGATTATTATGAGCTCGTCGACGAATCTCTGGGCAAGCACCCTGGATGCTATCGCTTTCAGCGTGCGCTCCTCGTTGTACACCGGCATTATCACGCTTACGGTTTCGCCTTTCATTGACATGCGCTCATCGCTCACAGGTTCTGGTATGAATAACTCAATGCATCGAAGTAATTCTCCGGGTTCCCTAGGTCAAGCCACCTCTCATCCTCGAGAAGCATGCCGTATACCTCCATGCCCTCGTCTATCAGCTTCTGTATTGCGGTTGTCAGCTGCACCTCACCTTTGTGCGGCTCCGATCCCCTTATCTTGCCGAAGAGGCTTCCGGAAAATACGTACATCCCGCATATCGCAAGGTCCGATTTCGGCTCATCCGGCTTCTCCTGTACGCCCTTGATCCTGAAGACCCTGTGGTTCTCCATGTCCCTGTAGTGCTCCCCCTCGGCCACCCCGAACATCCTCGGGTCCTCCACCCTCGATAGGAAGAGCAGGCATGCGGGGTTCAGCTCGGAGAAGATCGCGGAGGCTTCCTTATACCCTCCGGTCAGGAGCCCGTCGTCCACATGCAGGAAGAACGGCTCCGACGATGCGAACTCCTCGGCCTGCAATACCGCATCCCCGAAGCCCTTCGGCTCCCTCTGGAACACGAACGTGACGTTCTTCTCGAAGAGGTAATCGGCAAGCATCCTCCCCTTTGCGCCGACGACTACGCAGAACTGCGAGACCCCCGCATCCCTTAGCGAGGACGCGACGATCTCTATGAGCGGGGTGGGGTACCTCTTGGATTCGAAGGTCTTGAAGATCGGGAGGAGCGCCTTTGGTATGACGTTAGATATCGGGCGCATCCTCGTGCCGTTGCCTGCCGAAGTTATAACAGCGCGTTTTATCATCCGCCTCGCCTCAGCCGTACTTGTACAGGAATATCGTCGTGAGCGAATACATTATCCCGTACCATATGAGCCATATGCCACCCGCGACGTTGTTCTGCATCAGCGCGAAAAGCCCAAGGACCGACATTATCCCTACGAACGCCATCTCGACGCGCGTCTTGGATATCACCTTGAGTATGCTCGAGTCGGATTCCGACCTGCTCGTCCAGTTGAGGCGCTTCTCCTTGCCGAAGAACACGGATATCGCAGCCTTTGCCCTGACGAACGCAAGCGCGTAGTTGAGCAGGAAGACCATGACCCCCTTCTTGAAGGACTTGAAGTATATCTTCGTAAGTATCGCGGGGGCGAACATCGAGAGTATGAACGCGAACAGCCCGAGGAGCTCGGCCATCTCGAGCATGCCGAGGTGCATTATGGAGAATATCGAGAGGTTTATGTGCGCGAAGGGCAGCGAGGAGAACACTATCGCAGTGGAAAGCACGGTGAAGAGTATGAGCATCACCGACAGGTAGTTCAGGCCGAAGCCGTGGGCCATGTAGTTTATCTTCGCAAGCAGGTCCTTTGCCTTGCGCTCCGGCTTGCTTAGGTAGTAAAGTATGAACTGGGTATCGCCGAAGTTGTAGCGCCACTGCTGCTTCGCGAGCTTGGAGAATGTCCTTATCGGTTCCCCCCTTGCATATACCTTAGGCAGGTAGAAGCCGCGGTATCCCTTCAGGTCCGACTCCAGGCTGAAGAAGGTGTCCTCTATCGCGTATTCCGGCATTCCCCCGACAGAGTCTATCACCGATCTCCTTATCACCCCGCACGACCCTGAGAATATCGCCGTGTGGTCCATCGCCCTGGCGGTCTCTATGAACCTGAAGAAGAACGCGTCGAATATGTCGACCGAATCGGAGAAGAAGGTGCCATTCCTGTACCGCTTCTCCGTCTGCACGTAGGATATGCCTTTGTCCTGGAAATACGGCATCACGTCAAGCAGGAAGTTGCGGTCAACGAGGTACTCGTCGGCGTCGAATATCGCTATGTATTCGTCCGTCGAGTGCTTCAGGAAATTGTTTATCGCACCGGCCTTGAAGCCCTTGTTAGTGCTTCTGTATATGAACGTTATCCCGAGCTCCCTGCAGGCCCTCCCGAGCTCCGACTTAATGTGCGCGTCGTTGGAGTCGTTAAGCAGGTACAGGTTCAGCCTGTCCTTGGGGTACCTGAGCGCCTTGAGCCTCTTTATGTTGCGCCTTATCATCGCAGGGCTTTCGTCATGGGTCGGCATGACCACGCCCACAGTCGGGAAGTGCCTCATCGGCCTGAGCGCATTGGTGATGCCCTTGACGTACAGGTCGTAATCGAAGGACTTGTAGTACCAATAGGACGCCATTACGTTGAAGAATCCCGATATGACCGAAAGCAGCAGGAACATGAACGCAATGAGGTAGAGCAGCACGGTCTTTGCCACGAAGAAAAGGTACACCGAGAAGCCGAACCCCGCAATGGAGAGAGCCAGGAATATCGCTACCGTGAACAGCCTCCACAGCTGCTCCCTGCTCCAAATTTTTCCCGCCATGCAGATCCTCTTTTTAAGCTATAAGTTACCTTTTTCCAGGCGCTTCAGCCGGTATATGTTATCGGAATTGGCATTTAAATATCATCGGGTCGGCGCCATGAATCCCGCATCACAGCAGCCCGTGCATCTTCAGGAGTATGGCGGCCGCGACGAATGCGGCCTCGAGGCACGCGAGCGTTATCGTCACGTCCCTTTCCCTCGACTTTCTGAGGTTCATGACCACGTGGGTGAGGCTGTATATCTTCTTGCCGTACGGGGCCTTTAGGGTGCCGTCCCTCTGCCTGACCCCCAGATCCGTTACCCTGAACCTCTTCCTTGCGTGCAGTATGAATTCAACAACCCACGGTATGAACAGTATCGCACCGAAGGCCTCCGCCTGGCCCATCACCATTATCGCTATGAGGGCGCCGCCCACGCAGTATGTGAAGCTGTCCCCGGGCAGAACCCTTGCCGGATACCAGTTGAGGAGCAGGAAGGCGAGCAATGCCCCGGCGAGCACCGAGGAGAGGAACAGCCCGACGGGGTTGCCGTATGCGAAGAAGTATATTATGAAGCCTATCGATGCCACGAGGCCCATAGAGCCCTCAAGGCCGTTGAACCCGCCGAGGAGGTTGTAGGCATTGGATACGAAGATTACAGCGAGCGGTATCACCACTATCGGGTATATTATGCCGAGGTCCACCTGCCCTATGAACGGGAGGGCCATGCTGCTCACCCCCGCATTGACCGCTATGAGCGGCAATGCCCCTATTATCGTGAGCAGGGGCTTCTGCCACTGCTTGAGCCCGGCGTTTATGCCCTTCATGCCGGTTACCTGCACCCTTTTCGTCTTGACGTTGAGATCGTCCATGAAGCCTACCGCAGCTATGAGCACTATGGAGAGCGCGGCAGCCAGTATGTCCTCTATGCTTATCACAGGGGCGAATATGAAGGATGCCCCGAATGTGTATGCGAGTATGCCAACGGTTATGCCGAATGCGACCGCCATGCCCCCGCTCCCGGGCAGCTTCCTGATCCTTTCCTTGTTCCTGTCCTCCGAGACTATTCCTGCACCGTAGAAGTACGGCATTATGAACTTGAGCGCAAGGACCGTGGCTATCAGCGCGAACGCCGCAGGTAGTATTATGGTCAGAAACGAATGGTAAGCCATCATCTAAGATACCTAATTAACCTTTTTAAGCCTACCTGGATTGATGACGTAATGGTCACCTCCTGCCATCATTCTCCCTTTCCAGCCTCCTCTTCACGTGCTTGAGCGCGGAGAAGCTGTCCCTGTCCATCTCCTCAAGCCTCATGGATATGTATCTGGACCTCCTGGTAAGCTCGGGCATGACCTTGTAGTCCAGGGCATTGACCCTCCTCTTCACCTTCTCTATCTCTATCGCAAGCCTCTTGAGCCCCAGCTCCCTCTGCGCCACGTCAACTATCGTCTCTAGCGCGGTATTGAAGGATTCGTTTATGTCGTCCACAGCTATGCTCGTCGATATGAGGTTGTAGGATAGCTTCCCTATCTCCCTCTCCCTGGCTACGTCCGGTATCCTGACGCCCATGATCCCCTTGAGCCCTATCTCTATCCGCTCCGCCTCTGGCACGTGCATCGCGGCGCTCTGCAGCTCGAAGTCCCCGACATAGGCGCTGGCCATCGTAACGGACCTGTATGCGTTCTGTATTGTCTTGTTCATTCTGCTCCTGTCCTGCCTCGACTGCTTGAGCAGCTTGAGGAACTCCATAACGAGCACCTCCCTCTTGCGCTTCAGGACGTTGTAGCCCTTCTTCGCGAGCGTCCTCCTGCGCTTCGTAGTTATGAGGTTCATCCTTGTTGGGCTTATCATCGCGCTCATTTCTCTCCCTTCTCGTCCTTCTTGGCTATGCCGTAGTATTTCTTTACGTACTCCTCCTTTATTCTCGTGAGCTCAGATTCCGGCAGCGAGGAGAGGAGCTCCCACCCTATCGATAGGGTGCTCTCTATCCCCCTTGATTCGTATGCCCCCTGCTGTATGAACCGCGACTCGAAATCATTCCCGAACGAGAGGTAATTCCTGTCGCTCTCGCTCAGCGCCTCCGCGCCTACTATTGAGCCCAGGGCCTTGGCGTCCTGCGCCCTTGCATATGCGCCATACAGCTGGTCGGCGACCCCCCTATGGTCCTCCCTCGTCTTGTTCTTCCCGATCCCGTTGTTCATCAGTCTGGAAAGGGATCCCATCGGGTTTATCGGCGGGTATATGCCCTTGTTGTAGAGCTCCCTGCTCAGGAACATCTGCCCCTCGGTTATGTAGCCGGTAAGGTCCGGTATCGGGTGGGTGACGTCGTCGCTAGGCATAGTGACAACGTTGAGCTGCGTTATGCTCCCCTTCTTCCCCTTTATTATCCCGGCGCGCTCGTAGATCGATGCGAAGTCCGTGTACATGTATCCAGGGTAGCCCCTCCTTCCTGGGACCTCCTGCCTCGCGCTCGACAATTCCCTAAGCGCCTCAGCGTAGTTCGTCATGTCGTTGAGTATCACGAGGACGTGCATCCCGATGTCGTATGCGAGGTGCTCCGCCGTTGTCAGGGCTATCCTCGGGGTAATAATCCGCTCTATGCTCGGATCGTTCGCCAGGTTCATGAATGCGACTGTCCTCTTGAGCGCCCCTGTTTTCCTGAACTCCGTTATGAAGTACTCCGCATCGTCGTAGGTTATCCCTATCCCGGCGAACACCACCGCGAAGTTCTCCCCGGAGCCCTTGACCTTCGCCTGCCTGGTTATCTGCGCCGTAAGCTCGTTGTGCGGCAATCCCGAACCTGAGAATATCGGGAGCTTCTGGCCCCTTACCAGCGTATTGAGCCCGTCTATGGTCGATATTCCTGTTTCTATGAAGTCGCTAGGCATTGCCCTGGACGCCGGGTTTATCGGCTCACCGTTTATGTCCTTCCTGACCCCGGAGGATATGAACCCTCCGTTGTCCTTAGGTCTCCCCTGCCCGTCGAACACCCTTCCGAGCATCCCATCACCGACGTTGACCATGAATGTCTCCCCAAGGAAGCTGACGGAGGTGTCCTTTATGTTTATCCCGTTGGTCGGGCCGAATACCTGCACCACGGCGAACTTGTCGCTGGTGTCCAGCACCTGCCCCAATCTCTCCTCCCCGCTGTGCATCCTTATCTTCACGATCTCGTTGTATGATGCGTTCCTAACCTTGCCAACGACCACCAGCGGCCCGGCCACGCTCTCTATGCTGTTGTATTCTATGTTCAGCTTCATCGTCATGATACCACCATTTATTTCCTCTTATGGGCCCCAGCCCTTCCCGCCCTGCGGGCCTTGGAATCCTTCTTGTTCCCATTATCGTTCTCCTTCCTCGGCTCCACCTCATCCGCTTCCCTCTCGCCCTTGGGGTTTGCCTCATGCGGCATTTTACCGTCCTTGCCATCTGCATCCCCCTTCCCGTCAGGCTTCCCTCTCGCCCCGGGGGTTTCCTCCTCGCTTCCTCCGGATTCCTCGAGCCTGCCGAACTCCGAATCTATTGCTGCGATTATCCTCTTGTGGGCGGCCGCCATGTCGGAATCCCTTATCCCCTTCATCCTTGATATCTCAGCCCTTACCACCATCTTCGCTATGGCCGATATCGGCACGTCCTTCTTGACGGCCGCGGCCGCCATGTCCGAGAAGTGCAGCATTACCGAAAGCATCATCTCCTGCTTCTTGAGGCTGGAGTAGGCATCCGTCTCGTCGAATGCGCTCTGTCTTAGGTAGTCTTCCCTCACCATCCTCCCGACCTCGAGGAGTATCCTCTCAGTGTCAGGAAGCGCATCCTCCCCTACCAATTGCACTATGTCCTTGAGCTCCGCCTCCCTCTGGAGGAGCTTCATCATCTCCCTCTTGTTCCTAACGAACTGCTCGCCTACGTTCTCCTTGTACCAGTACTCAAGGGAATCGTTGTAGAGCGAGTAGCTCGTCAGCCAGTTTATCGATGGGAAGTGCCTGGAGCTCGCGAGCGCCGCATCCAGGGCCCAGAAGGTCTTGACGACCCTTAGGGTCCCCTGGGATACCGGCTCGGATATGTCCCCTCCCGGAGGGGATACCGCGCCTATGAGCGTTACAGACCCGATGGTGCCGTTAAGGTTCTCGACCTTGCCGCTCCGCTCGTAATACTCGGCAAGCCTCTTCGGGAGGTATGCCGGATACCCCTCCTCCCCGGGCATCTCCTCCAGCCTTGCTGATATCTCCCTCATCGCCTCCGCCCATCTTGATGTGGAATCGGCCATGACCGCAACGCTGTAACCCATGTCCCTGAAGTACTCCGCTATGGTTATGCCCGTGTAGATGCTTGCCTCCCTCGCAGCTACCGGCATGTTGCTCGTGTTGGCTATGAGTACGGTCCGCTCTATGAGCGGCCTCCCGGTCTTCGGGTCCTTCAGCTCCGGGAATTCGGTAAGAACGTCCGTCATCTCGTTCCCCCGCTCCCCGCAGCCTATGTAGACCACTATGTCGCTGTCCGCATATTTGGCGAGCTGCTGCTGCGCTACAGTCTTGCCGGCGCCGAACGGCCCCGGAATCGCCGCGGTGCCCCCCTTGGCTATCGGGAAGAGCGTGTCTATGACCCTCTGCCCGGTTATGAGCGGCGCATCAGCCCTGAACCTCCTCTTTATCGGGGACGGATTCCTCACGGAGCGCTCCTGCACCATCCTTATCTCGTGCTTCTTTCCGTTGCTCTCCACGATTGCTATGACATCCTCCAGCCTGAAGTGCCCGGATGAGATCTTCCTAAGCTTTCCGCTTACATCGAATGGAACCATGATCCTGTGCATTATCAGCGCGGTCTCCTGCACGTAACCGAGTATGTCTCCTCCGTTGACATGCGCACCTGCCTTCAATCCCTTTTCGTGGCGGAACTCCCACTTCCTGTTCATCTCGAGGGGATCCGCGATTATCCCCTTGCCTATGAATGCCCCGCTCTTCTTCTCGAGCGCCTCCAGCGGCCTCTGTATCCCGTCGTAGATCTTGCCGAGCAGCCCAGGGCCAAGCCTGACCGATAGCGGCAATCCCGTCGATTCGACCGGCTCACCAGGCCTGAGTCCCGTGGTGTCCTCGTATACCTGTATCGTGGCCCTTTCCCCCTTGAGCTGTATGACCTCGCCGATAAGGCTGTTGCCCCCTACCCTTACGACATCGTACATCCTGCTGCCAAGCATGTCCTTCGCGATTACAAGCGGCCCCGATATCCTCTCGATTGTTCCCATTTTATCCCTTCATAGCGTTTATGTCTATCCCTATCGCCCTAATTATGAGCCTGCGCAGCGTATCCGGCTGCCCCTCCTCCATGTACTCCGGCACCTCGACGATCATCGGGAGCACGCTCGCTGCGACCTGCGCCGACAGCCTGCGGTCCCTTATGCTCCCAAGGGCCCCGGAGCTCGCTATTATGAGCCCGATGTCGTCCCTTGAAAGCAGCTCCCTCATGCTCCCCTCCGTTTCCTTCTCGCCCCTCACCTGATGGGTCTCTACTATCCCCGACAGCCTGAACCCCAGCGCCAGCTGGGAATTCCCGAGAACCGCTATCCTGTATGCCTTCTTCACAGGTTCCATACGATCAGCCCCGATACCTCCTCCTTTGTGAGCCCGTACTCCTTTGCCTTCGACAGTGCCCTGAGCGTGAAAACCTCGATCTCCTTGAGGTATACGTAATCCACGAGCGTCCCCAGCGAAAGCACGCTGGAGCGCAGCAGCTTCCTGCTCGTGTTGAATATCTGGTTCCTCATCGCTACCTCGAACACCAGCATGTGGCCCTTCTCCTTGTAAACGGAAACCGCATCGCGCAGGTCGAATACGCGCTGCCTTCCCGATAGCGCTTCCATGTCATCCGAGGAGTTGTACATCCCGGAAAGCGAGGACGTTGACATTGACCCCCCGTTTATGATGTTGCTTCTTATCGAGTCGAACGGCATCCTCTTCCTCTTGGCCCTAATCATCGTGAGCATGTTCCTCATGTCTATGTCCATCGCTATGAGCAGCGCGGACTTGTCCTTCATCCTCGAGAGCGATTCCGCTATCTCCCCCAGCTCAGCATAATGGGCCACGTCTATCGCTGCTATCGCGTCGAATATGCTGCCCTTGGCGCCGTATGCCCTCAATGCGCCGGCCAGCATCTTCCTGTATGCCCTGCTGCCATTCATGAGCTTCGATATAGCATCCTCGACGCTGCCCGACGAGATCGCATCCCTTATTACTGTGTCGCTGAAGCTGCCCGCGCCTATTATGTACCTCGATATGGACTCATAGGGCATCTTCCTGTCTACAGCCTCAAGGACGAGCTTTATGTTCTCGAGGTCCCATCGCGCTATTATGCCCCTCACTATGTGCCTGTCCTCCTTCGGGGTTATCTGAGCCAGCTTGTTGAGCCTGCTTGCCATGTTGTCGCTGACCGCGAAGTCAAGGAGGGTTGTGCTTATCTCAAGCCCCCCGAACTTGGCTATCGCGGCGTTGTAGTCCGTCTGGAACAGTATCTGCAGCATCGAGTCCACGCTCCCTGCCTCGGCTATGCCCTTCATCGCCTGCCCGCTTATGAGCTACGACTCCATCGCCTTCACCCTCGCATTGGAGTAGCCGTACCTCATCGCGTATTTTAGCGATCTCATCTATCAAGTCACCCGTACATGCCCTTGGAGAGTATCCTCCTGACCGATTCGGCGTTGGCGGCGAGCAGCCCGTCTATCGTGGCGTCTGCCCTTATTGTCTCGTCCAGGGACGAGAGCGCCACTCCCTTTATGTTCGCCTTCTCCACCTTCCCGAACCCCTTGGCCAGCTCCGAATACTTTCCGTCAAGCCTTGCGCAGGCCTTTTCCCGCGGAACCGTGGCGGTGAATTCCTCAATCGCCCTTTTTATTATGTCCCTTTCGCGTTTCTGCAGCACCTTTTTGACGTGGCCGGAGAAGGCCTTCATCGCGGAGTCTATGTGCTCTTCCTTCGCGGCGGAGACTATGCCGTTAGCCTCCATCTCCATCGAGGTCGTGAAGTCGCGCTTCCTTGCCTCTGCATTGGCCTGCGCCTCCTCCATGGCGCGCCTGAGCGACGCATCTGCGCCTGCCTCCGCCTGCGCGATTATCGCATCAGCCGCCTTTTTCGCTTCCGACTCTATCCTTGACTTCTCCGCGGCGGATTCCTGCTCGATCCTCTTTCGTATCGCCTCGAGCGGCATCTAGACCACCTCAGATGATCCCTGCACCGAGCAATATCAGTATCGCGACTACGAAGCCGAATATGACGAGCGTTTCCGGGAGCACCAGGAACAGAAGGACCCTTCCCATCTCGTCGGGTTTCTCAGCCAGCAATCCCATCCCCGCACTTCCTATGGCAGACTGTGCCATTCCTGTAGCTATCGCGCCGCCTACTATTGCAATCGCCGCGCCGATGGCGGCTATCGCAACTGACAGTGTTATTGTAGCCATAACATTTTCACCTTATTCTTTAGTGTAAACCCTCTTGGCGGAGAACGGGTTGAAACGCACCCCGCCGCCGTTGTAAAACTTTGTAAAGAACTCAACGAAATTGAGCCTCGCCCCCTGTACCGCGCCCTCGAACATCGAGACTATCATGTTCATGAAGTGCAGCACGCTGAATATTGCAAGGTAAAGTATGAATAACGGTATGCCAAGCGCCATGTTCGGGGTGAAGGCCTTGTCTATGAGGAACGCTATTACTACGCTCGCGAGCCCGAAGCCCATGAGCCTGGCATAGCTCAGAGGGTGCGATATGAGGTTGGTCACCTCCGCGGCCTCCGTGCCCCCAAGTACTATCGTTATCACCAGCGAGAGTATCGCTATCGCCGCGGCGGCCATCGTCACCGGCGCACTGAATGCCCCGAAGAGCGCCCCGCCTATCGCAACGCTCCCCGATATCAGCAGGAAAAGCGCCGACAGCCTGCTGAAGGCTATCTTCCTGTGGTGCCCGTACTTGTTTATGAACCCGAACACCAGCCCTATAGACACCTGTATTATGCCGAATATGACCCCTAGTAATATTATCGTGGTTATGTTCGTGAACCAGTTGAACCCCTGGAACGTGGTGAAGTACTGGTTGAGCTGCAACCCGAAGTACTGGTTCGAGAGGAACCCGAAGAATATCGCCGCGATCGCGCTGAACTGCCATATCTTCGCGCTGTTGTAGACCAGCCCCCCCGGGTCTGTTATCCTCGTTATGTACCATGCGAATAGGAACGAGGCTATTCCGTAGCCCACGTCCGATATCATGAGCCCGTAGAATATCGGGAACGATATTATGAACGGCACCGCAGGATCGAGCTCGTCGCTGCGCGGCACGGATATGAAGTTCACCATGTAGTCGAACGGCTGGAGTATCTTCGGCCTGTTCATGAGGGTAGGCGCCAGCTCCCCGTCGTTTATCTCCTCTATGTAGTACATATTCGACGCCGCCTTTGACAGCGCGCCATGGAGCCCGCCGAGCCTCTTCTTGGGCACCCATCCCTCTATTATTATCGTCCTGTCGGTTCTCTTGAATATGCTGCTCGCGTTAGCCTCGGCCATCTCTATCCCGAGCATCTCCATGTATGCCGAAAGCTTGCCGTAGCTCTCCTTCCTTATGGCATCGAGCCCTGAATCTGCAGAGTCAATCCCCTTCCTGACCTTGGCTATCTCGGAGTTGACCGCCCTCAGTTCCTCGTCAGGGGTTCCCTTCCCTTCCGGTATGTGGAGCTCCTTCAGTCCGTGCCTCGATGCTATGTCCCCTATGTTCCTGCTCCTGTCGTATGCGACGAGCACCGATGCGCCGCTCTTTGGCACCATGGCCTCGCAGTGCGTGTCCTTGGAAACCTCCTTGATGAATCCGTTTATCATCTTCCTGTTCTTCGCCGAGTAGGCCTTGAATTCCAGGGCCCTGCCCCTGGGGCCGCCAAGCTCGAAATCTATCCCTTTGAGCTCCCCTAGCCATGCGGCCTGCTGCTGGAGCTGCCTCAGCTCGGAGGCTGCCCTCTTCCTCTGTTCGTCGAATGAGTATATGCGGTTTATCGCCTCAAGAGCCCTGAGCTTTGAGGCAAGCTCCCTGTGCCCTATGTGCTTCTCGAGGTTCTTTGCATTGCCCTCGCCCTTCCTCTTCGGCTTTCCCAGAACCGCAAGCGCCCCCGCAAGGCGTATCTCCATGTCCGAAAGTTCGGTCATGTGCTCCAGGGGGCGGTCGTCCTGCAGGTCCAGGGAGCTCTTCCTGAGGTCCATTATCCCGGCGCCGTGCAGCGCCGATATTACCTCTTTCTTGTCGCTGTCCAGGCATATCAGCCTGACCTTCTGCATCGGTTCGCTCCTGAACATGATTAACCCATTATCTCCTTTGCCGCCTTCTCAGCTAGCGCCTCCAGCCTCTTTACCCCTATTTTCGACTTCCGCACCTTGGCGGCTTTCCTGTGCGCATCTGCCAGCAGCTTCCTCTTGACGTTCGCCAGGTCCTTCTCGTTCCTCTCGAGTACCCCCTCTCCGGCCTTGCTTGCGGCCTCAACCGCATTCTCAGCTATCTCCCTGGCCTTTTCCTCCGCATCGCGGATGGCGGCATCCTTCGCCTTGTTCGCCTCCTGTACAATCAGACCTGCCTTCTCCTCGGCTTCCTGGACCTGCGCTATAGACCTCGCCTTGCTGTCCATCCTATCTGCGTATAATCGCATAGAAGCAATATAAATCCTTGGATTGGCCATGATTTTAACGGCTTGACGCGCCGTTGTTGAATGAATCCTTAATCCTTCTCCCTGTAAAGTAAACCTGTAAAGTATCCACTTTACACTCTTTTATTCTTTCTCT
>CAYSQH010000015.1:0-13488 GCA_964433165.1 Microcaldota archaeon
CATGAATGCCGCCTTGGCCACGGCTCCGTATTCCTTTATCAGAAGCTTCCTCTTCGCGAGCTGCCTGGGCAGCTGGTCAAGTATCGCTATGAATATCAGCGAGAACAGAGGCCCCGCGATCATTATCGGTATGCCGAAGACGCTGGACAGGTTGCTCTGCAGCGTGGCCTGGTACGGAGCATACAGTGCGTACAGTAGTATTATGGTCCCGAGAACTATCGCGTTCATCTTGTAGAAGTCGTCCAGCGGCTCGTTCCTGAATATGTCTATTATTCCTTCAGCGAGTATGTATGCCGAGAGAACCCCCATAGTTACTGTGTAGTAGTGCGCGCCAAGGAAGTTGGATGCGAAGGCGATTCCGGCAAGTATCGCAAGGCGCTTGTCCTTCATGTTCCTCACCGCAAGCATGTATGTTGCGAAGAAGAAGAACAGCGCGAACAGGCCCCATGGCTCCACCAGCTGCTCCCCGGCTATGAATGTTGTGAACAGGACGGGCATCGTCGCCGTAAGCCCAGCCCCTATTAGCCCGATGCGCTCATCATATTCGTGATACAGCAGCATGAATATTACGAAGACCAGAAGAGCTGCGGTTATTGGTGGGTATATGCCGCCAACGTAGCTCATCAGCGAGGTGCTGAACTGGGCATGGTGGAACTTTAGCCCATTGGCCAGATTGTACCAGAACGCCTCGAGGTATGGCACTATGGGCTGCAGCCTGTGGTTCGTCCCCGCGGCAACGACCGGCCAGGCGGAAGGGTCCAGCAGAAGCTGCTTCCCATATGTTAGTATGTAGTGTGCGTCGATCATGTCAAAATACGGATCAAACTCAAAGAACTTCGGGGCTATCACCGTGCTCTGCATCCGGGTATAGAATGTGAGCAGCATCAGCGCGAGGAGTATCGCCCAGACCACCCATGAGGGCTTGAATGCCGTAGCCCTGGTTTCAGGGCCCTTTCCGTCCAATTCCCTGAGAAGCCCGGATTCCTCGGATACGTGGGATTCCCTCAGGCGCTCCAGAGCAGCCTTGTGGGAATCGCTTACGCGGTCCTTTTCCGCATCGCTCAACGTGGATATTTCCCTTAGCTCGGCATCCTGTCTAGACCTCAGGGCGCTGTCCTCCGCCTCGTGAGCACTTATCATTTCCCGGCCCCTTGAAAATCTCTTGAGCCCGTGCCTTATCTGGCCAAGCCTGGATCCTGTCACCCCCGCCCTTAGCATCCCAGACCTGCTTGAAATGAAGGCGCGGAGATCCTTGAATGCGCCCTGCCAATAGCACAGAGCCGCGCCGAGTACCGTAAGCACAACTGCATTTGCGAGAAAGAGCTGCGTAGAGAATGCAAAGGCGTGTATGTAATTCATGAGATACGATTCGGCCCATGTCAATGATGCAGGGGCGATGAGCCCGAATATGAATCCTATGACGACGGTCTCGAAAGTGTCGAGCTCGGAATTCTTGAGCAGTGCAAACGCGAGCAGAACACCAGGTACGAACATTGAAAAGAATGCAATCAGAGCAGCAGCAATAAGACCTAGTGCCATATCACAACCAAGAACAAAACTTACCTTTGACTTTACCCATATTGTCAAACGCACTTATTATGCGTTTAGTATTGATTTAGGTATCTCGATCGCTTTCATCTTCCTGTCCGGGAATACGGTTCCCGGTGGGACTATCCGTACGTTGACCCCTATGGCGCCGTATTTCGGGTATGCCGTCGCATTGGCCTCCCTTACCAGCTCGGTGACATTCCCTGCCTTTGGTATGTAGCCCAGGCTCTTCCTTATGGTCTTGGCGCGAGCGCCCTTGGCGGCCAGCTTTCCGCTAGCGACTATCTCCGCACCCAGGGCCCCGTTCTCTACAATCTCCCTAAGGGTTGACTGCAGTATCCTCCTGGCATTCATGCCACGCTCAAGCCTCTCGGCTATTCCCTTTGCCACAAGCATGGGCTCCAGCATCTTGTTCTCGACCTCCATGACGTTTATCTGCGGGTTCTCGACCTTGAAGCGGCCCTTTATCGCCTCGGTTATCATGTCCACGGTCCTGCCCCCCCTTCCTATGACCCTTCCAGGGTTCAGGACATAAACGGTTATCCGTGTAAGTATGGGAGTCTTCTGTATCTCTACCCTTGAGAACCCTGCCCTTGAAAGCTCCTTGAGCAGGTACTTGGATATGTTCAGCTTTATTATCGAATCCTCTATGAATTTGCGCTCTATTGCCAAGCTCACACCTTTTCTTCTTCTTTCTTTTCCGCTTCCGGAGCAGGGAGCGGGCCTACCTTTTCGTTCTGCTGCGCGTTCCTGGCGGGCGCACCATTCTGCTGCTTCGCAGCGGATTTTTCGGGGCCGGCCACGGCGGTTCTTGCTGCGGCCTTTTCAACCTTTTCGGGCTTTTCTGGCTTCTTCTCTGGTGCCTGCTGCTTTGCAGACGCTGCCCCCTTGGAGCTCTTCGGAGGCTTTGCATTCTGGGGCTGTGCCTTCTTCCCCCGTCTCTTCTCCTCAATCTGCGCCTTCCTAGACATCGCCTTTATGGCGCGCTTCATTCGCGCACCAAGGCCTGACAGATCAGGATGTGATATCCCGATCTCTATCTTAGCGTACTCTATGTTGCTCGCCCTCGACTGCGAGAGCCCGTAATTGCCCCCGACGAAGCGCGCCCCCTTCGGAGGCGTCCTCGCCATCTCGAAGGTCTTGTTTGCCGAAGCGTGGACCACGCACATAGATTCAGGGTCTTCGCCCTTGCCCTTCGCGTTGGCGTATGCGTTCACCATCACCTTCCTGACAAGTGCAGCACATTTCTTAGGGTACCTTCCCTTCTTGCCCTGCAACTCGTGCCTGGAGCCCATGTATTTGTTGTGCCTTCTGTACTCTATCGGAAGCCCGCGATTTATCACGTCGTCGAGCCGGCCCATCGCGTCATTGACGCCCATGTACCTTATCGCATCGCACACCGCGCACAGATCCTTGAAGCTTGCATTGATGTTGCTTGCGCTAGCGAATATTACCCCATTTTTGTCCATATTGTATGAGTACTTCATCACTTCACCGCAAGGAACTTGCTGCCCCTCGTCGCCCTTATTCCAGGTGCGGAGTGCTGCACGCGCTTTGTCGTGAATGCGTATTCGCCAAGCCTGTGGCCCAGCATGTTGGCGGTTATCACGACAGGCTTGAATTCCTTTCCGCTGTGCACCTCGAACTTCATGCCAACCCACGATGGCAGTATTACCGCCTCGCGGATATGGGTCCTTATGGGCTTCTGGGAGTCAGTCTTCCTGTGCTCCTCTATCTTTTGAATCAGTTTCCTGTAATCGGCGCTATTGCGCCTTATGCTCCTGCGCTCCCTTGAGTTTATCATTTTCAGATACTCGTCCTTCTGGAGCGACTCCAGCTCTGACGGAGTCCTTCCCCTGAATGCAATTCTTTCTGCCATTAGATCATCTCTTCTTCCTGCCTACGCGCCTTGCGGCTATGTGGCCTACCTTCCTTCCCGGAGGAGCATTCCTTGAGGTCATGCTGCTCTTGCCCTTGTGGTGCTGCTTGCCACCGAATGGGTGGTCCACCGGATTCTGCTTTACCCCCCTTATCGTTGGCCATGTCCTGTTTATAGCATGCATTATGTAATGGTTCTTCCCCGCCTTCACCAAAGGCTGGTCGATCATTCCCCCCGATGCAACAATGCCGAGCTGCGCGCGGCACTCGTTGCTGAGCGATACCGATGATTTTGACGGAAGCGTAAGCGCCGTAGATTCGCCGATGTGGGCGAGCACATACGCTGCGCTTCCAGCGCTCCTTACGAACTTGCCGCCGTCGCCGGGCTTTGATTCGATGTTGTATATGGGGGTCCCTTCCGGAACATCGCCTATTCGCACCACGCAGCCCAGCGAGTTCGTGGAGTGCCCGCCGATACGGACCTTGTCGCCCACCTTTATGCCCTCAGGAGCTATTAGGTAGCCGTTTGACATGTCCTCATAAAGCATCTCCATGAGCGGTGCGGTATGCCCCGTATGGTTAATCATCGATATGACCTCCCCAGTTATGCCTGTGCTTCTCGGGTAGCTTACGCTGATGTCGAATGTGTTGGGCAGCTTCCTGTATACGTTGGAGCCCTTTCCCCTCCTCTGCTGACGCATCTTCTTTCCCATTTGTTACACCAGCTTAAGCTTCATTGCGACCTCCGAGGCGCTGCTTCCCTTTGCCAGCTTTATGAAAGCCTTCTTTATGTTCTTTGGCATGTTAACAACGTTTATGCTGGAGACCTTGACATTGAAATTGCTTTCGAACTCCTTCTTTATCTCGGGCTTCGTGGCCCTGGAATCCACTATGAAAGTTATGAGGTTGTTCCTGTCGACTGTGCTTACGGCCTTTTCCGTTGCGATTGGGTATTTCAGCACTGCCATGTGATCACTATAGTTTCCTTAGTTTCCTCGCGCTTATTGACTCATCGAGCGCCGAGAGCGCCGATTCGCTCCACACCACGGTCCGCCCTATGCTGCCGCCAGGGGACAGCAGGTTCGCGGTTATGTCGGATACTTTGCATGAGTCCACCCCGGCCATGTTCCCCGCGGCGTGCACGGCGGCGCAGTCGGAGCCGGCGACGAACAGCAGGGATTTTGTGTACCTGCCGGTCCTGGCAGACCTGCGCAGTCCCTTCCTTATCACGCGCCTGCTTTCCGGAATCCCTCCGTTTATTATGCTGCCGAATATCTTTGATATCTCCCTAGTCTTAGAAACGGATTCGATCGCGTTTGAGACGACCACATGCTTCGTCGAAGCCACGGCGCTCGCAAGCGCCTTGCGGTATTCCCTGGTGTTTATGCCTTCGGTGAGCTGCTTCTCTATCATGTGCGGGTGCGCCCTCTTTCCCTTTACCGATGAGGGGACGCGCCTCACAAGGCCCTGCACTCCAGCGCCAAGTTTCTGCCGCGGCCTTATGGCCCTTCCCATATGCCTTCCGGTCCTGTATGCGTGCATCCTTCCGTAGTACGTGGCAGTCGTCTGCATCCCTGCCAGGACGAAATGTCCCTGTGGCTGAAGGCCCAAGGAGTTCTCGGCGAGGACCGCCCTTCTTATCAGATCAGGCCTTACCTCCTCCTCAAATGCAGATGGCAGGGCTATCCTATTCGCCACCGTGCCATCAATTGACATTATCTCAACGTCAGCCATGAATATCAGCCATCAGCTAAGTATGGATATATAATTTATTTTCGGCTCCTTCGCCGCACCCTCGCCCCTCGTCGACTTCCTTATGCGCACGAGCCTCTTCGACGGGCCGCCGATAGATCCCTTGATTATTATGTAGTCGTTGCTCACTATCCCGTAATTGGCGAAGCCAGACTTCGGGTTTATTCCGTCTGACGGGCCGCCTATCTTGAGTATGCGCTTGTTGGTTTCTGTCCTGTAATTGAATCCCAGCTGCCCTGCCTGCGGGACGGTGTACAGCACCTTTCCAGGGGTGAACGGCCCGAGAGTTCCGACGTGCCTGACCTTGTTCGTAGCCTTGTGATACAGCCTTGCGGTACCAAATCTCTTTATGGTGCCCTGCCAGCCCTTTCCCTTGGTCACGGTGCTGACATTCACATATTCACCGCTTTTGACCACATCGGATACTTTCAGCTCTTTCCCAAGGTGCTCCTTGATGAATCCGAACTTGTCTTCTATGCTGCCGCCGAGGTGCGCCTCGTACTTCATTGGGTGGTGCTGCTCCACCGACATGCCCCGAGGGTATGCGGCAACCAGTACCGATATGTCCTCTATTTCCGCCTTGCCCTTCTCCATTTCGGAGAGCTTTGACTCGGTGTTCTTTATCTTGTTGTACTTCAGCCGCTTCGCGGCCTCGCTTGCGTACAACTCGAGCATTACCTTTTTGTAGCCGCCGTTCATTTTATAGAACCTTGCACCGTAGATTTCCTGCTTGGGCACCTCCAGTATGGTGCATGAAACGCTTATCTCCGTGTTCTTTGACGGCGCGTCGGAATCGTCGACCATGCCGAGGTGTGCCATGCCAACCTTGTATGCGACTATGTTCGATGGCACCGCCGCCTTTATTTTCGGGGTAGAGCGCACTCTGGGAAGACGCCCCCTTGCGCGTCTCTTTTGCCAAAACTGCAATGAGCCCTTGTGCATTTCGCATTACCTTAATCGTCTTAAAAAAAGACCGGTGCCGATCTTTCTGAATTATTGACTGCTGAGGCATTAATATTCTTGTCCATATTCTTATATATCTTTACTTTTTTGGCGTTTTGGAGAAGTGCTGCTTTTGCCTCCCGGATGCCGCTTCCCTGAAGCGGAGTATGCGGCCTCGACCACCTGCAGGTCCCTGAGTACGGAATTAGCAGATGCGCGGAGTGCCGTTGCGTCGTCAGCCTCTATGGTTATGCATACCATCGAGGGGGAAGTGGAGGCTCTCACGGCGCTTTTCTTGTGACCTTGAAACCTCATCGATGCCACGTGCGCATATTTGCCTTCCGGCGCGATGTATAACTCGACCCTAAGCGCTCGCGCCATACTAAGACGCCTTCGATGCCGGGAGGTTCTTCTGATTGAGCAGCGCCTCCGCCTCAGTCTTGTCCATCCTGCTCAGGTTCTTGCTGCAGCTTATGCACTTGAAGTTGTTCTCGAATGCAGAGTCGAACGTAAAAACGAACATATCGCTCTTGTAGCATGAGTCGCATATGAAGTAGTCATTGCACTTGTCGCTTATTATCGACCCGTCATTTTCCATGCTCTCGACATAATCGAGGAACGGCGGCAGCTTGCTCGTGTTTATGTACCATGCAAATGAGAGCCAGCCCTTCGTGTTCTTTGATATGTAATAGTTGGTTATCCCGTAGCCCTGCATTATGTTGAGTATACGCCTTATCGCGTTTATCTTTATGCCCAGCTGCTCCGCAAGGTATTCGTCGGTTTTCGGGGTGACGAGCATCCCCACCACGTCAACGGCCATCTTGCTCACGTTCTTCTTGAGGTATTCGACTGCCATCGCGTTGTTTAACAGGTTGTTCAGCGCAGACTTTACCTCGTCGGGCTGCGGAACGCTTATGTTCGGCCTCCTGGTCTGTGTAGCTTTTTTCTGCTGAGCCATATGCCGAAGATCCTGCGGAGCCTTGAACTTATTAGATACTTTTGTCGATTTTGCGGCCTTACCCTTTTGGTTCCCCGATACGGCCTTTGGCATGACCCTTCTGGCAGCTGCGCCCGGCTTCAGGAGGCTGGTGCGCTTCGCCTTCACCGCTGGCCTTGAACTGGCCGCCCCATTTTTAACATTCCTGGATTTAGTATTCTTAGACATTGCAACAACACCTGAAGGTTCTCTGGCCCCTCGTAAGTATAATTTACGCATCTAAAATATATATAGGTGCCGCCATACAAATGCTCCTCTTGCAAATGGACCCCATTGCATGCAAGACGCGCTGGAGGCTTCCTGCCATTTAAACCTTCCCGTATGGATATTTATATCTGCTGAACAGCAACGGAATAATAGTGGTATCATGGCATTCAAGCCGCTGGAGGCATCACAAAGGGAATCTAAGGAGAGACTGATGAGATTTGCAAAGGCGCAGAACCTTGCAAGAATATTGAGTGAACTAGGTGTTAGCTCGCGTGCGAGCCGCATCCTCGATGAAGCTTGTGTGGATTCCGTCGATAAGCTTTTTGGCCTGACCAAAAGCGAGCTGTCAAAGAAGCGCAACTGCGGCACCAAGACCGTTGCTGAGATACTGAATCTGGCCGCTTATTTGAGGGGGGATGCGATCCCTGAAGCAATGGCATCCGAAACGTCTGAGCAGACTGTTGAAAGGAGATTGGAGCAGGCAAAGCTGCTCCTGCGCAAGCACCGCATAGTGGACAGCAGCGGCAATGCGTTGGCGGAGGTGCTTAAGCAGTTAGCAGAGATCGAGTCCGGACCCAAGAATTAGACCAGAACCAGATGCACAATTTAGGAGCGAACCGATCCTGGAACGCGAACATTCGAAGTGAGGGGTCATCTCAGCTTGTGCGACCCGAATCTCTTCCTTTCTATCCCCCTGTGTTTCCTACCAGAGGAGGTGGTGCCCCTGAACGCCCTCCCAGTGGCCTTAACGACCCCTGCATAATGCCTGTCGGACTTCAGGGATTCGCTGTTCCTGTCAAGAAGCAGAACTTCGTAGAACTTGGTGGCGCCTGCCGCCCCGACAAAATACGAGTTAAGAACCTCGAAATTCCCATACTTCCTCGACGCCCTTTCCTCGGCTATCGATTGCAATGACTTTGCATTTGTAAAATACCTTCCGCTTTTCGATGGCTTCCTGCCGCCGCCAGCGGTCTTCCTCTTCCTTGCGCCGCCATGGACCGTTACTCTGGCGACTATTATCCCTTCCTTGGCGCGGTATCCCAGCTCCCTTGCCCTGGATATGTTGGTTGGCCTGTCGACTCTCGTGATAGGAGGCTCGGCATTCCACTTTATAAGCCTTGATTTGTATTCCGGAGACCTTGTCTTGTATTCCGACCTTATGGTTTCCTTTATGTACCTGTACATGCCCATTTGGACCACTAAGTAAAAGCGTAGGTATTATGGAGGCGCATATATTTATAGGCTATTGCCTCAGTATTCAATTTGCGGCGGTGTGCATGGAAGCGATAATACTTGCAGGAGGTGAGGGTCGCAGGCTTAGGCCGCTCACAGAAAGCACCCCAAAGCCATTGTTGAATGTTGGGGGGAAGCCGATAATGGAATGGCAGATAGAATGGATGAAGAGGTTTGGAGTGGACAGATTTGTGGTGTCGTTGGGTTATAGAAAGGATAAGATAATCGAGGCTTTTGGAGATGGTAGCGAGCTAGGCGTGCGGATAAAATATGCTGAGGAGAACGCGCCGCTGGGCACTGGAGGCGCAATAAAGAATGCGTACAGGCAAATTGAAAGTGGTTCTTTTTTCGTGATAAACGGGGACATATTGACGAACATAGACCCCGACGCGTTGCTCGCGCCAAGCAAGAGATACTGCGCTATAATGTCCCTGGTGCCGTTGAAAAGCACTTTCGGTGTGGTCGACACCAATGATGATTCGGTAGTCGGATTCAGGGAGAAACCAGAAATAGCTGGGCACTGGCTCAATGCGGGATTGTATCTTTTCAACAGGGAGGCAATGGATTTTGTCCCTGAAAGTGGGAGCGTGGAGAAGGCATCTTTCCCGGAAATGGTACGGTTGGGCAAACTTGGTTGCGTAAAATTCCTCGGCAATTACTGGAGGTCAGTGGACAGCTTTAAGGATTACGATGAGGCAGGAAATGATATAACCGCCGGGATAGTATATAAGTAGTTTTAGTTGTAAAACATAATAATAGCGAGGTAGGGTAGTCTGGAGTGCCCGCCGGGCTCATAACCCGGAGATCGATGGTTCAAATCCATTCCTCGCTATATAATCTGTTCAAGACCGTACAGTTCCACTATTCATTTCCCTAAAAAACTCAATAATTCATTTTAATGGTGCTTTTGATTATATGTATATTATAAAAAAGGACAAGAATAGTGGAATTGTGGGGTGGTCGTATGCCTGAGGAAGTCATTACTTATGATTATTTGTGGCAGTCATACCAAAAAGAAAAGCAAACCAACCAGCTGCAGCTTGTCAATAAAACCTTCTACGAAGATGTAGAAGAATACATAGCCAAACTAAAAAAAACCAACAACCAAAAACTCTATGAAAACACCATCAGTCTACTTGCCAGCTTTTACGAGAAGCGCAGACAGAAAATACTGATGCACGTAGCATACGGCAAACAATTACCGCAACCTATAAGTACGCGAGAAACAGAATTATACAACAGGATAATGCAGGCAGTCAATTCAGAAACAAATGAGGAGAAAAAGGCAAAGCAAAACAAACAGAACACGTTGAAATCGAAGAGAAGCATACCTGAAATACTGCTTCCGTCAGGGAATAAGATCGGGCCGTTGTCAGAAGGGGAAAAACTCGACATCGAGAACGGTCAAGATATGGCTTACCTTATCGAGAATTCAATATGTGAAAAAATAAACTAGGTGCGCACGAAATGGAAATAAAGAAAACTATAATGGCATACTGCAGGAAGTGCAACAAGCATACTCCACACACCGTGAAAATGCCATCGAAAGGGCCGCAGAGGACGCTGAGTAAGGCAACGAGGCGGCATAACAGGGCAATACGCGGCTATGTGGGGAGCGTGGAGCCCAAGATTCATCCTAAGAAGCTCGGGAAAGTACAGAAGGTGCTGCTTGAATGCAAGGAGTGCAAATTGATATCTGACAGGACGGTTGGCTCAAGGACGAAGAAGAAGATAGAGATAAAAGCGCAATAAAGCGATGCTGATGGATTCTAGTGGCATACCAAGGGTTGGGGAGCTTGTAATAGCAAGCGTCTCGAAGATATCGAAGTTCGGGGCGTACTGCAGGCTCATAGAGTACAACGACCTTGAGGTATTCCTACCTATAAGGGAGGTGTCCTCTGGCTGGATAAAGAACATAAGGGAACACATACACGAGGGGCAGAAGCTCGTGTGCACTGTCATATTCTATGACAAGGAGAAGAACACCACAGACATATCTCTAAAGAGGGTTTCACCCTCAAATTCCAAGAACAAGATACGTGCATACAACCTGGAAAAGAGGCTCGGTGCGCTGTTCCTCCAGGCGGTAAAGATGTCGAAGGAGCAGCAGGACAAGGACGCACTGGTCTCTACTGCGCTTTCGGAATTTGGCACGTACACAAATCTTATAGACAACGCGACTTCAGACACTAAGGAGTTCTTGCAGTCAAGGCTGCCGAAAAAGCTCAAGGACGCGATTCTGAAAGTGCTCGAGGCGAACAGGAAGCAGAAGAGGTACATCGTCTCATATATGGCTAAGGTGTACACTCAGGATACCTTGTCGGGGGTGGAGAGCCTCAGGGCAGCCATGCGTGCAGTGAAGGACCTTGGGGTGGATGCGAAATACATCGGTGCCCCCAAATACAGGTTTGTCGCGGAGGGCGATGACTACTCCGCGGCCGAGGAAAAGATAAAGAAGGCGGAAGCGGCGGTCAAGTCCAAGATAAAGAAGGGCACGATAACTCTTGAGAAGGAGAAGCTCCGCAAGGAGAAGGAGGACATCATATCTACTATAGGTGCCTGACGATGCTGGCGAATACCGTGATAAGGACAAAGAAAGCCGTCAAGCTCGACAAGCCCATACTCATAGTAGGGCTTCCGGGAATAGGGGGGGTCGGAAAGCTCGTGGCTGAGCACCTGAAGAGGGAGTTCCATGCAAAGAGGTTCGCGACGCTCTATTCGCCGCATTTCCCGCATCATGTAGCAATGACGAAATCCGGGGGGATAAGGCTCGCGGGGAACAGGTTCTACCTAATAAAGAGGAAGCCGCAGGACATCGTCATACTTACGGGGGACACGCAGGCGGTTTCTCCCGAAGGGCAATACGAGGTCAATTCAAAGATAGTGGATTTCTTCAAGGACAGGCTAGGGGGGAACCTGATATATACCATAGGCGGATACAACATAGGTGAGAGCATTCTCAACGAAAGTCCCAAAGTATTCGGCAATGCCACAAGCAAACGCATGATCGAGAATCTAAAGGGCACGGATGTCATATTCGGAAAGTCAAAAGGGCTGATATGGGGGTCGGCTGGGCTGATAATCGCATTCGCCAAGCTCAGGAAGATGGATGCCATTTGCATCATGGGCGAGACCAGCTTGCTCGAGGCGGATGCAGGCTCTGCCAAGGCCGTGATAGTACAGCTGTCCAAGATACTGGACCTGGACGTGAAGACAGGGGACCTAGACAGGATAATAACTAAGACTGCAAAAGCACTGGCTGAGCTGGAGCGCCAGGGGGGCGTCCTCCAGGAGCAGCAGTTTCATATCGGGGGAGGGGAGGAATCCCACGCCGCTCCTCCGGGTTACAGGCCATCATACATAAGGTAATTACCTCTTCTGATCAATATCGTATTCAATGCGTCAGTGATCCAACCTGGTTAAGATACCGGCTTCCCAAACCTTTTGGAAAAAGCCGTTTATCCGGGTTCAAATCCCGGCTGGCGCAACTTACTGCAATGCATCCATACTGCCCAGAGGACGCGCATGGCTGTTCCATATGCGGCCTTCTACACTTCCGCTAATCAATAAAACGCTTCGCATAATCTCATCGCATCACGACGAGAAACCTAACAAAATGCCCTGGGATTAATAAAACTAGCGCAGATATTTATCACAGGTGAATGGGTGGGAGAATGCGCAAATTTCGCAGTAGGGATGTTGAAACGGTGCACGTGTTTAGCGGCACGTACGTAGTTCACAGGATAAGCCCTGACGAGGTGGGCGTCTTCAGGACACAGAACATTGAGGCGCTGTACTCCGTAGCGAAGCTTGGGGACTCCAGGTGCATAGTGGTACTCGATACCAACAGCAAGTACCCCCTAAGGCTCTTCAGGAGGGATATAAATGCGATAGCTGAGGCCATACGCCTAACTGCCGACGGCCGCCAGTTAAAGGCTGTGCAGATTCACAGCAAACCGGATTATGGGTTCGAGGTGCTTCCGGGGCGGATTACCTCCGAGGCGATAAAGGGCATCGGCATCAGAGGAATGCAAGAAGGCAGGCGCACAGGGCAGCGGCGGCTATTCCGCATAAGAAGTTCGAGGTGAACTTATTGCCGATGCCCCTCTCCTCGTAGTACCCGAACATCGAATCAACTATGCTTCCGAACAGCCCGGAGACGAGGACTATTGCGTAGACCGCGAACACAGACGCGGGATACGTATATAAGGAGTACAGCCTGCCTGCAATGAACGGGACCAGCAGAGCTATTGCGGCCGCTCCGGCAAGCCCTGCAAAGGTCCCTGCAAAGCTTACCGCTCCTGACGTCCCTTTCCTTGCCTTCCTGAACCCGAATATGGTCCTTGGCATTCCGTTCAGGACCCCGAGCTCGCTGCTGAATTTGTCGGAGGTTATGCCTGCCACCGATGCGATGAATGCAGCTGCCGCAATGAATGACAGCCTGCCCATCCCTGCTGAGAGGAATGCGTAGAGGGACACCGCCATTATGGTTGGTGGAAGCCCGTTCGCGGCGACATTCCAGAAGCCCCTCGGCTCCTGCCCTACTTTCAGCTTCCTCTTGGTCCTTATTCCTATGTACGTGACTATGGCGGAAAGCGCAAGGAAGAACAGCATCGCGGCGACGAAGAAATAGCCCAGGGAGGCCCCTCCAAGAAACAGGAGCGTGAATCCGAGGATGACTGCAAGTACCAGTCCTTTGATGTCAAGTGTGAGAAGTTCCATGCTTTCCATCTAAATGAAATTATTCCGCTATTCCATAAGCTTTTTAAGCTTGCATTACACTAGATTATCACGGGTTCTCTACTGTAGGAAGGTCGTGAAAACTGGTCGTCTTGCCAGCGTGGTTTTCCATGCTGGCCTTCTTCTTTTTACAATCTGCAACTGATAGCCAAAGTCCGCTTTAGCCGTTGGCAACTTTATTTGCATTCTAA
>CAYSQH010000016.1:0-12837 GCA_964433165.1 Microcaldota archaeon
GATCATAGCCGGGATAATAGTTCTGATATACGGGCTGGTAAAGAAGCCCAAGTCCCTGGACCTGGGCGGCGGAAGCGGCACAGCGGATAAGGCTGACAAAAACAGCAAGGATTACATAGACGACCTGTACAGGGAGGCCGCAGGGAAGGGGAAGAAGAGGCGCGGCAGGAAGATTAAGCGCAAGTGAATGCTGATGAACGAGATGAGGGAGAAGATTGCCGGAGAGATAACCCTTTCGGATAGCCCGGGGAGCGCAATGAAGAAGTGGAGGGAGTTCTTCGGCGTCACGCAGGCTGAGCTCGCCAGGGAGATAAAGGTATCCACATCCACGATAAGCGACTATGAGAGCAACCGCAGGCTCAGCCCAGGCGTTGTTGTGGTAAAGAGGTTCGTCGAGGCGCTCTTCGCGATAGACGAGGCGAGCGGGGGCAGCGTGAGCGCAAGCCTCGCGAGGTTTGTATCCAAGGGCGCGGGGGAGGATGACAAGTTCTACAGGATACATGACTTCGCAGCGCCGATAAACGCATCGGACTTCAGCAGGATAATAGAGGGCAAGGTGGCGGCGAACCCATCATACATGGATTCGATAAACCTGTTCGGCTACACGCGCCTTGACAGCCTGAGGGTAATACTCGAGATGTCGCCATCGGAGTACCCGAAGCTCTTCGGCTCGACAACCGAGCGCGCATTCATATTTGAGCACGTCTCAACAGGAAGGTCGCCGCTCGTCGTAGTGAGGGTGGCCCCGATAAAGCCGAAGCTCATAGTTATACACGGGGTAAGCACCGTGGACAAGCTTGCGATAAAGATAGCCCAGGTGGAGAAGATACCGCTCATAATAACCAAGCTCGACGTAGGCAAGCTGTACGAGAGGCTTGACAAGATATGAGAGGCGCCATGGGCCCGGAGATTGTCGCCGGGACCGTGATATTCGACAGGAGGGGAAGGCTTCTTCTGATAAGGCACCCGAGCTGGAGGAACTGGATAATCGCAGGCGGGCACGTCGAGTTCGGCGAGACTATAATGGATGCCGCGCGAAGGGAGGCAAAGGAGGAGCTTGGGCTTGATGTAAAGGCCATGGGCATAATTGGGATAGGGGAGGTTATACTGCCAAAGGACTTCAGGACCCGGAAGCACTTCATATCTGCATACGTCCTATGCAGCGCGGGCAGCACATCGATAACGCCGAACAATGAGGTGCTGGAGCATGCATGGCTTACGCCAGGCGAGGCATTGGCGGCGATTGAGGACAGAGTCCTGAAATCCATGATACGCAAATATGCTAGGGAGCGCCGGAAAGGAAGGTACCGCTTCGTGGCTCTTGCATCCGACAGCATACGGAAGTAGCGGATAATTTCCAGCGGCGGAGCCTCAGCCCCACACGTCTGCCTTTACCATCTGCTGCGGAACGTTGAGCGCCGCTAGCGCGTCCTTTGCCGCCTTTACGAATGCGAGCGGCCCGCATATGTAGACCGTCCGCTCGCCAAGGTCCCTGACGTACTTGCTTATCATCGCGCTGTCGACATGGCCGGTCTGCCCGGTCCATCCGTCGCCCTTCTGCGGCCTAGTAACGGTCACTATAAGGTTGGCGCCGAGGCCCGACCTGTACCCCTCCAGTTCCGCCTTGTCGATTATCTCAGTGGGGAACTTGACGCTGTAGATTAGTATGACGTCGCTTTGCGATGACGTCACCTTTATGTGCCTGAGCATCGATATGAACGGTGCAAGGCCGGTTCCGCCTGCTATGAAAAGAACCTTTCCGTTCACCTTTGGGTCGAACCTGAACTGGCCGTTGGGGCCCTTGAGCATGAATGTGTCGCCGACCTTCGCATCCATGAAGTGCGACCTGCCTATGTGCTCCCCGTGCTTGGGCTCCTTTATCACCATGAACTCCATTCCCGGGGTGGAAGGATCCGATGCTATCGAGAATGCCCTGGCGGTGTACCTCTTGCCCTGGGCATCGACCCCTGTTATCATCATGAACATCCCAGGATCGAATTCCACGGGAAGGTTGTCCTCCGGCATGAACTTCAGTATTAGCACTTCGGGAGTCTCGTCTATCTTCCCTACGAGACTGTACTTCCGCTCGGTTATTTTTATTGCCATGAATCTCACAACGTATGTAAAAAGGACAATAACTTAATTCCTCCTCCTCTCCAGGGGAAACAGTATTACCTCCTTTATCGAGCCCTTGTTCGTGAGCAACATCACGAGCCGGTCTATTCCCAGGCCCAGGCCGCCCGTAGGTGGCATTCCATGCTCCATCGCCTCCACGAAGTCCATGTCCAGCGGCTCCGCCTCCCTATCCCCTGCCGCGGCCTTCCTAGTCTCCTCCTCGAAATTTTCCCTCTGTACTGCGGGATCGTTCAGCTCTGAATACGCATTCGCTATCTCCATTCCGTTTATGTACAGCTCGAACCTTTCCACAAGGGCCGGGTTGCCCCTCTTGGGCCTAGTGAGCGGAGAGGTCTCCCTTGGGAAGTCGACTATGAATGTTGGCTGCACCAGCTCGGGCTGCACAAGAACCTCAAGCAGCTTGTTGAAGGCATGGGCCCTGTTCCTCTTCCCCTTCTCGAACCTTATGCCTTTGCCCTCCGCGAGCCTGAAGAGCTCCTCGTCCTTGAGGGAGGTTATATTGACACCGGTCTTGCCCTTTATCGAATCCACGAACCCAAGCCTCTTGAACGGGGCATTGAAATTTATCTTCCCGCCCATGTATTCCACATCCTTGCTGCCGAGGAGGCCCTTTGCCACGTGGCCGAGCAATCCCTCGGCCAGCTTCATCATCGCGTTGTAGTCTGCATATGCCTGGTACCACTCTATCATCGTGAACTCGGGGCTGTGCGTGGTGTCTATGTCCTCGTTCCTGAAGTCCTTGCATATCTCGTACACCTTCTCGAAGCCGCCTATTATCAATCTCTTCAGGTAGAGCTCGTCCGCTATCCTGAGGTAATGCTCCTCGTTTAGCGTGTTCACCTTTGTCCTGAACGGCTCGGCGTCGGCCCCTCCGTAAAGCGGCTGTATGACGGGGGTCTCGAACTCCATGAAGCCCTTAGAGTCAAGGTAGCCCCTTATCAGCGAGATTATCCTGCTCCTCTTCACGAAGGTGTCGCGCACCCCCTCGTTCATTATTAGGTCTAGGTGCCTTTTCCTGTACCTTGACTCGACGTCCTGTAGCCCGTGCCACTTGTCGGGAAGCACGCGCAGTGCCTTCGACAGGAGGGCCATCTCCGATGCCCTTACGCTCGTCTCCCCCGCTTTTGTCTTGAATACCCTGCCCTTTACGCCTATTATGTCACCTGCATTGAGCCTTTTCGCCTCCGCGAAGGCATCCTCCCCCAGTTCGGAATAGTCGAAGCATACCTGTATGCGTCCCGTGCCATCGATGACGTCGGCGAATGCGAGCTTGCCCGCCTTCCTCAGCGCGGTGACTCTACCGGCCATCTGAACCTCCTTGTTGTCGTATGAGGCGTAATCCCCGGTTATCTCATGCGCATGGTCCTTGACCTCGAACGAATATGGGAGCGTGGCGTACAGGTCCCTTGCGCCGGCTTGGTTTGCCATGAGAATCATTTAACCTCAAGCATTTATTAAATTGATGCCCCGGCGCATCCTGCATGGCCGGGGCTGGGGGGTTAAATAGCAGAGCCTGCGCAGAGCGCAGGCCCGTACTTTACTGTGGGGGTGAAACAATTAGCGTGTTGGTCGTCTTGCCAGCGTTAAACTTGTAAAAGACTCTGTGGCCAAGCTGGTATCTCTCCAGAAGCCCTTGCGCGTACAGCTTGTTGAGTCTTGCCGATGCGGCGTTGTTGCCCTTGTAGCCCATCTCCTTCCTTATGTCGGCTGCGCATGCCATGCCGCGTATCTGGATTATCTGCATTATCTTTGCGTCCAATCCAGATATCGGCTGCATGACCTTTCCGAGCCTGTTCTCCTGTAGGGAGGTGTCGTCTTGCTCGTAGTAGTCAGTATTAAGCTCGGCATCGAGGCCTCTAAGCCTCTCCTGCATCTCCTTCAGTATCATCGTCGTGCTGTGGTTCTGGTCGACCAGGTACTTTATTAGCGCTATCAGCCCAGAGCCGGTCTCGTCGGACCTCGCCTTGTCCGTAAGCAGCTGGTTGATCCCGGAACTCTGGGAGGCAAGCTCGTTTATCTTGCTGGTGAGGTTCTGTATCTCCCTTTCCATCTCCTTTTTGTTGCGCATCGCAATCCAACCATGAAACTTACATGCTGCATTCACGAAACATTCACGGAACAATCATGAATGAATCACGAGTTTATTGTAGAAGAATAAGTATTTAAAGGTATGCTATTTGCGGAAGGAAACGCAACGGGCAAGCGCACGCATTGCGGATTCGCATGCGGCGATAACGCATGCGCTGGAATCGATGGCAATTGCCGCTTAAATACCTTTGCAGAACCGGGCATTAGCGGAAGGGGAGCGCACCGTTGCGGAGACGGAAGTATAATAATGTTTTTCAGGAAAAGACTACTGGCCGTGAATGATTAGCATGCAGCAGGTGTATATACCGCAGGAACGTATAAGGAAGCTCAGGGGCAGCCGGACGCAGGTGCCAAGGATAGAGAGGCTGTGCAAGTGCAAGATAAAACTGCTTGACGACTGCGCGGTGATAGAGGGCGACGCGTTCGCGGAGTACACCGCGCGCAACATAATATACGCTATAGGCAGGGGTTTCGAGATAGACGCCGCATGCCTGCTTGCGAACGACGACTACTACTTCAGCTCGATAGACATAGAGCAGAGCGCGAGGAACCAGAATAGGATGAAGCAGCTCAAGGCGAGGATAATAGGGGAGAACGGGAGGAGCAAGCGCTACATAGAGGAGGTAAGCTCAGCGAAGGTGAGCGTATACGGGGGCACAGTAAGCTTTATAGGGACTATTGAAGGAATTAATGAGGCCGAGACCGCGGTGGGCACGCTAGTCGATGGGGGAACCCACAAGCTCGCTTACTCAAGGATGGAGGCGGCGCACAGGAAGAACAAGGAGGCAAGGAAACGCCTCTGATTTGGTGTAATGTTATGGCTGAAACTAGGAAGGCAGAGGAGATATTCAAGGAGTTCAAGGAGCACTCCATCGCTGAATTCTTCAAGAAGAACAGACAGATGCTCGGGTACTCTGGCAAGATAAGGTCGCTAGTTACCGTAGTCCACGAATGGGTCACGAACTCGCTAGACGCGCTGGAGGAGGCAAGCATACTACCGAGCGTGAGCGTAACCGTAAGCAAGATATCGGATGACAGGTACAGGGTAGCGGTATCGGACAACGGCCCGGGGATACCCCGCAACTACGTCGGGAAGGCGCTCGCCACGATACTCGCGGGCACGAAGTTCCACAGGTACGTGCAGCAGCGCGGGCAGCAGGGCATAGGCGCCTCGGGATGCACCCTCTTCTCCCAGGTCACCACAGGGAAGCAGATATTCGTCAAGTCCTGCACGGGCTCTGGCAAGGCCTACTCGTGCAACATATCGATAGATACAATACACAACAAGCCGGTCGTCAGCAACATGACCGATATATCTGAAGACTTCAGGGGACTGCACGTGGAGGGGGAATTCGCGGACGTCAAGTACGAGGGAGGGGAGCACAGCATATACGAGTACCTGAAGAGGACCGCATTGGCGAACCCCCACGCGGAGATAAAGTATACGGATCCCGACGGCAAGGAGAGCGTGTTCATAAGGGCCGTCGAGACCATGCCCGAGCGGCCCAAGCCCTTGAAGCCGCACCCTCTGGGGCTCGCGGTGAACGACCTCCTCGAGGCCGCGCACCTGAGCGACAGCAGAAAGGTATCCGCATTCCTGGTCGATAGCTTCTCCAGGGTCACGCCAGGCAAGGTCAATGAATTGAAGGATATCGCAAAGGACCTTGACTTCGAGAAGGACCCAAGGCAGCTCACCTGGCCGGATGCGGAGGCGCTGATAGCGGCATTCAAGAGCATAAAGTGGATATCGCCTGATGCCACGCAGATAAAGCCGATAGGGGAGGAGCAGATAAGGGTTGCGCTGAGGAACATACTGGACCCGGAGTTCATGCACGTGGTCGAGAGGAAGCCGTCGGTATTCAAGGGAGGGATCCCGTTCGTGGTTGAGGCGGCGGTCGCATTCGGCGGATCCTCAGGAAAGAGGACCGACGAGGGCAGCGAGGGCACGATAATAAGGTTCGCCAACAGGGTCCCGCTGCTTTTCGACAGCGGCTCATGCGCGATAACCGTCGCGGCAAAGGGGGTCCAGTGGAAAAGGTACAACATCGACCTCGACAGCCAGCCGGTGAGCATACTCGTCAACGTATCATCCGCGCACATACCATATTCGGGGGTAGGTAAGGAGTCGATAGCGCAGGAGGACGAGATAATAGAGGAGATAAAGCTCGCGGTCATGGAGGCGGCGAGGGGCGTTCAAAGGTACATCAGCGGAAAGGTCCGCATGCGCGAGGAGAGCGGCAGGTACAACACGGTCATGAGGTACACGAAGCAGCTTGCGCAGGACCTCAGCGACATAACCGGAAAGGACAAGAAGACGGTGGAGGTCGAGATAGAGAAGCTCGTTGCACAGCACTTCCCCAAGGCGAAGGAGAAGGATGAGATGGAAAGCGCCGAGGATGCAGAAGAGAAATCGGTCAAGTGAGCAGCGTCGGGCTGTCCGCATCCAGCAGCCTCACGTAATCGGCGGCCATGTACAGCTTAAGCTCCTCGGCCTCAGGCGAAGAGGAATTGTACAGGTTGGTCCTGAACTCCTCAAGCACATACGAATTCAGGAATGCTATGTACGTCCTGGAGCCGTTGTAGACAGGCACGTCCAGGAACTTGCTTGTCTTCGAATATATCACTATGTATTCCCTTTCCCTGCGGCCCGTGGCTACTATGTCGCAGCTGTCGCTGCCGTCCATCTCGGTGAATACGTACGCATGCGTCACCAGGAATATCCTTAGCTTCTTGAAGGTCGCGAGGTACTCTATGTCGTGCCCGCTTGCCGTCCTCCATATCGCTGGGGCGTACAGCTCGTCTGCGCTTATGAGGTACTTCCTAACCAGCAGCTGGTCCAGCATCCGTTCTATGTTGCTGTACGTCAGGCTCACAGGCACGTTGTTGTACCTTATGTTGTTCGCTATCGCAGACCTTATCTCGGCCTTGGAGAGCGGCATGTACTTCCACCTGTAGGTGCTGTTGAGCTTGTCGAACGCGGAGACGACCTCCGAGGCCTTGAGCTTTATCCTGGTCTTCTTCTCCTCCGGCAGGCTCGGCACGTCCATGTAGAATTCATCCCTGTTCGGAGCCCTTACAAGCACTATCATCGCAAGCATCGCTATGACGACAACGGCTATGTAGATGTACTGCTGGTTTATAGTGAACGGCAATGGGTTGTAGGAGCTGCCGTAGTAGAATTCGCCGCCCCCCACGGTAAGGGTGAAGTTGAGACCGCCGCGCACGGTTGGCGTGCCCGCGGGCAGGGAGTAGTTTATTATGCCGCCGCTTATCGTCCCGTTAGATAGGTACGCCCCATTCAGCTGCATCGAGTACGGCACCCCGCTGAGCGGCGCGCCCTGCGACGTTACCAGGAACCTGAACCTGCCTATGGTATTGTTCGATGCAAGCAGCTTGATATCCAATGGTGCTATGCTTATCAATCCTGCGGAGTATTCCTCGTTGTTGAACCCGTAAAGCTTCACTATGTAGTCCGCGCCTGGGGGCACATTAAGCCTCTGGTTCGACAGGAATGTGAAATTCCCGGACACGTTGGGTATCCCGGCGCCGAATGAGGTCGTGAAGACGCGCGTCATGTTGAGATCGTATACGGAAAGGTGCGGCACCAGGTTTATGGGCTTGTTCGGGTTCAGGAAAACGGTGAAGTTCATGGGTATGGTCTGGTTTGTCGTCACTATGTCCGGCAGGCCCATGGTGCCGTTGAGGTACAGCGAAGGCTTCGCGTATGCATACGCATACGTGCTGTTTGAGGAGGATTGGTAGTAGGGCGCATTGGCGGATACCATGACCCTTATCGAGCCGTTGGCATCCATCTCCATTGGCAGCGTTGCGTTGTAAGCCGATTCTATCGAGTTCATCGCTATCCCGACGGAACTGGAGGAGTTCAGCGCTATCTGGACTGTCCTCTCGCCGTTTGCGTACCTTGGAAGCCAGAAGAGCTGCTGTATCGCCCTTGCGAGGTCGTGGCCGGCCTCAGCGGGTGATTTCCACGATGAGGGAACGTTCGGGAATGCGGCTATGGAGCCATTGAGGGCGTTCACGTACGTAAGATAGCCGGCATACGTCGTATTGGCTCCACTCGATGTAACGAAGTCGAATGTTGTGGAATTGAAGTAATAGGCGCCCTTGTGCTTCTTGCTCCCTGATGATGGAACCGTGCCAAGATAGCTGGCGTTCGCGGATATGGGGGTTACGAAACCGCCGGGGAGAAGCTCCCTTGAGAAGTTCTGGCCGACGTATAGTATGCTAGTATGCCTGCTCAGAAGGCTGTCCATTACGGTGGCGTTCCCCATGTAATTGCTGTAGAATTCGCTAGGGAGCAGACCATTGAGAACAACGAGCAGCGAATCGTTTGGCAGGGACCCGAGCTGCGCCATGGAGACCGTGTCGACCTCCGACGGGCTGCTTATCACGCGGTACCTCTCCAGCCAGAGGTACATTGAGCTTTCTATCGCGATCGTGTTGCCACACTCGTAGCACTCGTTGCTTATGTTCAAAACGAATATCCTTTCCGGAGGCTGATACCGGTACATGCTCGCGTTGATGTAAAGCTCTGTGGCGTTCCTCGAGCCGTACCCGACCAGCAGGTACGGGAAGTACTGGCTGGCATGGTTGTAGAACAGCGCGTCCTGCGACACTATGTAAACGCTGGCCGACGGCTTGGGCACGAACGAGTGGCTATGGGCGGCCGCGGCATTGAGTATGCTGTTCACCTCGACGTAAAAGTACCCGAATATCGCAACTATTATGATGAGTACGGCCAGTACGACTATGAGTATCTTCCTGCCATGGATTGGGTGCGCCCCTGAAGGCGCATTCCCGGATCCGCGCACCGAGGCCATGCCCTAAAACCCTCCTGGGGCGGCGGGGCCATCCCGAGCCTCCTTGTTCCTGTTTATGACCTTGAGGAACAGCTTGGTGAGGAACGACTCCTTGGAGCCCAGCTTCTGCTTTATCGTGTACACCCTTACGTTGCTCAGGCGCTTGTTTATCCTCGCCTGGTATATCATCTCATCCCCTGAGCTCTATGTACCCGAGGCTGACCATGCGGTTAAGCACCTGCTCAGTCCTCGTCGGGCTCATCCTGTAGTTCTTCGAGAACTCGTTGACGTCTATCGTGCCGTCGTGTGACTCTATCCAGTCCTGCAGCATCACCATCAGGGAGTTTTCCGAATACTTCTCTAGGTCCTTGAGGTGCGACTTGAGGTCCTTGTTCTCGTCGCTGAGCTGCATCGCGGTAACCGTAAGGTTCTTGTTTGATGATTCGAGCTCTATGTTCAGCCGCTTCATCTCCTTGTATTCGTTGAATATCGAATCGTAGTTGTTGAACAGGGTGCTGTAGCTCTGGGTTATCGAGCCGAGCACCTCGTCTATCGCAGAGTCCAGGTGCTGGAATATCTCCGTAGAGTCTACGCCGTATATGTCGGAGACGAGAGAGAGCACTCCTATCGCGGTCTTCAGCACGGACAGCCTCCTGAGCTTCGGGCTGGAGTCCGGCGCCATGGTGTAGTCCACCCTAAGCCTGTCCTGCCCCAGGTCTATTATCATGAAAAGGAACGGCCTCTTCTGCATGTCCCTGCTCTCGACCCTAAGCAGTTTTATCCCCGAGGAGTACCTGCTTATGGAAAAAAGCTGTAGTTTCGAGAGCCTTTTCTGCATCTCCTCGATGTTGCCCGATGCCCTCGCCTTTACCTCTATCGTGTCAGTTTTCGGCTCAATGGCAACGACTTCCTCAACCAACTAAAACACCCCCGCCTTCCGGCCCCCTGAGTGAATATGAGATGTGCATGTTTTTATAGCTTTATCAACGGCGCTTCGCGGCGGAGTCGCCCACGGGCCTGCGGCGGCGGGGCCCTTGGCCGCTGGGCGCGGATGGCATCTCCAGCTCCGGGATATAGTTAAGGTGCGCAAGGCCCAGCATGAAGACCACGACAAGCACCCCGAATGCGTATGCGCCTGGCTTCCTGCCGCCTGTCGCGACGACCAGCGCTATCGCGAAGACCACCCCGATGATGCTGTATATTATCTGCTTGCGCTCAAAGGACTTCCTCTTCTTCGAATATGCGGAATAGCATTCCCTGCAGACAACAGGACCGGAATGCCTCCTCGGCCTCTTGAGAAGCTCGTACTTTATCCATTTGAGCGTGCGGAGCGTCGCATCGTCCTTTATCCTGATGCCAGCCTTGTCCTTCTCGCACATTATGCATATGTTCCCGGTCATAGCGTCAGCTCTTGAAATCCAAGGACACGTCGAAAAGCCTGCCGGTCTCGGCGCTTATCCTGCTCTCATCCACCATCCTGAATATATTGCTTATCGTGACGTCGTCTATTCCCAGGCGCCTGAAGACGTTGTCTATCCTGTCGCGGTCTATGCCCATGCGCTCCAGCAGGTTGGTGAACACTATGACGTTCGTGTGCCTGTGGGTCTTCTCCATTGTGCTGAGCAGCACCCCTATGTCCTTCTCCGGGACGCCTAGGGAGCTCAACACGTGCCTGAGCTCTATCCTGCTTATCACGAAAGTGTCCTGCCTAGCCAATTCCGCCACCCGCGCTAGCTATCGTCTTCGTTATGAGCCTGTCGTCTATGCCGAGGCTCTTAAGGAATGCTACGGTGTTTGAGACGCTGATGCCGCTCTCCTTAAGGAGCCTCACGAATTCCAGCAGCTTTATCGACCTATCGTTCGCGTCCATGCTTTCGAATATCGTATTTACCGCGGCGGCGCCTATGTTGTATTCCACAAGCTTGCCCCTCAGCTCATCGCTCTCGAACTGGTATTCCCTCTGCATCGCTCCGGAAATCGCCTCGGCCTCCGTTATGACGTCAGACATGTCTATCGTGTATACGTGGAGCGGCTCCTCCCCGAATATCTTGTCCAGCACGAATACCTCAGGGAACCTTATGGCCGTCTGGAATGCCATGTCGACGGCCGCCTGCCCCACCCCGAACCTCGATATCTCTGACTTTATGAAATCGGAGAAGTTCAACGACCCCTGTATGAAGTCCATGAACTTCTCGAACTTTATCCTGAGTATGAACGTGGTGCCGACGTTGGAGAATATAGCCTCGTTTATGTCGGTCGGGTTCTGGGACGCGACTATGAGCCCGAACTGGTACTTCCTGCCCTCCCTGACTATCATTACGGCGTCGCTCTTCGGGTCGCTTGCGACCTTCCACGCCTCGTCAAGGACCACGAGCGCCTTTACCCCTTTCGTGTCGCTCCAGCTCTCGCTCCTCATTATCTCCTTTAGTGTCTGCAGCACGAACAGCGCGGCCATAGCCCTGAGCTTCTCGTCGGACATCAATGCCAGGTCTATCGCCACAAGCCCGGAATGCGAGAGCTCCCCGAGGTCTATGGTGCTCTTCCTGGCGAAGAAGTCCTCCCCCTCCCTGGCGAACTGGCGCAGCCTGTACACGGCATTCTCAAGCTCGGCGGGGAATTCGTAGGTACCTTCCTGGAGCTTCTCCTGCAGCAGGGCTATCACCTCCTTCAGGGTTGGGGTCTCCTTGCCCTTCGGAGCGTTCTCAGATATGGCGAACCCCATGTTCACGTATGCCTGCTCAATGGCCTCCTCCGTTATCCTCCTCTGCTCCGGGAACTGCGATATGTCAGTAAGTATCTCAAGGGAGGTCATTATCTGCTTGGTGCGGTCAATTGGCTTCATCCCGGCGAGGTCCATAAGGTTTATGCTGTCCCCGGCGCCGAGAGATACCACGACCCCTCCGCTCTGCTTCACCCATGCCTTGTACTCCCCGGCAAAGTCTATTATTATCGCATTGGTGCCCCATATGTAGTTGGCCCTGACGAGCAGGGTCTTGACGAAGTAGCTCTTTCCCGCTCCTGTTATCCCCACCACCGCTATGTGAGGGTTCGTTATGTTTAGGAACGACCATGAGAACGGCACCTTGAACACCTTGGTGTTGCCTATGTATATCGATTCCATAGGGTCGCTCATGAGCACCTCCGGCGGTGGCTCCGGGGGCCTCGACATGAAGGCCCTCTTCGCTATCTCGTTGCTCATTATGTGCTGGAGCTTCAATAGGGTCATCTATACCAATTCTCGTAAGGCATTTTTAGCTCTGGCGGTCGAAATTCGTGGCCAGCTCCTCGTAGCTCATCGGCAGCGAGAAGTTGAAGTTGAACAGCGTGTACATCTCACGCCCCGACACTCTCGCAAGGTCTACGTCCATCGAGCTCAATGCAACCTGCAGGCCGCTTATCTGGTGGGAGAGCATGTCGAGCGCCGCCTTCTCGCTAATGCCTATTGCGGTGGTCTCGACGTACATCACCGTCGCTATGGGCTTCTCCCCCTGGGAGATCCTGTCTATCTTGCGCTGTATCACGTTTATCACGCGCTGTATGTTCGTTATTGTTACGTCGTTGTTGGAGGACTGCGCCTGCAGCGCCCTTCCCATCTGGAACTCCTGGTAGCCGCGGCGGCCCTCGAGCTCGTCGCGCACCTTCTGGACGTCCAGCCCTGCGGACAATACATGGTACTTGAACGGGAACCCTATGTTCTCTACGGCGCGCTCCCATTTCTCCGGCGCCGTTATCATCTTGAGGTCATCGTCCTCATTCTCGAGCTCCAGCTTGAAGACGTACCCGAAGAGGTTTG
>CAYSQH010000017.1:0-12769 GCA_964433165.1 Microcaldota archaeon
TAGAGCTACAACGGGCTTACTATACTATTTAATTGGTATCATTATAAGATTTTACTGTATTTGCATTTATCTGCATTTACGCACTAAATGATACGATGGCCGCACCAGCTGCTGATATTGACAAGGGCGTTCACAGCAAGATATCGCACGATGTCATAAGGAAATCGCACATGATGCCCGTAATGTTCTACAGGGTAGGGGACATTGCCGAGGACATCTCCTCGAACCCTAACTTCCTTGACTCCCTTCTTGCGTTCATAGCCCTTATTGCATTCGCGGCGGCATTTCCGTTCTACCCGTGGGTCGTGCTTGCTGTTCTTGCGGTAGCCCTGTTCGCGGTCACTCTGAAGCATGCGTTCCTGGGATTCATAGTGCTGATGCTGATGGTATTCCCCATGCTGGCATATCAGGTTACCTCCTTATCATACCTGTTAATATTCGCGATGACCCTTGGGCTGGTGTTCGGATACAGACATTACAGGACTCTCATGTTCTGCACGATACTCGTGCCGCTTGCGCTGTCAAGCCTAGGCTACATACTGGCGATACCCGTATTCATCATCGCGATCCTTGTCGTAGGATACAAGAGGGCACTGGTGCTGACGGCGATATTCGTCATAGGGGTCGTTATGATATCTGGGATCACCGGCATACAGAACAGCGCATACATAACATACAGCGCGGGCAGGGAGCAGGCGGCGTTGGCAGGCTCCGGATCAGTTGCGCTGAATCCAGCGTTGAACCACTCGGTGCGCAATAATGGCCTGAAGCAAACCAGCTTGGCCAATTTCGGGAGTAGTATAGGGGCAGTGGAGTCGAACGTCGGGAACCTGCAGATAATAAACTACATGTATACGGTCTTTGGAGCGATGGCAGGCTCGCTCGCGGTGCAGCCACTGTACTACCTTGGAGACATGGTCGGGCTCATGGCAATAGCGATGCTCATAGACAGCGCTGCGGTTGCGGGAAGGTCCCTATACAAGGGTACCGAGGCTAGCCTGATAGGCATAGGTTACCCCATGCTGTACCTGCTGATCTCGTATATTGGCGGAAATGCGTCCCTCGCGATCGCTGTGTGGCCCGCGATAAGCTTCATACTTGCGCCTGCGGCCGTGTACGTCATGGAGCTTTATGGCATTGGGGTCGTCAAGGCCCTTGATGTCAGGAAAGAGGACCTGCGGCTCAAGTTCGGTGAGGCTTTCGAGGACCTGGTTGCGAGCAGCCCGTCGGAGAGGTTCTCGGACATAGGAAACTATGAGGCCACGAAGAAGGAGCTCCGCGATGCTGTTATATCCCCGATAGAGAACAAGGCGCTTGCGAAGGCATACAACATAAAGCCCGTAAAGGGAATACTGCTTTTCGGCCCCCCGGGAAACGGAAAGACAATGCTCATGAGGGCTATAGCGAACGACATACATGCGGGGTTCTTCTTAGTCAGATCCCCGGATCTTATATCTTCTGCCCCTGGGGATACCGAGAAGAGGCTTAACAATATATTCAATGTCGCATCGAAGAATTCTCCATGCGTCCTTTTCTTCGACGAGATAGACGCCGTTGCAAGGAGCAGATCAAAGGCAGGCTCTGATGAGACGCACAGGTACGTGCTGTCCGAGCTCCTTGTACACATGGACGGGTTCCAGAAGCTCAGGAACGTCATTGTAGTCGGCGCCACAAACACGCCCGATTCCTTGGACCCCGCAATACTGCGCCCAGGGAGGTTCGACAAGGCGATATACATGCCGGTGCCCGACCTCAACGGCAGGAAGGAGATATTCAAGCTGTACCTGAAAAGGCTTCCCGCATCAAGGTCCATAGACATTGACGAGCTGGCAAGGATAACTGAAAGGTTCTCGGGCGCGGACATAAAGGCGATATGCGACAACGTAGCACAGGAGGTTGCGCAGGAGGCGGCGGACAGGCACAAGGTGCTCGAGATATCGCAGGAGGACTTCGTGAGCTACATAAAGTCATCGAAGCCGTCCGCCTCGCTTGCTCAGCTAAGGATGTACGAGAAGTTCAGGGTCGACTTCGAACGTAGGGCTTTCAAGCAGGACAATGAGGAGGCAAGGGAGATGGTAGAGATTGACGATGTCGTTGGCCTGGAAGCTGCAAAAACCGCCATACTCGATTCGGTGAAGGGGCCGCTGCTGCACCCGGAGATGCTGAAGAAGTACAATGTCAATGTTGTAAAAGGGATACTGCTTTTCGGCCCCCCGGGAAACGGGAAGACAATGCTCATGAAGGCGATAAGGGGAAGCCTTAAGGGCGTCACTATGCTCGACGTGAGCGGCGCGGACCTTGCGCAGGCGGAGGAGAAGGGCGCCCTTGCGGCGCTCAAGGAGGTATTCGACAGGGCTGCGGAGAATGCACCGTCGATGCTGTTCATAGACGAGATTGATGGAATAGCGCCAAGCAGGAAGGGTGCAAGCGAGGAGGGCATAAAGCTAACCGAGGAATTCCTCGTGGAGCTCGACGGCATTACCGAGACTCCGGGAGTCGTAATAGTTTGCGCGACCAATAGGCCAGGCGACCTGGATCCCGCGCTGCTCAGGCCCGGAAGGCTGGACAAAATAATATACGTGCAGCCACCCAATGAATCAAGCAGGGAGGGACTGTTCAAGAAGAACCTTGAGAAGTCCCCGACGGATAGCATGGACTACAAGGCACTGGCGAAGGAGTCGCCTGGGTTCACCGGCGCGGACATAGCCAATATATGCAGGGAGGCCAAGACCAAGGCGCTCGACAGGAACATAGCATCAGGCAAGGATGAGGTGATAACAATGGATGATATAAGGGCCGCAATGACTGCCGTCAAGCCATCGGCGCCTGCTGGGCTCGTCAAGTCCTACGAGGCGTTCCTGAAGAAATACGGCCAGAGATGATAGGCACACTGCATATTCTACTTCTTCTGCACCCGTGCAAGTAGCGGGCTTGAGAGCACCCTTGAATCGTCATTCACTGATACAAATGGCTTGCCGTCCCTTAGCCTTATGTCGCAGAACTCGATCTTCACGATGTCATTGGGCTTCAGGGACTCCGTTGCAAGCGCCGATGACCCCCAGAACGACACGCCCAGTGTGACCTTGGAATCGGAGATGGAGCAAAATGCCATAGGGGTGCTTCCCCCGCCCAGCCTGCTCACGTGCCTTATAGGGTTTATCTCCGTGAGCCTTCCGGACATGTCTACACGCCGCGCCTCGCTGGATATGGAGGAGAAATCGGTAATCGCAGCAATCGACGATGGGGTTATCCTGTTTATCATCGTGCCTTGCAGGGACCTGAGCACCCCGTTAGAGTAATCGAACATCGCATTGCTTATCGATACGAAATCGCCGCGCTCGAATGCGTTTATGTCTATGAACTCCGACATCCTGCCGTGCAGCTCGAATGGGATCGTAGTGCCCTCCTCCCCGAGGATGACCGTCCGCCTCAGCTCCCTGCCGTTGGAAACCTGGTTGAATATTCGATATATGTAGTCCTTGATGTTCATTACTTCAGTGTCCGCCCTTTCCTTGTCGGACATGCCTGAAAGCTCCTTTGCGCTTGCAGCTGACCTTCTTTTCGGCGGCTGCTGGAGGATCCCAGCATCGCCCTGAAGTATGAACTCCGCCTGCTCCTTAGTTATGAACCCGGAGAACCTGTCAACCATTTTCTCTACGTCGGGCATAAGAGCATTAATCGAAACCAATGTTTATAAGCAGTAGTGGGCCTGCGGAGAGTCGAACTCCGGTCCTCTGCGTGTAAGGCAGATGTCTTAACCGTTGGACTACAGGCCCGTCATCCTATTTTGAATGGGTTTCGCAGAATGCGTTTATCCTATTTATAGCATATCCTAATATTTCTTTAGGCGGCAGGGCGACTATCCTGAAGTGCGACTGGGCCCCGAAGCCGGATCCTCTCGTTATCTGTATGCCCTCCTCCTTGAGAAGCCGCTCTGCGAACTGCCTGTCGTCCCTCATCCCGAGACCTTTCAGGTCTATCCTAGGCAGTATGTAGAATGCCCCGTTCGGCTCCACCGTGCTGAGATGCTCGTTCTCGGATAGCAGCTTCACCGCATACCTTGCCTGCTCGCCTATGCTCGAGACCATTCGCCTTATCGCCTTCCTGTGCTCCGCTTTGTTGTTCATGGCCACGGCTGCAGCATGCTGCGCGGGGGTGCACACCGAAAGCCTGGCCTGGGCATAGTCGCGCAGCTTTGCCTTGAGCTCCTTTGACGTCCTGTCATCTGAAGGCAGCAGCGCGAAGCCTATCCTCATACCAGTTGAATCGTATATCTTCGACATGCCGTTGAGCACCATGTAACGTGTGCCCTTTGCTACCTCGGAAATGCTCGTGAATTTCTGGCGCCCGAATATTATCTCGTCGTATATCTCGTCGCTCACGAGGAGTATGCCATGTTCGTTGGCAAGGTCTACCACCTCCTCAAGAACATTCCTTCTTAGGACGGTTCCTGTGGGATTGTTCGGGTTCGTCAGTATCATGTATTTTATGCGCCTTATCTTTCCCGCTTTTCTTGCGGCATTTAGGGTCCTCCCCAATGACTCTATGTGCACGTTCCAGGAGTCCTTCTCATCGTAGCGCTCCATTATCGGTTTCCCGCCGTTCATCCTGAGAAACCTTTCGTAAAGCGGATAGTACGGCCGGAACAGTATCGCGCTGTCCGATTGGTCGACCATAGCGCTGCTGAGGAACATCAGCGCCTCGGACACCCCAGCGGTGACTATGATGTCCTCGTCATCCAATGGAAGGCGGTATTTGCTGCTGTATCTCTTCGCTATCGCGTCCTTGAGCTCCTTTGTGCCGTCCGCAGCAGAATAAGATGTCATCCCCTCCGAAACCGCCTCCTTGAACGCATCGAGTATGTATTTCGGTGTTGGGAAGTACTTTACCGGGTCTCCCCTGTTGAGCGCGTATATCTTCCTTCCCTTGGACCTGAGCTTCGCTGCAAGTATATCCTCTTCCTCTATCGGGTTGGAGGCGAAGGCACTCCTTTTCGAAAGCACCACATGCAGTATTGGACTGCTGTTTATTTATCAGTTAGGACTGCGGAGTCAACAACGTACCTGCTGACGCTGCCGTCCCTCTCTATGTGGCTTTTCCCGATGCTTATCCGCTTCCGGAACATAGGGGCGTCGAGGACCAGGGATTCCGCCTCACCGCCCTCGAAAAGCATGCTGGTGCGGTACCTTGCGTTTATCGACCTAAGCCGCTCTATGAGCGCGGCGTCTATGCGCGACCCGAGCATCGACTCGTCGAATCCTTCCGCGGCGACCTGGGTTATTATGACATCGTAATTGCCGGACAATTCCTCCAATTCCTCCATCGGATCTATCCTCCACAACGGAGATATCGCGTTTATCGAGAGCCTTTTGCATATCGCCCCTATCCTGTCCTTCTGGTAGGAGCTTGCGACGGCGCCAGTCACCAGCTCCGTAACGTTGTTCTCCTTGAGCGACAACTCTATGTCGGCCAGCTCCTTCTCCTTCTCGCCCTTGGTATGGTACACCGCCCTTTTCATCCCGAGCGCCTCTGCCTGCAGCTCAGTGAGGTTTATGTTGGGCTTGTGGAACATGTAGCTGAAATCGTTCTCCGATACCATGGTTATGAGCAGCTCCACCTCCTTGCCCAGCGCCTTTGCCCTGTGGATCGCAAGCGTGGAGTCCTTCCCGCCGCTGAACAATGCAGCTATCATCGCTTGCCACCCATTGTGCTCGACGGGCAGATGTCGTTGAGCACGCAGCCCTCGCACCGCTTTGTCCTTGCAGTGCACACGTCCCTGCCCAGAGCTATGAACAGGTTGTTTATGTTCCCCCAGTCCTTCCTCGGCACGTATTCCATGAGCTTCCTCTCTATCTTCTCGGCGTTCCTCGTCCTGAAGAGGAACAGCCTGCGCGACACGGTTATGCAGTGGGTATCTATCGCTATCCCATGGTTCTTCTTGAAGTGGTTCGCCAGAACCACGTTAGCGGTCTTCCTGCCCACGCCAGGCAGTGTTGTCAGCTCCTCTATGGTGCTTGGAACCGTACCGTTGAACCTTGAGGTTATAGCCCTTGCGGCATTGACTATGTTCCTTGACTTGCTCCTGAAAAGCCCTATCGACCCGGTATACTTATACAGCTCGGATGGCCTCAGTCCCGTATAGTCCCTTACGGTTTTGTACCTGCTGAACAGCCCCGGGGTTATGCGATTTACCTGCGCGTCCTGGGCCTGCGCGGAAAGCATTGTCGCAACAAGCAGCTCCCATGCATTCGAATGGGTCAGGAACGTGCGCATACCGCCCATGTACCTCTTCTTGAGGCGCTTGAGTATTGAGTTTACGTAATCCTCGCTTATCATGCAATGCGCCTTATCCCTTGAATCCCTCCTTGTATGTCGCACCGCATCCCAGGCACTTGAGTATGGTTACCCAATCCTCATCCCCAAGCACGTTCTGGTTGAGCACTATTATCGCCTTTGGGAAGCTGCATGATGGGCAGGGGTGCATGACCCAGTTGCTGTAGTCCCTCGTGAATCCGCATATGCTGCACTCTATTATTACCGAGTCCCCCTCGGACTTGGGGTGCAGCGCTATCCCGCATTTCGGGCATATTGTATTGTCCATGCTATCCATTCTCAGGACGAAGAAGGCCTGTTTATTAAATCATCGTCTTGAATAATTATTAATGGCTTCTGGAAAGCTCCTTGGGAAGAGGGAGGCTAATGCGCTCGTTGCCGGGCTCGCCGCGCATTACAGGGATGCGCACTATTATCTGGATTTCAAGACGCCGATAGACCTGCTCGCGGCTGCGGTCCTTTCAGCGCAGACAAGGGATCAGGTGACGAATTCCGTTACGCCTGCGCTCTTCGCAAAATACAAAACCGCAAAGGATTATGCCGATGCGGATGAAGAGCAGCTTATAGACATGATAAAAAGCGTGAGCTTCGCCGGCAACAAGGCCAGGAGCATAATCAAGGCATGCGGCATAATCAATGGCAGGTACAAGGGCAGGGTCCCTGACAAGATGGATGAGCTGCTGGAGCTCCCTGGGATAGGGAGGAAGACCGCGAATACCATACTGATAAACGCCTACGGCATAGTTGAGGGCATACCGGTAGATACCTGGGTGATAAAGCTCTCGCCCAGGCTTGGCCTGAGCCTGAACAAAAACCCTGATAGGATAGAGGAAGACCTCAAGGGAACCATTGACCGGAAGTATTGGGGCAGGATAACCTACATACTGAAGAGCCACGGTAGGGCGCTCTGCCAGGCTGTGCCGCATTGCAGCGCCTGCCCTGTGAATGGCATGTGCCCTAAGAACAACGTCGCCAGGAGGATTTGACATGAGGCTCATAGCTGATTTCCATACCCATTCCAGATTCGCCATGGCATGCAGCCCGAAGATAACGGTAAGGGGGATGGAATCCTCGGCATACGAGAAGGGAATAGGGCTCCTGAGCACTGGCGACTTCACGCACGGGCAGTGGCTCACGGAGCTGAAGGCCAACCTTGAGCCCGTTGGGGATAGCGGGCTTTTCAGGATAAAGGACTCCGATTCAGGGGTAAGGTTCATTCTGGGTGGGGAGGTATCCACGATATTCGAGGGCAATGACAAAAGGACGAAAAAGATACACAACATGATAGCGCTGCCGGATTTCGAATCCGTGGATTCATTGAGAGAGGTGCTGAAGGGATACGGGTCGCTCGAATCGGACGGCAGGCCGCAACTCTCCATGAGCGCGGCCCAGCTTGTCGAGGAGGCATTCGGGATAAACGGCGATGCGTTCATGTTCCCAGCGCATGCATGGACACCTTACTTCGGGGTATTGGGCTCGGTATCTGGGTTCGATTCCATAAAGGACGCGTATGATGACCAGGAGAGGCGCATATTCGCCCTTGAGACCGGCCTGAGCTCCGATCCTGCAATGAACTGGAGGGTATCGGCGCTTGACAAATACACGCTGCTCTCCAACAGCGACATGCACTCCCTGCCAAAGCTCGGAAGGGAGGCGAACGTGTTTGAACTCGATGGCAAGGAGATCACATACGACGGCATAGTCAGGGCGGTACACGACAGGGATGCGAAACAATTCAGGAGGACGCTGGAGTTCTATCCGGAGGAGGGCAAGTACCATTTCGACGGCCACAGGGAATGCGGCGTTTCCGTAGATCCAACTACAAGCAACGTCAGCATATGCAGGGTATGCGGAAAGAAGCTAGTTGCAGGGGTCATGCACAGGGTTAACGACCTTGCGGACAGGCCCGTGGGATTCAAACCAAGGGAAGCGATACCATATACGAGCATCGTTCCCCTTCTGGAGGTGATAGCGTATGCGATGCGCAAGGGCACCTTCTCGCCTTCGGTGGAATCGCAATACAGGAGGCTTTTGGAGCTGGGCAAGGAGTTCGACGTGCTTATCGAAACTGACATTGAAGTTATAAGGGTGAATTCATCCGATGAGATAGCAAAGGCTGTTGAGAACGTCAGGTGCGGCAGGATAACGATAATGCCTGGATATGCAGGGGTGTTCGGGAAGGTGGAGCTGCTGGACAGAAAATCCGGCAAGGAGGATCAGGCAAGGCAGATGGGGCTTTTCTGAGTCCTGGGCGGCACAGCAGGTTTTATATAACTATTCGGGGCTAATAATAGTGATTAACCCGAAAGGGCAAAAGGTTCGAGTTTTTATGAGGAAGAACCCATTGAAGGACAAGCTAATCGCTGTGGTGAGGATAAGGGGGCGCGTCAATGTTAGGTCTGACGTGGCGGAGACGCTGGAGAGGCTCAGGCTGAAGAGGGTTAGCAACTGCGTGGTCCTTAAGGTAACAGATTCGTACAATGGCATGCTTAACAAGTGCGTCAACTATGTCGCATACGGGGAGATAGACGAGCCTACGCTGGCCAAGCTGTTGGAGAAGCATGCTGAGGGCCTTGAGGCGAAGGAGGTCCTTTCCGGAAGCGCGGAGAAGCTCAAGGAGCGGCTGCCGTTCAGGCTGCATCCCCCAAGGCACGGGTACAAGAGCACGAAGCTCCATTTCAGGCAGGGAGGCTCCCTCGGTTACATGGGGGAAGAGATAAACAAGCTCATAGCCAGGATGGTATAGATGGTAGTAAGAAGGGAGAAAACGAACAGGAAGTACCTTGGCACCAGGAGATGGGGAGCCGGAAACATAAAGAACGCAAGGGGCAAGGGCGACAGGGGGGGAGTAGGCAAGGCAGGGGCAAGGAAGCACAAGTTCACCTACATGACCGCGAAGACCCCCGAGCTCATCAGGACCGTAGGGTTCGCCCCATGGAACAGGAAGAGGCTGAAGGAGGTAACACTTAGAAGCATAGACTCGATGCTCACGGGCGCCGGGGAGAAGCAAGTACTGGAGCTCAAGGGCTGCAAGGTCCTTGGAAACGGCTCGATAAGCAGGGCGGTTACAGTGCGTGCAAGCGGCTTCTCCGAGAGCGCGATATCGAAGATAAAGGGCGCTGGCGGCGATGCTGTAAAGATATGAATGGCAAGTAGATGTCAGAGTCTCTCAAGATAGCCTTTTACACCGATTCCTTCTTACCCGCGGTAGACGGCGTGGTAATCTCTATCCTCAACTTCAGAAAGGAGCTGGAGAGGAGGGGGCACGAGGTATACATATACGCGAGCGGCACCGAGGCTACGAAGCGGCTCGCCGCGAAGGACAGGAACCTCATAGTGGTGAATGGGATAAAGTTCAGCAGATATCCACAGTACAGCCTCGCGCTCTTCCCGCTCGAATCCAAGCTAAGGACCATGCACATAAAGACGGACATAAACCACGCCCATACGCCATTCATGATGGGGATGCATTCCCTGATAGTGTCAAAGATAGACAGGGTCCCGATAGTAGGGTCGTTCCACACGATGTTCACCGACAAATCGGTGATAAAGAACTATACTGTGAACAACAGCGCGGTTGTAAGGGCCATATCGAAGTACTCGTGGTCCTATGCCCGTTTCTTCTACAACAGGTGCGACGGGGTGGCTGCCCCGAGCGGCGCGCTGAAAAATATACTGGAGAGGAGGAGGATACAGAACGTAAGCGTGGTGCCGAACGGGATAGATACCAAGAGGTTCAACCCGAATGTCGATGGCAGCAGGGTCAGGGAAAGGCTCACCGACGGGAAGAGGAGCAAGGTGGTGATGTACGTCGGCAGGGTAAGCAGGGAGAAGAAGCTGGAGACGATGATAAAGGCCGCAAGGCGCATGAGGAAGGAGGATGTGGTATTCGCGATCGTGGGGGCTGGGCCGGCAGATGCATATTACAGGGGCTTGGTGGCCAGGATGGGCCTGGGCAATGTAAGGTTCATGGGATTCGTCGACAACGCTAAGCTACCGGAGTACTATGCGGCATGCGACGCCTTTTGCATCCCATCGACGTTCGAGACGCAGGGGGTCGTATCCCTCGAGGCGATGGCGATGGGGAAGCCGGTCGTGGGCGCGGACTATCTAGCCCTCAAGGAGCTCATAAAGAACGGCAGGAACGGGGAGAAATTCGCCCCCGGGGACGACTCGGAGTGCACAAGGAAGATAAGAAAGGTTTTATATAATCTAAGCTCCTATAATGAACAGGTAGAGACGGCCAAACGGTACTCAATAGGCATGGCCACGAACGAGTTGCTGGGCCTTTACGGGAAAGTGCTTGACAACAAAGGCTAAATACATAAAAGATATAATGATAGATAGTATTATCTGTTTTTTCAGGGGATTGACTGGAAAATAAAACCGATGAGCAACAGAAGGAAAACGCAGCCGCGGAGGCAAAAAGGCAGGATAGGGGGCGTTCCGATGACAAGCAGTCGCTCAACGTGCTTGTCAAGGAATCGAACGACCCTGAAGCTGCAAAGCTCAAGGATGACATAGACAGCCTCAGGAAGGAGAGGGCGGAGCTGATATCCAAGATAAAGGAGAGGAGGAGAAGGCTCAGCTACAAGGAAGCGGAGTCCGCGGCGATTTCCAGGCTCCTCGCCATGAAGAAGGAGGAGGACAAGGACGGTGCGAAGAGGAGGCGCATAGGGTACCTCAAGAGGATGAAGTCCAGGCTGGAGTTCAAGATATCCACCGAGGCATCATCCCTGGCACAGGAGAAGGACATAGTCAGGAAGATTGGCCAGATAAACTCCGAACTGGACGATGCGCTTGCGCTGGTAAGGCTGGAGAGGAAGACAGAGCTCGTCGCAAGCGACATAGAGGAATGCAAGAAGGACATAACCGACATAAACGTCAGGATAGGAGGATTGGACGGCAGGCTCGACGAGATATATTCCGCCCTGCGCAGGAAGCTCAACATAGCCAAATGGCAGGGGGGCAAGCTCGAGGCGAAGCGCAAGAAGATCCAGCAGGCTCCTGTGCAGGACATAAACCTCGAGGACATAGCCGTCATAAAGAAGAAGGAGTCCAAGTAAGACTAAGGATGGGCAAAGGGGAAGGAAAGGGATTTTGGGAAGGAAACGGAAGGTAAGGAAAAATAAATAAGGAAAATTTTAGAACAAGGTAGATTAATTGAAACTGACTTTTTTTGGAGGGGCGCAGGAAGTAGGAAGAAGCTGCGTCATGGTAAGCACGGAGAAGACAAGGATACTTCTCGACGCAGGAGTAAAGCTTGGCGAGCAGATAGAGCATCCGATGATAAAGGACGAGGACCTGAGGGGCGTGGAGGCGATATTCATATCCCATGCGCATCTGGACCACGTAGGATACCTGCCGCACATATACTCGAAGGGCTACAGGGGCCACGTATACGCGACGAAGCCGACAATGGAGCTGACAGCGGTTCTGATAAGCGATTACATGAGGCTGTCCAATCCCAAGGACGTTACCAAGGACGGGTTGAACAGGCTGCAGAAGAGCTATAAGATCACGGACTTCAAGAAGGACGTTAAGGTAGGCGACCTGACAATCAGGTTCCTGCAGTCCGGGCACATAGTCGGAAGCTCCATGGTGCTCGTAAGCGACGGCAAGAAGACGCTGCTCTACAGCGGCGACGTCAACATGACGAAGACCAAGCTGCTTGACGGCGCCGACTCGAAGGGCCTTTCGGCAAACACCCTCATAATAGAGAGCACCTACGGCGCCAGGAAGGACATATTCCCCGGAGAGGGGGTCATAGCGCAGAAGACCCTTAAGAGCATAAAGGAAACGCTGGCGATAGGCGGAAAAGTGATAATACCATCCTTCGCTGTCGGAAGGGCACAGGAGATACTGCTCATGCTGGACGATTACGTTAATTCGGGGCTGCTCCCGAAGGTGCCTATATACGTCGACGGGATGATAAACAAGGCTATGAGGATACACAGGCACAACGTCATATTCTGCAGGAAGGAGCTGCAGATGAGGATACTGATGAGCGACTACGACCCGTTCAAGAGCAGCAACTTCGTTCCCGTGGAGAACAAGAGCCTCAGGAGCAAGATAGTGAACGAGGAGGGAAGCGCGATAATCGTGACGACGAGCGGGATGATAACAGGCGGACCGATAGTGTTCTACCTGGCAAGGCTTGGCGGCAACTCGATGAACAAGCTCATCCTTGTTGGTTACCAGGCAGAGGGCACTCCAGGAAGGATGCTCCAGGACGGTGCGAAGAAGATCAAGCTCGACGACAAGGACGTAAGGATAGGACTATCCGTAGAGACGCAGCACCTCTCTGCGCACGCGGACAGGCCGCAGCTCGAGATGCTCATCAAGAAGGTCAACGGGCTCAGGAACGTTTTTATAATGCACGGGGAGAAGAGCAAGTCCGAGGAGCTCAGGGAGGTCATAGCAAACAAATACAGGG
>CAYSQH010000018.1:0-12034 GCA_964433165.1 Microcaldota archaeon
CGGTGAGGAGTATCGATTGCCCTTGGTCGATGAGCGTATTCGACAATGTCAGTGTCGGTGTTGTGAGTGAGGGCGGGGTGGATGTTGCAGTAAGTATTGCGTCGCCCTCCACGGTCAGAAACGTGTTTGCGGATGATGTGCTTGTGATAATAAGATTCGCGGTGTTCGACGAGTCTGCCGACCAGCTCGAGAAGGTATAGCCGCTAGGTATAATCGCATTTATGGTGCTTATGCCTATCACATTTATTGTATTCCCGTTTGCTTGATCACTGCCATCCGTAAGTATGTTGCCGTTTCCTGGTGTGTCTTCAAGTGTTATCGAATATGGAGGGAATACATATGCAGCGATGGCCGCGGCATTGTATTTTGTGCTAGATGATGTGAAGCTTACAGTCTGGCCGGTTGTTGCTGCCGCAGACTTGCATACTGCAATCTCTGCTTCAGAACCCAGGCTTTTTGCACCTGTCGATGCCTGTGACACTTCTGAACAACCGTTTGGGAGCGCCGGCGGCGCACTGAATATGGAGCCGCCGTCGGTAAATATGAGTATCAAGAAGCTGTTGGCAGTAGCGACGGGATAAGTAAGCGATGGGTTTCCACTATGTGTGTTGGATGTGTAGAAGTTTCCGTTTACCGTGTTGCCTGTGAATATAACGTTTGCGCCTATGCCTGCCAAGGCGCCATAGAAGCTTGAAGAAAGGGCAAACGAACCCGCATCACTCGTCTGGTGGCCTATTGCGGTGTAATTGCTGTACCTGCTGCTGGACGGTCCGTTTGTCTTCTCTAATGTGTAATTGCTGTCGTTTGCCCAGCTCTCGCTGCTAAAGGATGCGGTGCCTCCTCCGAGTCCTGCACCGACCCCGAAGAAATATGTAGTTAACCCGCTTGCGGCAGTTAGGGAGATGGTTGATGAGCTGCTTGCATCTATGGCATTAGTCGCGCTATATCCAACGGCATAGCTCGAGAACGAGTTCGAAGTTGCGGAATAGAAATACGCTGTAGAATTAGATCCTGTGTAGGTCGTCGGGAGCATAACCCATGATCCGGACACGTACTTGAACATGTCTATGTTACCGGAACTTATGTTCTTTTGCTTTATCCATGATGCAGGAACGGAGAAATTATATGTCACATTGTTTATGTAACCGTCAATGTTGTTCTGTGAACCGACAATTGTGCCGTTTATTTGCACGAATTGATATACATTTGATGTTGGACTAGCATAGCCGTTGATATTGCTGCTCTGGTTGTTCACTGATATGTTAAAGGCAAAGTTGCTTGATTTAAGATTAATGTTCAGCGCCTTTATCACAGATCGTTGCAGGTTTAGGTGCACTATTTTGCTTAAGGCGATTATATGTCCATGATTTGCGCTGCCGGCCGCAGTCAAGTTGTATAGCACTGAGACAGGTATAGTCGTTGTTGACGAGGCGGTTGATGTGGTTGATGTAGTCGAGGATAAAGTTGAGGTTGTCGAAGACGATGACGAGATTGAACTCGATGTTATTGATGAAGTTGATGCTGTTGTGGACATGGTTGTGCTGGGCGGCTGCGCCGATGCTTGGGGTTCTATTGATGTTGTAGGTTCCGTGATGCTTGAGGTTGTATTGTTTGTTATTGAATTAGGTGTTATGGTGGTTGCCGCTGATGATGTTGATGAGGATGTCGCCGATGTGGATTGGTTGGTTATGGTCTGGTTCGGCGCTGTTGTGGTGGCCGGAGTCGGACTTGGGGGCGACGCAGGAATTGTCGGAGATGTGTTGTTGGATATTGTCTGGTTTGCTGCGGTTGTTGATGTGGTATTGAGTGCGGATGCGATAGAGCTTGTTGATGTTGATGATGTGGTGCTGTTAACCGCTATTGTTGTGGTTACTATTGTCGAAACGGTCATGCTTGTGGAATTCTGCGTTAGATTTGGCTCATTGAACGTCTTCAAGTTCATGCTGCCTGTCCTGTTTATTAGGCTTATAAGTCCAAATATCGCGAGCACAAGGAACATGATTGTAAGCAGCATGACCAATTTATGCGGATTCATATCTACGCTCCCCTTGCTGGCGCTACCGTACTGGCAGCCTAGGCAATACATAACTTATAAACCACATAACAACCATATTTATTATGATTATTGGTGAGGGGGATGCGGCAAAAACGAAAGGGAAACGCTGGGTAAGGAATCTGAGGACTGATTCCGCCTATCCTCGGAAAGGTGCTTTCGCGAAATCGGCAGGGGTAGCAAGAATCATGCCCCGCAAAGGCGTACCGCCAAAGGGGCAAGGCTCGAAGTAAGAATGACACATTATTCCATAAACCGTGAGGGATGGGGACCGGCTTGTAAGCGCTGTGTTGCCGTTTGCCTGCTTTGAGAGGCTTGTTATCGCATGGCTGCACAGGACATGCAAGGGATAAATACCCATTATGCAATGTCTTATTATGGATTCACGGATGCTGGAAAAGCAGGACAATGGAACGGCGCGGTTCGTTGAGCTGCGTGGCGCGGATATCCTGAGGAGGAACATTATCCAAACGCGCTTTTTTGATGCAAGCAAGTTCAAGCGCGTTCTAGGGCCTGAATTCAGCGTGATGATACATGATCCGTACACCGTGAGCGGAACCGCATGGTCCAGCCGCATGACCATAAAAGACCTAAGAGGAAATCGTATAGAGGTGCACACCCCGCACGGATGCGAGAGACACAGGCCATCGGACATTGTAGGGGTATACCTGATAGGGAATGCGGACGCAAGGAGCGCCGAGGCACTTATCGATAGGATGAACTACATAGTCATGGGCAGCAATAATCTAGGAAGGCTGGTGAGATCCTGATGCCAGAAAAGGTAAGATATGCGCACATACCGGTCGCCGGGGACGTGGCGGCGGAGGTTACGCCCATGCAAGGCAAGCCTTACATTGCGGCCATCTGCTATGTCTTTTCAAGCCCGCGGAGCAAGAAATGAGCCCGCCTTTATCTCTTGCCAAGCTTCTTGAATAGTTTCCTGTAGAACTCGTTGGTGTGCGATGCGGAGAAGCGCCCGAGCATGCCGCTGTTCCGTATGAACGACCCCTTGTCGCGGCTCTTCGCGATCCTGGCTATCGTCTTGGGCATTTCATGCTCGCCGCATACGACGCACATGCTCCTGACCTCGTCGGGTATCGGCGAATAGTCGGGGAGCACCACAGGCGTCCCAAGGGCCAGGCTCTCAAGCACTATTATGCTAAGCCCCTCCCGCTCTGACATCTGGAGAAGCATGCTGGATTCCTTTATGCGCCTGTATAGCTGAAGCTTTGCCTCAGTCCTGTAGAAATCCCTCATCTCAATCCTTTTGAGCCCGCTCCTCCTTATCATCTCCCTTATCGAACCCTTCTCAGGCCCGTCCCCTATGATTACCCCTTCCAGGCCCTTTGAAAGCCTTGTTGCGGCCTTCATGACGTAGATCCACTTGTCTAGGCGCTTCTCCTTTATCAGCCTGCCTGAGAATATGACTGACTTCCTGCCCCTGCCCATTCTCACCCTGGAGAGCTCCATGTCGTTTATCACTGGGGAGAATACCGTTATCTTATCCTTGTCTACGCCAAGTGAATGCAGTCCGCTTGCCGTTATGCTCGAATTGGTTATGTACGCATCGGCAAGCCTTAGGACCGCTGACGCGTAAAGATTGGCGAAGAACCCAGGAATGCCACCCAGGTAGTTGCTCCAGTAGCCCCTGTCCCATACCTCGTGCACATCTAGTATTAGCTTGCAGTCTTTCAGCATGCAGTACAGCTTCAGTATCGGTATGTGGAGGATCGGGAACTCGTTGGCCTCTATGCAGTCGAACTTGTAGAAGAATATGCGGAATAGGCCAAATGAGAAGACCAGCGCCTCCCTTATCGACCTTCTGCCGTGCCTGTAGAACTTCTCGGTCGTTATCTTGTGCAGCGTGTGGTACATTATACCATTGTGCATGAAGTCCTTTTTCGGCATGCCAGGCCATTGCAGCGAGAAGAAGTGCACCTCGTGGCTCTTCGCAAGCTCCTTGGCCTCGGTGCTCTCCAGGGTTTCAAGGCCCCCGACGTTCCACGGATACACTGCATCGGAGACGAATGCTATCCTCATCTATTCATCTCTATTGGATAGTATTAAATGTAATGCTTTAAATTAGTGCTTTGAGTATGTGAATTACAACTTTGAGTGGTTGCATGGCAGCAAAAGGAAGGGAAACCCTTGGAACGGATGTCGTACCATCAAACTACAGCATATCCATCGAGACAGACCTCAAGAAATTCAGGTATCGCGGTCTTGAGAAGATAAAGATAACGGCAAGCAAGCAGGTATCGAGGATAGCGCTGAACTCCGTTGGCATAAAGATAAGCGATGCGCATATCATTTCAGGCAGCGGGCGGCAGGTTATGTCCGTGAAATACTTGCCAAAGCTGCAGCGTGCGGTCTTTTCGTTTAAAAGGCCGATAAAGGGCAATGCCGAGATGCACATAGGCTTCGAGGGCACCAATGACGACAGTCTCAGGGGATTCTACAGGAGCAAGTATACCTTTGATGGCAAGGAGGACTACATACTCACAACCCAGTTCGAGCCTAGCGATGCCAGGAAGGCGTTCCCGTGCTTCGACGAACCCGCCCTCAAGGCGACTTTTGACATATCCCTTAGGATCCCGGAGGGGCTTTCGGCGGTATCTAATATGCCGATTGCGGATGAGGACGTATCCGGCAGCCAAAGGACCGTCACGTTCATGAGAACCCCAAGGATGTCCCCATATCTTTTATACCTTGGAGTGGGGAAATTTGATTATTCGGAGAGGAGGCCGAAGGGGCTTCCGGTGCTAAGGGTAGTTACCGTGCCTGGAAGGAGAGGCAAATCAAAAACGGCATTGGAGATGTGCGAGAGCTTCCTGAGGTTCTACAACAGCTATTTCGGGATAGTCTACCCGCTGCCCAAGCTTGACCTTCTCGCGATACCGGACTTCTCCGCAGGGGCCATGGAGAACTGGGGGGCCATAACGTTCAGGGAGATAGGGCTCCTATGCGACAGCTCTACATCTGCTTCGGTAAGGCAGAGGATAGCCGAGGTCATAGCACACGAGCTGGCCCATCAGTGGTTCGGCGATTTGGTGACAATGGAATGGTGGGACGACCTCTGGCTCAATGAGAGCTTCGCCGAGTACATGTCCAGGAAGGCGGTAGAGAATGCGTACCCGAAATGGCAGTTCCAACTGCAGGGGATGACCGAAAACCTTGACAATGCGTTCGCGATAGACCAGTTCGCCTCTACCCATCCGATAAGCGCGCATGTGAGGAACCCGGAGGACATAAACGAGATATTCGACGGGATAAGCTATGACAAGGGAAGCGTTGTCCTTGGTATGCTTGAGGACTATGCTGGCAGCGATGCGTTCAGGAAGGGGCTGCACGGCTACATAAAGGGGCATTCGTATTCCAATGCGGTCAAGGAGGACCTTTGGGGATCCATTGCCGGCGCAGCGAAAAGGTACGGGAAACCCCACTTCTCAAGGGTCGCAAGCGCATGGATAGGGAATGCTGGATACCCCGTAATCAGCGTGTCGCAGGTTCCTGAGGGGCTGGAGCTCAGGCAGAAAAGGTTCACGCTGTCTAAGGACAGGGCGCTTGGCGGCAGGTGGGACATACCGATACATTATGCTGGAGCCGGCGGGGAGGAGGGCATGTTCCTCATGAGCGGGAGCTCCGCAAGGATAAAATCCGCGGATCCCGGGAACATAATGCTGAATTACGGCCAGAAGGGCCTTTACAGGATTATCTACCCTAAGGCCATGCTGGATTCGCTCGGCAGGAGGGTAAAGGCAAAGAGGCTAAGCCCCATAGACGGATGGGGCGTGGAGAAGGATCTCTTCACCTTCGCGAAGACCTCCAGGGTGAAAGTGGATGAATACGTGGATTTCGTAGAGAAATACTGCATGAATCCGGATTATCCGCTGGATGTCAATGTTTCCGGCCATCTAGCCGGGCTCGCGGAGACGCTAAAGTACAGCAAAAGGCTGCACAGAAGGGTGAACGGGCTTAACATAAGGTACCACAAGAGGGTACTTGGCAGGCTTGGATGGAAGTCTAACGGCGGCGAAAGAAATGTCACCAAGTTCCTGAGGAGCATATCCATAGCCGCGCTTGGCATGAACGGGCATAAGCCGACAATACGGAAGGCCAGGAAGCTCCTCCATGCGTATCTCAAGAGCGGGGTTATGGACAAGGACATAAGGAACGCGGTGTTCGCGGTGAACGGATGGAACGGGAACAAAAGCCTATATGGCAGGTTCGCGTCCCTTTACAGGAAGGAGCAGAACCCTGAGACGCAGCGCGTGCTGAGCAGGGCCATGTGCATGTTCAATGATGCCAAGCTTTCCAGGAAGGCTCTTGATTTCTCGTTGTCGAAGGACGTCAGGCTGCAGGATTCGGTTTCCTTCTCCATGCTTAGCGCGGGCAACCCTGCGGCCAAGAATATATTGTGGGGCTGGACCAAATCCCATTGGAGACAGCTCATGAAGAGATGCGTGCCTGGGGCGCACATGCTTGACAAGTACGTTGACTGCCTAGGCTACGTTGATGACCGCAGGACAAGGGCGGATATAGCGAAATTCTACTCCGTCAAGTCCAACAGGAGGGGGGACATAGAGCGTAGCATCAAGCAGACCCTTGAGCTCATAGACATGAACATAGCCTTCAGGGAGTTCAACAAATAGGCTCGCCATTAATTTGGAATGCCATTAAAGATAAGGCTTATAAGGCTATAAGTGCATTAATGATGCGTAAATAGTCATATTTCATGTGAAGGTGCGGTTATTTGACAATATTAAACGCCCACAGGGGCATATTACGGAAGCGCTACCACCAAGGCAGCCTATAGGCTTCACCTTTGCTAGTTTATATGGCTATTCACACCAAAAGGTGTATGAATGGCAAAGACTTACATTGACATTGTAAAGTACATGGTAGAGGCAAGTTTCGAGATATCCGGGCTCGCGGAGAAGCCCGACATAATAGGCGCTGTTTTCGGCCAGACCGAGGGGCTTCTTGGAGGCGGACTGGACCTCAGGGAGCTCCAGAAGAACGGCAAGATAGGGAGAATAGAGATAGAGGCATCCAACCACGGCAACAGGACCGTTGGGAAGCTCTTCCTCCCATCCTCCCTTGGCAGGGTCGAGACCTGCATACTAGGGGCAACGATAGAATCCGTGGACAGGGTTGGGCCCTTCGAGACCTCATTCAAGGTAAACAAGATAGAGGACACGAGGAGCGAGAAGCGCAGGAAGATAGTCACAAGGGCTAAGGACCTCCTGAAGACCCTGCTCACCACGGAGATGCCCGACAGCAAGGAGATAAGCGAGATGGTCGAGACCGAGGTGAAGTCAAGCGTGGTAACCACCTTCGGGGCGGAGAGCCTGCCTGCTGGCCCTGGAATAGCTGACAACAACGAAGTCATATTCGTCGAGGGAAGGGCTGACGTCATAAACCTCCTCAAGAACGACATAGACAACTGCATCGCAGTAGGAGGCGCAACCGGCAAGATACCCCAGACTATAATAGACCTCTCGAAGTCCAAGGAGACCACGCTGTTCCTTGACGGGGACAGGGGCGGCGACATGATACTGAGAGGATTGCTCAACGTCTGCGACATAGACTTCGTGGTAAGGGCACCCGACGGGAAGGAGGTCGAGGAGCTTACAAGGAAGGACATAATCAAGTCATTGAGGGCTAAGGTGCCGATAGACCAGGTCACGCCTAAGATCAACGGAGGGAGCAGGCACGGCGATGACAGGTACGGAAGGCACGGCAGGTTCCAGGACATGGGGCCGATTGAGAGGAGGCCGATGGAGCACAGGGACTCTAGGGACCAGAGGCAGCAGCCCAACCAGTTCGCGCATGGCGATGCGCCGAGGCAGCAGGAGATGGATAGGAGCATACTGAGCCCTGCGGAGATATCCAAGAAGCTGCTCGGAAGGCATTCCCAGGCGCAACAGCAGGAGCAGCACGAGCCCATACACATAGACAGCGAGCTTGGCATCAAGGATCTCGAAAAATCATCCGAACCGGGAGGCCTGGGCGCGATACCCGCAATAGAGAACAATGCAGATCCTGATCAAAGGTACATAGACGCCCTTGGGGAGCTGCACAACACCCTAAGGGGCAGGCTGTATGACTCCGGCGGCAACGTGGTATCCGAAACCCCGATAAGGGAACTGATACAGGCGGTCCAGGACTCTGACGACGTTTTCTCCATAGTGTTCGACGGCATCATAACCCAGAGGCTCATAGAGCTTGCAGGCAAGAAGGGGATAAAATCGATATACGGCACAAGGGCTGGGCAGCTGACCAGGATTCTTCCAGGGATGCTGCTCTACACTAAGGAGCAGGGGAGGCTATGAACGACATAGTATTAAGGTGCGGCTGCACGGTCACCCGGGACGGCAGGTACATAGTCGGGGAGCGCTGCAGGAACTGCAAGGAGTGCAACCACGTCAGCAGTCTCCACCCCTTCGGCACGGGCCGACTGCAGCAATAGATAACGCGCCTGTTCCTATTTCCTAAGGAGCTCGGCGAACTTCTCGGAGCAGCGCTTGGTCTGCCTGCTGACGTTCTCCTTGCCCCTCATGAGAAGATCCATGGCCTTCTGCGATCCTTTCGCTACGATGTCGGGCAGTCGCTCCGTGACCTTTTCCTTTCCGCTTATGAGTAGCTCTAAGGTCTTCATTGACACCGCGGCGGCCTTATAGGATGTTTCCCTCATGAGGTCCTCAACGAGCCCTGGGGCCGATACCTGCGCCAATATCCATACGTGGTCCCTTATTTCCGATTCCAACGGCTTGTCGGATATCTTCGACACCTCATGGGGGTACCTGAGACCGTCCAGCTTGGACCGCATCGGGCTCTCGTCCGTATCGTGCATTGCCGTTGGCCGCACCGGGCTGCCCCTCCTGCCATTCGGCATCTCCGATATAGTGAACTTTATGTGGCGGCCCCCGTCCCTTGGCAAAGTGCCATTGTACCAGTCGAGGCCATGGCGGCTGGGCTTATGCGGGGCGTTTATCAGCACCTCCACGCTGAAGCAGCGCGGGGCCCTGCCCGGCCTCCTCAGTTCGGCCACGTAACCGCCCCGTTTCTCCTCCAATGAAATCCGTCTCGATACTTGCGTCAATACCTGCATGATAAATACATAGCTTTTCAGATATTTATCGTTTGCCATAATGGCAAACACCATTAATAAGATACCCGAACAGAATAACATTCAAGGCGGGGTAGCTCAGCCTGGTAGAGCGCTAGACTCATGTGCATAGCATCATGAGTAACGAGCTTTTAGCTATGAAGAGAAATCTAGAGATCGCGAGTTCAAATCTCGCCCCCGTCAGCTCCGACGTTACAAGTCGAAATTCGGTGTTCAAATCAGGTCCAAATTACAGCTATATGATTCCCAGCAAGCTTAAGACTATAACTCCAAGAATCATCACTATGTAGATTCTAAGCCCCATCATAAGGTATTCTTGTCTTTTCGTCAGCTTCATGCGGTCAAGTTTCTCCTTTTTTACAAAGGTAGCGTGGTCTCCTATTACTTTCATTATCTCACTCTTAGTCATAAGAGTCTTTTCCAAGTTCTGGTTTGGGTTCATATGTGTCCACCTTTTACTAACAATATTGCTAGAATAGTATTCATCGCAATTATTCCGATTATTATTGCAATAACGGCAATGTTTGTAAGTTTTCCATTGACCTTGTCGCCCATAAGGCTTCTGTCATTGACCAGGTAATAAAGAAATATCAAGGCTGGCGGCATCAGTATGGTTGCGGTAATTTGCACAAGAAGCGTGAAAAAGCCAAGAGGCGCATTCGGTATTAAAACAACAAGCGCTGCTCCGATTATACTTATGAAGAAAACTGCGTAGAATGCTTTAGCCTCTTTGAACTTTCTATTGAGGCTGTGGGGTACATCCATAACTTCACCATAAGCCCATGCCGATGAGGAAGCCAGGGCAAAAGCAGCCACAAAACCGGACTCGAACAGCCCTATTGAGAACAGCACGCCTGCATAATTACCCATTACCTTGGCGATGCCTTTTGCGAAATCGAGGCCGGTGTAAGATAACGTATTTGCACTGCCGGTATGCAGCGTCAGAGCAGTGAGTATAACAATTGCGACCGATATTGTTCCCATTATGACAGCGCCGGTCAGAGTGTCTAATTTTCCATATAGCAGATCTTCTTTAACGCTTCCTTTATCCACTACTGCTGATTGTTGATAAAAGAGCATCCATGGCGCTATTGTGGTTCCGATGTTAGCAATCAGAAGGAATATTAGCGTAGTAAGGGAACCAGTTAGGGGTATCCCTGCAAAGGAGAACGCCTTCAATACCCCTGCCATGGTGGGATGCACCATTAATGCCAGCGGTATGTATATTAGATTAAGCAATGCGAATGCAAGGACTATCTTCTCGATGGTCAGATATCTTCTAAATGACAGCAAGAGCAGAAGCACAATGGCGCTTATTAAAACCCCATAAACCAGAGGGATACCGATGAACAGCAACGCCGCTCCCATTCCTATGAATTCTGTTACCATGGTCAAAAAGTTGGCTATAATTAGGTCGCCCATGGAGAATAATCCCCATCCTTTCCCAAACCTGCTGAAGATCATTTCAGCATGGCCGCGGTGAGTTACAGCGCCTAACCTTGCAGTCATCTCTTGTACGACATACGCGACAGGGATCATTAAGAGCAGAAAAGGTATGAAGATGCTTATCCCGTAAGTGGCGCCAGTTATGGCGTATGTTATTACTCCGCCGGCATCGTTATCAGCAAGCATCACAAGCATGCCAGGCCCTACCAGAAGGAGAAATAACATTATCGTCCTTAGCAGCGATTTCTTAGCCTTTAGGCGTTCAATCTGCTTTCTCTCTTTCACGCGCACTATGTCTTCGTATTTTATATCGTCAATACCTAAATCAAGAATGTTATTCTTAGGCAAGGCCCTGGTTAATTTAGAACCTTTATTGCCCTTTTTGGAATTATGCCTTGCTCTCCTCATTTAGGTCGCCTTGTTTATAGCCCCGTATCTTCATATCAAAATCAAATATACGTATACTATTGGAATAATACTAATAAAGTATTTAAGTCTTTATTAAATACCAGAGTATTTAAATAAAATTAAGAAAATACTAAAAATTAACGTATTTTGTGGTTTAAAACCAAATTAACTTTGTAAAAAGACTAAATGGATAGACTATCTTCTTTGTGGATTTCCTAAAGATTTAATAATTTATTGGTATGTTCCTTAGGTATTTAATAATTTATTAGTATAATACTATTGGGAGAAAATGGTAAATGCAGACAGCAAACAGATAACGCTTGATGAGATTGACCTGGCGATTATATCCCTCCTATCCCGGGATTCCAGAATGAGTTTTGCCAAGATGTCCAAAGCGACCGGCTATCCTGATGCAACAATACAACATCGCTTCAGGCGCATGCTTAAAAAGAATGTCATAAAGAGATTTACTGTAGAATTAGATTCGGCTTACGTAGACCATGGGGCTGTTTCCATGGTTCTCCTAAAGACTACCCCTGACGATCATGATGCGGTGCAGAAAAGACTTGAGGCATTGTCAGAGGTTACTGACGTATATGTAGTATTTGGTGAATACGATTTCATAATAAAAGTCAGCGGGAGGAACCTAGAGCAGATAGATGATATCGTTAGGGATAAGATAAAGACAATAGAGGGCATTTCAGAGCTCAGGGAGATAGCCGTTGTTGAGGAGATAAAGCATTATCACAGGGATGTCTTCGGCAATATCTATTCGGATTAATTACCTCTTTTCAGCATATGCATCAAAGTAATGTCTTCCGCGCAATATGAACTGCTTTTCAATCTTTTCTGGATCGAAATGCTCTTTCGTGAAGGCAATAACTTTTTTGGGATCAAACTCCTTGCAGCTGTAAACATCAATGCTTATAAAATTCTTCTTTTTGTAAAGTAAACCTGTAAAGTATCCACTTTACACTCTTTTATTCTTTCTCTGA
>CAYSQH010000019.1:0-2828 GCA_964433165.1 Microcaldota archaeon
ATCAATACTGTCCCGAAACGGTTATATGTGGGTACTTAACAACTTTACTTAACACATGCAAAGGGTTTATAAGGGGCGTAGCCCCTTATTTCATGTCTTGCATCAGGGCAGGCCAGATTCAATCATTGTAAGGTGAGCATGGTGGGGAAGATTGTTCACAGGAACAAGCTATTCAAGGTCGTGGAGTCGCAGCTTAATGTCCGCGGGCGGAAGGCTAACATGTACTGGGTGCCCAAGCCCGATACCGTTGCGGTGCTTCCCATACACAAGGATGGCAGCATTATTCTTGAGTGGCAGTTCCGCCCTGCAGTCGGCAAGCGCATATACGAGCTGCCCGCGGGCCACATAGATAAAGGCGAGAGGCCGTTTGCAGCGGCCCACAGGGAGCTTGAGGAGGAGACAGGGCTGCGCGCCTCAAGGCTGCGGCTGCTCACGACAATCTATCCGTCTCCAGGCGTGATGGACGGCAAAGAGTACATCTATGCCGCGGAGGGGCTTGAAAAGGGCAGAGCCGACCTGGATCCAGACGAGCTCATAGAGGTCGAGAAGGTGAGCATGGAAAAGGCATTGGGGATGGTGAGGTCCGGGAAGATAATGGACGCGAAGTCTGTTGCGGCCATACTGTTTTATTGCATGGCAAAACCAAGGAAATGATGCAGTGATTTGTTGGCAGGACCAAGACTGAAGCGCACGCTGAGCCTCTTCGATTCGGTGATGATAAACCTGGGCGCGATAATAGGCGCTGGCATATTCGTCGTCATAGGCATCGCGGTGGAGCGTGCGGGCCCGTCGATAATAGTCTCCCTGCTCCTCGGCGCCATCATAGCGCTGTTCACCGGATTGAGCTTCTCAGAGATAGCCCTGCACGTCACCAAGGAGGGCGGCGTCTACGAGTTCGCCAAAGAGACGATAGGCAGCTTCCCCGGATTCATGAGCGGATGGACGTGGAACATGGGCAACATGATACTCGTGTCCGCGGTTCTGATAAGCATGGGCAGCTACATAAACGCGCTGCTCGGCACTCACATAGCGGTCTCGTACTTCGCGATCCCGGGCCTTGTGCTGTTCACTGCGATAAACATGCTCGGCATGAAGAACTCCGCAAAGACGATACGGTGGCTCGTATTCGTAAACGTCGCGGCGCTGCTTATCTTCGTTGTGGCTGGCATCTTCTTTTTCAAAGGCGGGAACTTCTCGAACTTCGCGCCTAACGGCATTTCAGGCACCCTTGCGGGAACTGCTGTGATATTCTTCGCATTCACAGGCTTTTCTAGGATAGCAACCGTAACAGGGGAGATCAAGGACCCTAAGAGGAATGTCTCAAGGGCGATACTGATATCGATAGTCGCCTCTACCATACTATACATCGCCGTGGGGGCGGTTGCGGTTGGCATGCTAAATTACGTGCAGCTCGGCCATTCCTCCTCGCCGCTCTCCTCGGCGATATCGATACTCGGCAACCCCGCCCTTGACATAGCGGTCGCGATAGGCGGGGTCGCAGCCACTGCAGGCGTAGCGTTCACCGGCATACTGGGCGTGTCCAGGGTCTTCTTCGCGATGGGGAGGGACAACGAGCTGCCCAGGGCATTCGGCAAGCTGGACAGGTTCGCTACGCCAAGCAATGCGATACTGCTCACGTCATTCATAATAGCGCTGTTCGTGCTATCCGTGAACTTCGGATTGATAGTCAGGCTAGCGGATGCGGCCGTGCTGACGGCATACGGGATAATAAACATCGCCGCATTCAGGCTCTCGACAAGGAAAAAGGGCAGGAACTTCATAAAGAGCAGGTACTTTCCGGTAATACCAGTGCTGGGGTTCATCTCCGTTGTCACCCTTGTGGCATATCTTGGATATGAGACCGTACTCATCACAGCGCTGATACTCCTTGCGGGGGCAGCATTCTACATGGTGTGGAACCGCGGCAATCATGGGAGGGTCCCGCGCATAAGCGCCGTCAGGGCGTTCGGGCCCAGCAGGCATCGCACCGCACAATAATTCTTAAAAGGATTAGTTGTATAGAGAGGCACTAGACCGATCATGTCCTTGAAAGATCTGAACTGCGCACAAAAATGGTCCATCATAGGAGCGCCGAAGGCGTAATCGTGAGTTCGCGGAGCGTTTCATGAAGGGGAATGCGCTAATGTCCGTGCCGGTTGTCGAAGGGAAGAGGGCCCTCGGGGCGGCATACAAGGAGGATGCGGCGCACCTCAGGGACTCCAACTTCACCGTAAAGAGATTCATGAAGCACGCCGGCCACGTCAGCATTGGCATCGCGGCGGAAACCGCATGGCATGCGGCGATAAAGGACGGCGCCGGATGGTGTGCTGTGCTTGACAACGGGAAGTGCGCTGCCGCGGTTGAAATTAGGAAGATATCCAGGGAGTACCGCTAGCCTCAGAGCGACCTGTTTATCAGGAATCCCGCAAGCTCCTTCAGCTTCCTCTTCGCATCTGATTCCTTTAGGATGCCGTCTATGCCGCTCCATGCATCCCTGACGATCCTGGCCTCGAGCTCCTTGACGTATTCCTCCGACTTGTACTTGAATATTATCGATATCGCCTCGTCTATGAGCTTCCTGTCAGCCGTATGCATCTTCAGTATGTCCGTAAGCCTCCTTTTGTCATTCTCGTCCGCATTGGCGAGCGCATGGACCACCATGAGGGTTATCTTCCCCTCGGTTATGTCCTCGCCGCTCCCTCCCTTGCTCGTGGCAACGCCGCTGTCCGTTATGTTCAGCAGGTCGTCCTGCAGCTGGAATGCGACTCCTATGGAAGCACCGAAGGCCCCGAGCTTGTTAATGGTGCCCTCGTCGGCGCCCCCAAGTA
>CAYSQH010000019.1:2838-11921 GCA_964433165.1 Microcaldota archaeon
GAATATGCCATCTGCATGTATTCGCTCTCGGTCACCTTGAGCGGATCCACGAGCGACCTGTGCCATGCTATGTCCGTGGCCTGGCCAAGCGTGACGCGGAGCATCTCCCTTTCGTACACGTCGATGAGGCGGGCCTTTGTCTCCTTGGTGAGCTTCTGGCTGTCCATCATCGCCACGACGGGGAAATAGAACATGAAATCCCCGAGGTTGATCGCAATGTCCGCCCCGTACTTGACGTGCACCGCCGGCGAACCCCTCCTCATCTCGGAGTTGTCCTCCAAATCATCGTGTATGAGCGTGGCGTTGTGTATTATCTCCGGTATTATCGAGAACTCCGTGAAATTCGCCGAGTCCCCCCCGAGGGCGTCTATCACCGCGAGCATTAGGACAGGCCTCCACCTCTTCCCCCCAAGGCCGAGGATGTACCTGGCCGGCTCAACGATGGATTTCTCCAGCGCCAATGAATCGTACTTGTAGCCGCTCCTCCCCAGAAGGTATTCCAGGTTCCTGACAGATGTCTTATCCGTAAGGTAGCTGTTGATGTCCTTGTCCACAGAACCTGCCCTTTCCTTAATATAAGCCATTATTTCGGAATTGCTGTCCATGGTTAGTATTCACCCAAACTGATTATAAAGCTGACGCGCATATTCGTCGCATGGCGTTATGTTTAAATATAAAGAAATCCATAATGTCAAAAGGTGCTACGATTGCCTACAGGTAAGCTAATGGGCCTGGCCGCCACGGCAGTAAAGAGCAACTTCGTGCTACTGGACAGGCCGTACAAGCTCAATTTCTGCATAACCTACAGGTGCCAGAGCCGCTGCGCGACCTGCAACATATGGCAGCTGCAGCCAAAAGGGGAGCTGGAGCTTAACGAGATACAGGAGTTCGCAAGGAAGAACGACTACTTCAAGTGGATAGAGCTGACCGGCGGGGAGCCCTTCCTGAGGAGCGACATAGTAGAGGTAGCGAGGGCATTCAAGGAGAACTCGAAGAGCCTGTACATACTCACGATGCCGACCAACTCCCTGTGCAACCAGGAGATGGTAGAGAGGAAGCTCAGGGAGATACTCGCGCTCGGCATACCAAGGGTGGCGATTACCGTAAGCCTTGACGGGCACAGGGAGCTTCACGACAGCATACGCGGCATACCTGGAAATTACGACAGGGCAATATCGATGTTCAAGATGCTCAAGTCAATGAGCAGGGAGTTCGACAACCTATTCTTTGTGTTCGGATACACCCTCAGCAAGTTCAACAAGGGCGAATTCGCCAAGACCTTCGAGGAAGTCAGAAAGGAGATACCCGACATACGCTACAACGACTTCCACATAAACCTCGCGCAGGTATCGTCCAACTACTATGGGAACAGCAACGACGACATAAGGGTCAACAACCCTGAGGTGGTGGGCGAGCTGGAGTCGATACTCAAGGGCAGGGAGTTCGAACTAGGGGTGATACCGATGATAGAGACCGCCTTCACGAGGAAGCTTGTGGAATACGCCAAGACCGGCACCGCGCCAATGAAGAGCAGGAGCCTGGAGGCGTCGCTGTTCATGGACAGCTACGGCAACGTATACCCGTCGATAATGTGGGACAGGAAGGTGGGCAACATCCGCGAGGTTTCCTATGACCTGATGAGCCTCTGGAACAACAAGGCTGCCCAGTCCATAAGGGCCGACCTGCAGGAGGGCAGGGAGCCAAAGCAGTGGACCTCCTGCGAGGCGTACCAGACGCTCACCGGGAACATAATGAGCATATTTCTGTAATAGTGGATGAAATGAAAGCGCTTTTCTATGCCGCGGTTGCTATGTCCATGATGGCATTTCTTGCGGGGGCGTCAACGGTGACACTGACCGGCTCGTGTTACTCGAATGTCGTGAACCAGACTAACAACTACATAACATTCAACCTCGCCAACTCTGGCAACGGGACTGCGACAAGCCTCCTCATAGAGCCGATAATAGACGGGGCATCCACCAGCAACGCAACGTTGTTAATACCGTTGGTTGCCCCTGGCGGTAGGTACTCCGAAAAGATCTACCTGTCCAACTTCACGATGCCCGGGAGCTATGCTGAGAGGTTCGTTGCAAGGTACTCGCAGGGCAGCTCCACATTCACGACGCTGTTCCCGTGCATCGTCAACATCGAGACCAGTGCGCAGAGCCTAATAGGGATAATCGGGCTTTCAGCGCACGACGGCATGCTCGATGTCAACATGTCCAACATAGCCGATTACCCTATACTTGCGAACATATCGATATTCGCGCCGCCGTCGTTCAGCTTCCCCAACGGCACGCGAAGCGTTACGGTCAACCAGTATTCGGTGTCCAATGCCTTATTCACATTCTCGTCCCCGAAGTACTCGAATGCGGAGTTCCCAGTTGCGGCTGCGGTATCATATGCGAGAAAGGGCGTGCACTACTCGACTCTTGCGATAACCGCGATATCGTACGGCTCAAGCGGCGCCGCAGCCCCGCAAGGGAGCAGCAACCTCCTGCTAATCGCGATAGGGCTCGTGATAGCCGCAGTATTGATTCTTATCTTCGCGTCGGTATTCGTAAACCGGCGCAGGAAAAGGGCGCATCACGGATAGAGCGGTGAGCTGTTGGCAAGGCCTTATGTTAGCATAATAATACCGACCCTGAATGAGGGGCGCAACATGAATGCGCTGATGAAGGGCATAAAGGAGGTCATGCGGCAGTACCGCTACGAGGTCATCATAGTAGACGGCCATTCAAAGGACAATACGGTAGCGCTTGCAAGAAGGCACGGTGCAAGGGTAATATACGACAGCAGGGGCAAGGGCTCCGCGCTCATAAAGGGGATGGCCGCAGCAAGGGGTGCCATAACGATATCTATGGATGCGGATCTCTCGAACAGGCCCAACGAGCTGCGCCTCCTAATAGCCGGGATAGAGGCGGGCTATGACGTCTGCATGGGGTCGAGGTTCCTGACCGGCGGAGGTTCCGACGACATGTCCCTGCACAGGAGGCTAGGGAACAAGGCTTTCGTCGCGCTCGTCAACCTGATATACGGCTCCAATTATACCGACATGTGCTACGGCTACAGGAGCTTCGCCAGGGGGATCTCTAAAAGGATGAACCTGAGGGAGAAGGGATTCGGCATAGAGACGGAGATAAGCATAAAGGCACGGAAGATGAGCATGAAGGTGCTGGAGATCCCAAGCTACGAGAAGCTCAGGGCATACGGGGAGGGGAAGCTGAGGAGCTTCTCCGACGGCTCCATAATACTCAGGACGATAATGAGGAATCTCTGATGCTGCAGAGATTGCTTAAATACATTCCGCAGTAAATTAATCCGGTAGTGATATGTACAGGGACCCTACAGGCTCGACGGTAAAGAGGAAGAGCTCAAAATCATACATCGTGGAATTTACAAAGGAAGAAAGCGCGCAGATACTGGGAAAGGATGCCCCTACCGGATTCATAATGTCGCTTAAGCCCACTGAAATACTCAGGATGAAGAATTCAGTTGGGGTCATCGTGTCTCCGGGAGGAGCAGAAAATTCCATGGACCCTAAGCGCCGCCCAAGCGCGGTGTACCTGAAGGGGAAGGAGCTTCTCAGGGGCAAGATGCCAGGCAACGATGCCAATGATGACAGGGTAAGGGTCAATACCCTGCTTCCGCGTCAGATCGACGGGCCGATAAGCGACAAGGAGGCGCTGGGCCATCTGCGGCAGGCCCTACGGAAGAAATTTCAAAACGCGGCGAACCCCAAAAAAACGGCCGACAGCTGAAACAGGCCACTCATATCCGTTTCAGGTAGTAGAATCCGTAGAGGGCCCCGGTCCTGTTGTACGTCGCTGTCTTTATCGGGATGAGCTGGTAGCTCTGGTTGGCGTACACGCATTCGTTGTTAGGAGTGTGGCACCAGTACCCGTAATCGAATACAAGGCACCTGCCATCGCTTATGTATTGCGACGTCTGTGTTGAGTTGTAGAGGTTGTCCATCTGCGTAGCGGTCCTGTTGTTTATGTTGAACAGCGAAGGGTCGTAGGTGTACACGATGCAACTGGATGGTATGAGCTGCGAATTGTTGTAGACGAAGTTCTCGTAGAATCTTGCGTCGCCCGCCTGCTGTATTGAAGATGGGCTCACGGATATCAGCGGCATCATCATGTAGAGGGGAACGAACAGCGCCGCGGCGGCGACTGCCGCTGCAGCCAATGCGATCTTATCCTTGTGGCGCTTTATCATGCCTGCCACGGTTTCCGCTAGGTAAACAAGCTCAGACACCGCAAATCCGCCGAGCAGCGCCGCCTGCGCAACGAGGCTCAGCATGAACCTCCAGTCGACCCCGTATATGGCCGAACCTGCATAGAACGCGGTGTAGAGAAGGAAGAAGGTGCCGAACCATATGCCTATCGCGGCGGCCATCTTCCACCTTCCGCTCCTGACAAGCATGAATGCGCCAAGCACGGCCAGCAGGGTGAACAGTACGGGCTGCATCACATAGTCAGAGGAGTATGCGTTCAGCCAGAAGCCCAGCAGGTTGGCGCACACGTTTGCCTTGAAGTTCTGGATGCCTATCGAGCTGTTGACCTGCATCTCCGGCATCCCCTTTGCGCAGGTGTTCTGTATTGTGGTGCCCTGGTATCCGTAGTTTCCCGTAAGGGATTCGTTGTAGGAATAAAGCACCGAAGGCACAACGGCAAGTATGAACAGAAGCATTACGATGAGCAGCTTGGTGTTCCATACGTTACGGGAAATCGAGGATAACGCATCCCTGGCTGAGCCCACGATGCCGCTTGAATCTAGCAGCAGGTACATTGCGATGAGTATAGGTATGAACAGGACCTCGTCCACTTTCATGTAGAGGAGGAGCGACAGGGAGAACAGCATGTTGGAGAGGCTCCAGAGGCTCTTCCTCCTGACGAATGCGAGGAAGAAGAATAATGTGACCATCGAGTATGCGAGTGTGGCCATGTCGGAGTTGGTCGGCCTTGCCCATACAAGTACCACAGGGGTCAGTGCGAGGATGAGCCCCGAAAAGAGCGCCGCCTTCCTATTCTTGAAAAGGAGCAGGGCAGACAGGGTGCACATGAGCACCGATAGCGCCCCAAGGAACACCTCCGTCCCGTATGCGGCCGCCCTGCTAACGCCGAAGAGCATGAAGGCAACTGCTATGTTGAACGACAATCCGATCGGCTCGTGGTATACCTGCCCCTGGAGGCAGCTCAGCGGCGTGCCGTAGTTGCACATCCAGGCCTGACCCGTGTGTATCATGTCGAGTGCCATCCCCTGGTATATCGCGTCGTCGAAGAAAAGGAGCTGCGTGGGCTTCACGAAGTAGAGCTCAATGAACAGGAACACGATCATCACCGCAAGCGCGGCGATAGCGAACCTTTTGTCGAGTCCGTGGCTTTTCAGCGTGTGGTATATGTGTTCCCTGTCCTTGAATGCGCCTATGATGAGCATCGCAAGCGACAGGATTATCCCGACCGTGAACGTGTATTCCAGCAATCCCTGCTGCAGCATCATGCACCACTCCTGTTAGTGACGAATATCCCGTTTATGAACATGTATTTCGTCTTGGTCGCCTTCATCGTGTGCAGCGCGTCCTCTGGCGTCATGACTATCGGCATCCCGTGTATGTTGAAGCTGGTGTTGAGTACTATGCCGTAGCCTGTATTCTTCCTCATGTTTTCCAGCAGTTCCATGTACCTCGGGTTCTCGCTGCCTACCATGTGGGCCCTCGCCGATCCGTCCACATGCGTGACCGATTTCTCCCGGTCCCTGAGCTCCTTCTTTATCATGAATGCCGATGTCATGAATTTGTCCGGGCCCTTGTCATCGTATTCAAGCATGCGCCCTGCCTCGCTCTCCAGCATCGACGGAGCGAATGGCTGGAACCATTCCCTCCTCTTCACGTATATGTTCAGCTTCTCCTTGACCTCGTCAGAGTCGCTGGGTGCAAGTATGCTTCTGTCCCCGAGGGCCCTCGGCCCGTACTCCATGCGGCCCTGGAACCACATGACGTAGTTGCCTTTCGACAACATCTCCGCCGCATGCGCGGCATGCTCCTTCGGGTCCTCTATCTCGTACTTTAATGCCCTGTCCGCCTTTATCTTTTCCTCCGTATGCTCCGTGGAATACTCGTTCCCTAGGTACGGGTTGAAGCCAGGGTATGAATGGATCCCAGTTTCAAGATAGTTGGCGTACATCGCGGCGCCTAGCGCCATCCCGCCGTCGCCCATGTGGGGGAATACGTACCAGTGCTTGAGGTTCTCCAGCTTCCTGAGCATCATGTTCGCCTTTATGTTGGCGAACGTCCCTCCGGAGAAGGCGACATCGCCTACGTCATACCTGTCTATGGAGTTGCTCACGAATTTGAGCAGCGCATTCTCGACGAGCTGCTGAGCCATGTACGCGAATTGCTCCCTAGGCATCTGCCATGCGATGCGCTGCAGCATCTCGAACTGCCTCACCGGGCTGTACTTGCACCTTATCCTAGTGCCTGATACGCTTATGAAGTCCTTGAACCTGTTCTCCTCCGCATCGAACGGGTAGGAGTAGTCGGCCATCGCCATCACCTTGCCCTCGTCCTCCAGCTCCCTCATGCCCACTATGTTCGTCACCTGCTCGAAGAATACCCCTAGCGAATCCCTTGCGGCTATCGCTATGTGCCTCTCCAGCTTTCCCTTCCTGAGCGTGCTCACCGATCCTGAAAGCCCGTCGCCCAGGCCGTCAAGCGTCACTACGAGCTGGCTATTGAACCTTGACGTGAACGCCGCGGCCGAGGCATGCGCGGTGTGGTGATCGACCACATGCAGCTTGTAGTTGCCGAATCCCATCGAGTCCAGGTTCCTCCTGACTACCCCAGAGCTGACGCGGTTGCACAGCGGAAGCACCCCTATCGTCGTCATGCGGTACTTGAGGTTGTGCCTCGCGTTCTCCATCCGCGGCCTGAGCATCTTCCTCCTCCTGAACATGTAGTAATTCTCCTTCATCGAGGGGAATATGCGCTCGAGCGTCTTGGCGAATTCCGTAGTGGTGAATGCGATGTGGTTCACGTCTTTCGGCTTTATTCCAGCATAGGCCAGCGCAGCGGTTACCGAATGATAGGGGAACCTCACCTCGAGCTTCCTCTTCGTGAACCTTTCCTCATTCGCGGCGTACACTACATTGCCGCCCTCGACAAGCGCGGCCCCGGAATCGTGCCCGTCCCAAACCCCCAATACATACAACATATCATCCCTGAAGGCTCCTATCCCTTATCTCCTTGGAGAGCCTTTCTATGAAGGAATCAGGGTTGACTCCGTACTCCTGCTGCCTGCTGTCCCTGCGCCTGACCGTTATGGCATTCCCATCCTGCTCCTTCTTCCCTATTATTATCATGTAGGGCACCTTCTGGACCTGCGCATCGCGTATCTTGTACTCCAAGGTCCTGCCGGACAGGTCGCCCTCGGCCCTTATCCCTGCCGCCCTGAGCTTCTCAAGGACCTTTGCGGCATATTCATTGACCGGTTCAGATATCGATATTACACGCGCCTGTGTTGGCGCCAGCCATGCGGGGAACTTGCCCTGGTAGTGCTCTATGAGCACCCCTATGAACCTCTCGAGGCTTCCCAGAATGGCCCTGTGTATTATGACAGGGGAATGGCTCTTCCCGTCGTCTCCTGTGTACTCAAGTCCGAAACGGATGGGCAATTGGTAATCCAGCTGTATGGTTGCGCACTGCCACTGCCTTCCTATCGAGTCTATGACGTCGAAGTCTATCTTCGGCCCGTAGAAGGCCCCGTCCTTCTCCTTTATTTCGTACTTCATCCCGTTGGACTCAAGGCCGCTCCTGAGCGCGTCGATCGCCTTGTCCCACAGTTCCTCATCGCCCATGTGGTCATCAGGCATGGTGGAAAGCTTCGCGGTGAATTTCATCCCGAAGGTGTCGTATACCTCCTTGACCATGCGCAGCAGGGACCTCATCTCCTCCTTTACCTGATCCTCCTTGAGGAATATGTGGCCGTCGTCCTGGGTGAGCTCACGCACCCTGAAGAGCCCTGTCAGCGCGCCGCTTATCTCGTTCCTGTACAGCCTGTCGAATATCGCGGTCCTGAACGGGAGCTCCCTGTAGCTCCATTTCCTCGACTTGTATACCAGTATGCTAGATGGGCAGTTCATCGGCTTCATGCCTAGGTTCTCGTTCTCCGAGGAGAACATAAACATCTCCTTCCTGTAATGGTCTATGTGCCCGCTGACGTGCCACAACGCGACGTTAGCAAGCGTGGGGGTGCTGATCTCCTCGTATCCGTACCTGCCCTCCATCTCCCTGATGAACTCCATCACCTGCCTGAATACGACGAGCCCGTTCCTGTGCCAGTATACCATCCCAGGGGACACCTCCTGGAAGCTGAAGAGGTCAAGCCTCTCCCCTATCATCCTGTGGTCGGTTTCCGGCAATCCAGAGAATACGCTCTTCGCGACTATCGCGGTGTTGATGCTGACCGGCCTGGACTTCTTGTACTGCGGCGCATTCGCATCGCCCCCGTAGCTCCTGCCCTGCTCCGCAAGCGGGTGGCCTTTCATGTTTATCGACCATTTCTTGTTCCAGCCGAAAGGGGCGCCCACCACCTCCATGCCGTTTTCCGATGATGCCGATTCCCTCATATGGTTGATTATCCCCATCGCGGCCTTCGGCTCCTCAAGGTTCCCGCTGAGGTGCGCAAACGGGTATATCACGAGCCGCTTCCTGCCAAGGTTCCTCATAGCCTTGAACGCATCGGCAAGCGCCGCGCCCGCAATGCTGTCGTTGTCCCCCTTCTCGACGCTGAGCATCATCACCAACGCATCATTTGCTGAGAAGCTCCTCTCATCCGAGTCCTCGTAGACGCTCGCCTCCGGCTCCACTAGCTCGTAGCTGATACTGTCCACGTCAAGTAGCAATACCTTCATAGAAACCATAATTACTTTGCTGGAAAGTAATATATTCCTGCATAAATAAGCGGCCGCTCCCGCCAATCCTGCAAGTGGCTATAAAATACTTTTATACGAATCATTAAAGTTAGAGGGGGTGTGGGGTGTAGCGTAATCCTCTGCCTTTAGGCAGTCGAAAGCGAACCCCA
>CAYSQH010000020.1:0-11560 GCA_964433165.1 Microcaldota archaeon
ACTGCCTAAAGGCAGAGGATTACGCTACACCCCACACCCCTCTAACTTAATCTTTTAATTCTACGCCCTTCTTTTATGTGCTTCTGCATATACCACAAAGTTGACTTATTTATGCCTAACCTCTTGCGGTCTTCTACGTACCTTGCTTGGTACTATTTTTTCTCTTCTAGTTTTTCCACAGTTGCTTTTATAGTCCTATTGATAAGTTTCTCTAACGTAGCCACTTTAAAATCCACTGAATTGAAGTGATGTTTATAGTCTTCCCAATCATCAAATAATTCATCCAGAACTTTTTTCCTTATCTCAGGCATAGGTTTTGCCATGTTACCACATTCATTAACTTCTTTACCGTTTTTCTCTCTCCATCTTTTATCTTTTTCCTTAGCCTGAACATCTGCATCAATTCAAGATATAAAGATAATGAGGCTCTGTAGAAATCATATGAATAAAGATACATAATAATTTATGTATCTGTGGATGTTGTAAACAACATCGATGACTTTTATCTCTCTTCTTTGCAGTTTCAAGGGTCTCAAATGCAGAGGCTACGATGGGATTTCAGACCACAATCCAGTTATAGCAGATATAAAGTTGGTATGAACATGTTGCAGGGGCTGCTACGGGCCGCCGTACTTCCTTGCGATTTTGCTAAGGACGAACATCCTGTACCTCCTGTTCACTTTCCTGCCCAGCCTGCGGGTCACCCTCCTCCTGAAGAACCACTTGTTTATGAACTTGGCGGTATCTATGAACCCGGATACGGGAGTATAGCTTATGATCAGGTTCTTGACGTCGTTCAAGGCCTCCCGCTGCTCGTACTTGAGTTTGAGTCCCTTTGCCATGTTCTCACCCACTGTTACCTGGTCGGTCGGATTGAATCGCAGTGAAAGGATTTAAATTATGCAGTATAAACGCATTTAGCGGCAGTGAGCAATGCGGTATAGCCAAAGCGCTGCGATTTGAATGGGAGCGTTACGCGCTACGAGGACTGAATGTAGACGCACTGGACTGCGGAATTCGACGGGCAGCTGCTCTGCGCTGATACGTTGACAAGGTAGGTGCCCGGCTGGGCTAGCTGGGACATGTAACCGCTGACGTTCGCAGGAGTATATGCGGTGACATAGCTGGGCCCGGCATTGGTATTGACTATGAATATGATCTCATGGCCCACCCCGTTAGTTTGATTGCCTACGAATATGTTCTGGACGTTAGGCGGCACCTGTATGAGCACCAGCTGCTTAGCGGGGTATCCCTGGGACCCAACCACAGTGGCTATGTAGGCAAGCTTAGTTGCGGATGCCTGGGCCTGCGTTGCCGAGAGCGTAGATGTTGAATTGGATATCTGTATGAATGCGAGGACTATTATAGGCAAAAGTATGATTAGGCCGAAAGACAGCGTAACCAGAAGCTCCAGGCTTGATTGCCCTTTTCTGTTCCTTTCCATCATACAGCGCCCTTTGGCATTAACCTCCTATGAGTAAGGATGCTATCCTTTTCCTTTATTACCCTGTGCTTCAGCTTTCTCAGCAGGTCGTTCAGCGTCTCCTCGAAGAGATGCTTGCTGGAGTGCATTGTCACTATCCCGTGCCTTCCGAGGGAGAGCCTTGCCTGCATCTCGTACACGCTCTTGTGCCCCTTCAGCTTGAAGGTTATGTAATCGACATCTATGCCGCCAAGCCTCTCGATCTCGTCAACCAGCGACTTCAATGACTCCCTCGCCTCGTCCTCGTATTGATATGTATTGGCATCAAAGCCCGACATGAAGACCTTGCTAGGCTCGACCCTCTGCCTTGCGAGCACCCCCTCAAGCACGTCGCTGACCGTGAGTATGCCTATCGGCTCCCTGTTCCTCATCACCACAAGGGAAGATATCTTCCGCTCCACCATGTCCCTGACCGCATCGGACACCGGCCTGTTGTGCTCTATCGTTGCAGGGCTCTTCTCCATGAGGCTCGACACAGGAACGTTAGACGGGGAATAGGATTCCGTCTTCATCTTAGGAAGGCGCTCGCTGTGCTTCATCATCCCCTTCGATATGTTGTAATTCGTCAGCAAGCCTGCGAACCTGCTGTCCTGGAGCACCACCAGGCGGTTCACCTTCATTTCCTTCATGGTGGCTCTCGCCTGCGCTACATTCGCCTTCGCCGCTATGGCCACAACCGGTGTGCTCATCGCCTCGTTCGTCTTCATGCCCTCAAGAACATTCAATGACAGCAGCATCTTCAGCAGTGTCCTGCGCTCCAGAACTCCAACTATCTTATTGCCGCTCGTGAAAGGCAGGGACTTGATCCCCGACTTGTAGAAATAATATGCCATGTCGTATATCGATGTGCTGTTGGTTATCCTTGGCGCCTTGACGGATATTTTTCCGACCTTCTCGGAATTCGACATGCTGAGCTTGTGCAGAGCCCTGTGGAGCGCCCTGGAGTCCACTACGCCGAAGTATTCCCCGTCCTTCTTGACTATGACCGCAGGGTACTTTTTCAAATAAGCCGCTGCATTTGATATCGACACCTTGAAATCAACAGAAGCAGCGTCTGAGATAAGTTCCTTAGGTATGCTCCCCATTCGCTCCATGTCACCACGCGAATAAACTACCATAAGAAAATATAATAATGGCGCGGCTCAAAATCCTTCTGGGCCAGGATGGCAGATCGGCTATGCGGCCGCCTGCAGAGCGGCATAGGGGGATTCGACACCTTAGGGCGAAATTTCCCCTCCTGGCTTAATCTTTACGGGCAGTTGGCTTCTACGTCAATCGTGCATCATACAATCTACAATCATACCGTAAGGTGTATAGAGGGCTACCAGAAACTGCTATTTAACTATGCGACACACCCAGAGCTTGCCGGCTACTTTGAGTATGGGATAAGGCACCAAATAGGCTCCATTGTTGAAAAGGGCGATGTGGCCCTTGTCAAGGAGGGGGAAAAGATGGAGACATAAGTGGCAAGGCATTGTATTCCGCCCGCATTTGCGGGCATGCCCCCATTGATAGCTTTAATAGCTTTTGATTCTTATCAGTCAGTATGCACGGCAGGATGCTCAGAGGGCAGAGCGCGATAGAGTTCCTGACGACCTACGGGTTCGTCTTCATAATAATAGCGATGGTGCTCACCTTCCTGATAATATTCGCCGCCATACCCAAGGCCACATTCCCGACAGAGTGCACATTCTACAGCGAGTTCCACTGCCTTGACAGCATCTACTTCAGTTCCTCCGGAGGGTCGCAGCTCGTGGTCCTTTCCACGGACATGGTTCCAGGGAACATGAGCATAAGTGGGTTCAATGCGATAATCGGCTCGTACCCGAGCACCGGGGGCTTCTGCACGCCGAACAGCATAAAGGCGGGCCAGATGTTCTACTGCGCGGCCAACTTCAGCAAGCCAGTAACCCCGGGGCAGCAATATACGGGAATGTTCAGCGTGGTAGCCAATTACTGCGCAGGAGCCCCATCGCGCATATCCAATTCGACATGCCCGAAGGCCACCTACTACTTCGGCGGGGAGCTAAGGACTGATGGCTCAGTACAGCACCCTATATTCGTCACCTTCATAGTGAAGGATCTGCAGTTCGTTAGGAACGGCGCTGCCCTCAGGGTCAACGGAAGCAACTTCGAGGATTACCAGCTGCCGCTCATTGAGTTCTTCCAGTATGGCAGCATCCATGTCGCGGAATACAGCCCCGTGATACGCAACTCTGGCATGTCCGCGTACATATTCAACTCGGTTTCGGGATGCGGCCTGAACACAGAAGGAGGCGTCATAACCGCCACGAAGAGCTGCACCGTAACCGCGACCTACAACAGCGTAACCTACCAGCAGTGCGCATCGTTCCCGACGAGCGGGGGCAGCAACCTCAACAGGATATCCGCATCGTACTGCTACGTCCCGAATTACGACATGAAAGGAGACAACGTCAACTACGGCAACCTGAACTACGCATACCTCGCAGGCGCGAACCTGAACAGCACGAACTTTGACCACGCGACATTGATGTTCACGGACCTGCAGAATGTCTATGCATACAACATAAACTTCGATAATGCGAACCTTGTCGGCGCTGACTTGCAGGGGATAACGGCAACGCGGGGCACGAACTTCAACTATGCGGACATGGAGTACGCAAATCTTCAGGGAGGCAATTTCTCCGGGGACAATTTCGAGGGCACCAACCTCGAGTTCGCGAACTTAGGGGACGCCAACCTGACGAACGTCAACTTCCAGAACGCAAACCTGCAGTATGCCAACCTCGTGGGTGCCAACATCAACGGCGCGAAGTTCACCGGGGCCAACATGAAAGGATGCACAGGCTGCCCATGAGTAAGGCACATTACCGGAGTTGCGGGCGCCTGCTGGATCGCATTCACTTACTTGGAATAACGCTTTGCGTAATCCGTTACTACAGGTATGACTATGTCCCTGCCAGAGTATGCCTCAAGCCCGGCGTATATCCCGTACAGCCATAGGAACACAACGAGCAGTGCGCCTATCACACCCATCAGGGATACCCCGGTGAATGACAGGACATCGAACACTACTGCTATTATTATCATGGCAATCCCAAGGAATATAGACTGCAGGGAATGCAGCTTAACCTTTGCGTCGCTCTCTCCCTTCAGGAACAGCGCCACTATCCCGCTTATCATGTAGGGCACTATGTATGCCGCTATGAGCCACGCCTTGTCGTGGACATTTTTGGTATCGCCTTTCTTTGCCATAAAATCAATAGGTTTGCTCCGGCTACCTTTTTATTCATTGCCATTTGGTACGCAAATGTCATACATCGAGCACCACATGCGCCTCGAGGAGGCGGCCCGGGCGCCTGAGGGAGAGTTCATACCTTGAAACCCCCTTGACGTCCAGCTTCGATGCCTGGTCGCTCCGCTCCCTTGCCAGTAACTCGACCTCTGCAGTCCTCTTGGTTCCGCTTTCCCCCATCTTGAGCCTTTTAACGGAATAGGCGAACAGCCCCATTGCATCCGTCATGGACAGCACGTCCTGGAGGAGGTACCAGAGAAGGTCCTCGGGCCTGGATGCCCTGCTTTTCACCTTCACCACCACCTTTTTCCCTTCTGATTTTTCTAGCCTGGCCAGATAGGATGCGGTATCGAACATCGCCATCAGCGCATTGGAGAAGCATTCCTTCTCGTCCTTTCCGTATGCGATGTATTCCACGTCCGCGGTATGCTCGAGGAAACGATACCCCTTGGCCATAGGATTGTTTCGCCAGGAAGTATAATAAAGTAGTTTGCACAACAAAAGATACTGTCCGATGACGATAAGAGTAACTGCTGACCTATGATGAAGCCCATCTCGGCCGAGGACTTGTTGATTTGGATGAACGACTCAAGGAGGGGGATGATGAGGCTGCTCAACAGGGAGTATTCCCTGCTGCCGGCTAAGACCCCTGATTGGAGGCTGAGCCGCAACTTCGTCCCAGGAGAGGGACCCATTGACGCGAGGGTGATGCTGGTAGGCCAGGCGCCCGGAAGGAACGAGGACAGGATCGGCAGGCCGTTCATAGGGGTAAGCGGCAAATTCCTCGACAGGCTCATCGGGATTGCGGGGCTTGAGAGAGGTGACCTCTACATAGCCAGCGCGGTGCAGTTCTTCCCTCCGGACAACAGGATGCCGACTGAGAGGGAGATAGACATGTGCAGGGGATTTCTGTTTAGGCAGATAGAGATAATCAGGCCAAAGGCGATAGTTCTCATGGGATCCGTCGCATGCAGGACGGTTCTTGGCATAAGCGGCATTTCGAAGGAGAGGGGCAGGATAATCAGAAAGGAGGGCATATCATACATGCTGAGCCTTCATCCAGCAGCTGCTGTAAGGATAAGGAGCAGGATGCCGCTGATGGAAGCGGACTTCAGGAAGTTCGGCAAGAGCATCCGCGGCCTTTAACATTTCTTGACGGAATGCGCCGCCGTTTGCACACAAGGTTTTTATACATTTTAACGTTTTTCTAGTCCGGGTAATATATATGACAAAGGAAAGGCTTGCCAGTGCTATTGCGAAGGCGGATATATCGGATGGGGACAGGAGGGTAGCGAATGTGATGATGCGGGAGATGCGCTTAAATAACATCAAGATAGTAAGGCGCAGGGAGGAGATAAACTCATCCATGGCGCTGCTCAATAGTGCACCGGACGGTGTAGCGCTTACGGACAAGGCGCGAGGGGGCCTAAGGAACGAAATAAGGAAAAACGGCAGCGAGATAGCCAAGTTCTTGGAGGAGAACATCAGGTCAAGGGAAGAATTAAAGCATCTGGCAAGGACCGGTGAGTTTCCCAAGAGGGCTGACGAGGTCCTGATGCATTAATACGGTGCAAACTGCCCGTAAGCGTAATCAGCTCGATTCATTGCGCGCAAAGTACATGAAAGAGTACCATGCGGGCTTGGGCTGCAGGGTTTTCGGATTCAGTAACCCGAAGTCCGCGGCGCCTGATGATCCGGCAAGGTGGAACCAGTATATCCTCCTGACGAAACCGTATTGGGAGAGGAAATCCATGCTCTGCCTCAGGGCGGAGGCCTGCAGCTGGTTGGAGAGTGTGCTGCCGTTTGAGGCGTAGCCCGTTTCCGTCACCCATATCGGCTTGCCCGTAAGGTTCTCGTATGCATTGAGCGTAAGATTGAGCTCCTGGCCGAGGGTCATCCCATATTCTGCCTGCTGCGACGTGTTGTAGTAGGGCTGCGAATACGAATGTACGGATATCGCATCGCAGTACCTCGAGGCGCCATATGCCCATACCTTGCTGTAGAATTGGTACTCGTACCGCACCGCACCCATGGGGAAAAGCTGGGCCCCGCCGAAGCACACGATCGTGCTGTTCGGCTCCCTGGACTTTATTATCGCGTATGCGGATTTTATCATCTCGTAGTAGTCGAGGGCGCTTGCATTCTCGTACCCGCTTGCAAAGTTGGGCACGAGCGGCTCGTTCCATATCTCCCATTCATTGACCTCAGGATATTCAGAAAGCGCATTGTACACGCTTGCGTTCCAGTCATTCAGGCTCCAGTTGCATACGCCTGTGCAGCCGTTCGGGGACGGCTGCGCACCGACAGTCTCGTAGTCCAGTATTCCGAGAACGGAACCGCCGTCCTTAGTGACGTTGGAGACATAGCCTTCATCGGCAGCAGTCAATGCGATGTCAGTCCTAAAACATGTTACCCCTGAGCTTATCGCGAGGCGCATCGCAGTCATGTTCGGCGCGGCATTGAGGCAGAAGCTTTGATTGTAGTTGCCGTTGCTGCTTCTCGATGCCGCGGGATGGAAACTCGAGATGGCGAGCACCGCGATTGCCGCTGCCGCCACGGCGACCAATGCTGCAACTGCAATAATCCTCCTGACCATTCAGTCCCCGCCAGGAATACTTATCAGAGAACGGAATTAATAAATAGTCTCTTTGCTTTGATAGCTTGGAACTTGATGAAGGTCGCAATAGTGAAGAGGGATGGCGAGAGGGCGGACCTCTCCGTACTGCACAGGAACTTCGAAGTAGTCAAGTCCGGCTACGACATATGCATAGCGATAGGAGGGGACGGCACATTCCTCAAGGCGGCGCAGATGACGGACAGGCCTGTGCTGCTGATAAGGGACGGCAACGAGCGCAGCAGCGCATACCACTCGGACATAGGCATCAAGGACATAGGCAAGGCTGTCAGGCTGCTCAAGAATGGAAAGTACAAGGTAGAGCACCTCTCGAACAGGATAGAGATAACCTGCAATGGGAGGAAATACTACGCGGTAAACGAGGCCAGGCTCAACTTCACGGTAAGGGAGGTAAGCTTCAGGGTATTCGAGAGGATAGGAAACAGGCGGATAAGGATATGCCCGTTCACCCTGAGCGGGGACGGGCTCATACTGACGAGCAAGATGGGCTCTACCGCATACAACAGGTCAGCAGGGGGCCCGATACTCCTTGAGCCGGACATGATGTGCATAACATTCCTCAACATAGACGGCCCGTTCTGCAACCCGATAGTCTTCAGCGGAAGGAAGGAGATAGAGGTCGAGATAGCAAAGTACGAGGGGACTCTCGGATACGACAGCGATGCGGTAGCGAAGCTCAAGGAAGGTGACAGGTTCACCGCGAAGCTGTCTGACAGGCATATAAGCGTCATAAGGCTCGACGGCTTCAAGCACGGCATCGCTGACAGGCTGGAAAGGAAGATAAGGAGCAAGATGCTGCACTGAGATGCTGAAGATTCTTTAATCCATCCTGGCAAATTCTATAGTGCACCATGCTACGGAGCTTCCGCTCCACGGTGGGATGGCGCCTAGGTGGCTCTTCGGGCGCATGGTCAGGATGTCCAGGGCTATATCAGAGGTGATACTCGACGATTTCGGGGCGGACGAGCTCGTCATGCGGCTCTCCGATCCCGACTGGTTCCAGGCGCTCGCATGCGCACTAGGATACGACTGGCACAGCAGCGGCACTCCCACGGTCACGATAGGGGCATTGCGAGAGGCACTCAACGATTCCAATGAGGTTTACGTCGCAGGTGGCAAGGGCAGGGCAGGCCTGAAAACCCCGGTAGACATAGAGGAGGGAACGGCGCTGCTTTCGATATCGAAAAGTGCTGGCGAACTCAAGGAGACGAGCAGGCTCGCTGCAAAGGTCGACTCCGCGCTCGTGTACGACAACCTCGGGATATACCAGCACTCCATGATATTCTCTAGGAGGAAATGGTCCGTAGTGCAGCAGGGCATGGCCAGAGAGAGGCGCATGGCAGTGCGGTTCCAGTGGTTCAGCGACAGCGTTGACAGGAAGGACATCGCAAACGAGCCGCATTCGGGGATGTGCTCGAACAGAAGCTCCACCAGCATGGATCTCACAGATTCTAGGAACTCCTGGGCGAGGGGATCATCCATAGAGGCGCTTGAGGAGTACCGCAGGATGCTCTCCGTCAGGTCGTACCCGTCTAGGCACCCGATAGTCAAGGGCATGGACATTAGCAAAAGGGCCGCGGATGCAATAGAGAGGGCTAGCGAGCTCGACCCGAAGGACTACAGGGAGCTGATGCTCGTCAGGGGAATAGGACGCGCTACGCTTAGGTCTCTCGCATTCGTATCCTCGCTGATATACGACAGGGAGCTCGCTTACAGGGATCCTGTCATGTTCGCATACAGCCTCGGAGGGAAGGACGGGATACCGTTCAGGGTGAACAGGAAAACATACGACAGCGTATGCGGCAGCCTGGAGGGCATAATAGAGAACGCGAGGATAGAGAGCGGAGAGAAGTACGGCGCCCTCAAGAGGCTGAGCAGGGAGATGTCAAAGCCTCCGGCATCTGATTTTATATCTTGATTCCAAAAAGTAAATGATGGACAGCGCAAGGTTGGACTATTCTTACAGGTACCCGTTTTCGGACGAGGCGAGGGAGCTGGCGGCATCCACCCAGCACATGATGGAGATAAAATACATCGACATGGCCGGCCGGCATATCAGGGAAGCGGTATCGGGAAAGCTGCCCTTCTCGGATATAGGGGTCAGCTCCGTGAAGCTGGATTACATAATAGGCTACGCGTACTCCAGGATGCTTGTGAGCGCCCTGAGGCGCGCCGACATAATCAGGAAGTATGCTGATGCGGAGGCCTGCAGGTCAGCTGAGGCCCTCTCCCGCTCCGACGGACAGGAGGCGATAGCCGACATGGCCTCTAGGCTTGGCGTAAGGATGGGCATCGCCTTCAGGAAGAAGGGAGAGCCGGAGCGGTTCTCGATAAGCTACATCGACTTCATAAACAACAGCCCTGGCGAGAAGAAGGAGGGCCTCGTCAACCAGAGGCTCAGCGGCGGGGCGGTGCTACTTGACAGGGCTGGGGCAATATCGGTGCTGGAGCGCGCCATGGCCAGGGAGATAGCCAAGGGCCTTCCGATAAAGCGCACGAACATCCCGAAAGAGGTGCTCGAATATGCCAAGGGCATAAGGTTCGAGCAGGCTGATGCAGGGAGACTGCCAAAGGGCAAGGATTCAATCGCATGGATAGACAGGCTGCTAGGCACCCCGATTGCAGATGTGAGGCATAGGACCGTCAACCTGATACTCGCACCGTACTTCGTAAACATAAAGGGCCTTGACGTGGATTCCGCGACCAGGGCTATATCGGAGTACATAGAGAAGTGCAAGCAGCTGGAACCCAACACCAGGGTCAACGATAGCTACATACGTTACCAGTGCGAGTATGCGAAGAAAAGGGGATTGAGGCCGCTGTCCCTGGACAGGGCGAGGGAGCTCCTCGGTGATGCATTTGTCATGGATTGATGCTATAGAGATAGTTGGATTGTGCAGGGAGTGCGGAAAGGCCGCGCATTTCAGATGCGACCTGTGCGGAAAGGCCGTATGCGCAGTCCATTACGACAGGAAGACCCGCATATGCGCCGCATGCATGCGCGGGAAGAGGATATAGTCTCAGCTTCACTCGCCTCCTAGCATCCTCTCGATCTTTGCGGCCCTTGAGACAATGGAGTCGGCATAGGACCTTGTTGATCTCGGCACCCTTCCGCGCTCCACCGCCCTTACCCCGGCGTTGTAGGCCGCTACGCCGAGCCATACGTCGCCATGGAACTTCCTTACCCTGGCGGCAAGTATATCAGTGCCTATCCTTATGTTGTATCCAGGGTAGAACATCAGTCTTGGCTCTATGTCGCTGAGGGCCCTTGCCGCGTGCCTGTTCAGCGTTGTGTCGAGCTGCATAAGGCCGATCTCCCCCTTGCCACCTATGGCGTACTCGTAGCCGAACGATTCCGAGCATATCACGCTAGCGACAAGATACGGGCTCAAGCCGTCCCTGGCGGCGTATTTCCTTATAACCGGCATGAGACTTATTACCGAGACAGGTATCCCGTTCTCGGTGAGCGAACCCATATGCTTCTTGACGACCTTGAAGTAATCCTCCTGCATGGAGCGCAGTTCCCTCATGCTCCATCCATTGTTGTCCCTGTATACCCATTCCGCCCTTGTCTCGAACGCGTCCCTTACGGTCTGAGGATCAGACATGTTTGGGGAATACGCTGGATAAGGGCTTATCCCGCTTATGGAGGCGCCGCGAGCGGAGAATGATTCCCCGGATATCCGCTGGTACTCCGTCGTGCCTGATGCGCTTATGCGCAGCAGCCTTTTTGAGATGAACTCGGAGCGGGTCTCCTCGATGGAGAACGGCAACTTCTGGATTATACCGTAAGGTATGCTGCCCACGTAGGTTTCCCTGAACCTGCGCACGAGCTCGAAGGCGCCCATAGGCATTATGTATTCCATTCCGCTTGGCAGGGCTGCAGATTCCCTCAGCACGACATAATCGGGCTCCGTGCCCCGCAGTCCGCTTTCCGCCGGCCCTGCCATGGACAGCAGCATACATGCCGCGGCTGCCGCAAGACTTCCTCTCCTGAGTATGCCTGACAATGATTGCTTTTGGTCCATGCTTTTGACGGTCTCGTGCATCTTACCACCGATTCCAGGCTGGCGGCATTCCCGTAGGTTGCTTGCACTTACTTTGGCACCCGAGATATAATAATTTTCAGGAAACGGCGCGGTGCGCAGCCCTTGCCCATGAAGCG
>CAYSQH010000021.1:0-11000 GCA_964433165.1 Microcaldota archaeon
TTGTCAAAAGTTCTGGGTAGTGGAAGTTGTAACACTTTTTGGGTTAGCTATAAAAGCGTCGGTTCTACGTCCTTGGCGTAGAACTTCAAGACCTCGCTCCTGACAGTGTTGGCTTGCAGCGGCGTCAGCTTTGCGCCGAAGGCCATGAGGTCTATAATGCTGCTAGCCCTGTCGGCTACCGAGGCTCCGCGAAGCGCGAACGGGTTTATCTTCAGCTCCTTCGGCACGTGCCAGACGGTCGCGCCGATCTGGTCGGCGTAGCTCTCGTATTCGCCGTTCCAGTCAATGACGAGAAGCTTCAAGCCGTATTTCAGGCTTGCCCGCGTCATAAACGCCTTTGTCGTTACGGTCTTTCCAGAACCCGAACCGCCGACGACTATCATGTGCGGGTTCGGCTCGTTGGCGTAGTCCAAGATGAAGTCCTGATTTTCGCCGACAAGCACCGCTTCGCTGCTGGCACCGCGAAGCGTTATATCCTCTTTCTCGACCTCATGCCGAAGCTGGATATAGTGCTTGTACGACATGCCGAGCGGCACGCCGGCCTCCCGGCTGCCGTGCCTCCTTATCTGAAGGTTCCACGAGATCAGAGCTAGCGGCATGTAGAAAATCAGAAGGAAAACGAACAGGCCAGCCCAAAGCGAGGCCACCAAGACCTCCGTGGATATGTAGCTCTTTGCGAAATAGCCGATGATTGGGGCTATGATTATCGCGATTAGCAGGAGCAGGCCGATCATGTTGCGAAGCCAAGCTCCCCAGTTTTTCTTGGACTTCTGGAAGCTGATGGTGTTGCGCCAGCGTTCCTTGCCTTTTCTGGCGCGGAGTTCGTCCACTGCTCCCTTGTTCGTTATAAGCTCGACGCCCGTATCTGGCATGAATTTATTTCTATGAGCAAGGATAAAAGGCTTGGCTAGAACTCATTCGAGTTTGTCCAGCATGGCGGCGAGCTTGTGGTCGCTGTGCTTGGCGGCTAGCCTGAGCGGGCTGAATTCGAGAAGGTTCTTTATGCTCGAATCGACCTTGGCTCCCTTGGAGATCAGGAATTCTGCGCCTGTGAGGTGCATGTCCGCGAAGGCGTGGACTAGCGGCGTCCAGCCGGCGTTGTCCTTGGCGTTTATGTTCGCGCCCTTCTTTATCAGGAACTTGGCGGCGTTCCATTTTCCCAGCTCGGCAGCCCACATGAGCGGCGTCCAGCCGCCCTTGTCCTTGGCCTCTAGGTTGGCCTTGGCCGCGACCAGCGTTTTGGCGGCCTCGACCTTGCCGAGCGATACGGCTTTGGTTAATGCGGTGCGACCCTGTTCGTCTTTTTCGTCCACTTTCGCGCCGCCTTTGATTAGCGTCTTGATTATTGTCGATTCGCCCTTAGCTGACGCGAGCATCAAGGCAGTGCGGCCTTGCGAATCTTTGGAATTAGGATTAGCTCCTTCCTTGACGAGCCGAGCTACTTCTGCCTTGTCGCCTCTCTCGATGGCGGCGAATAATAGCTCGCTTTGTTCTCCCATGTTACCCTATATTATACACGCCGAGCAGATACTTAAAAGTTGCCCTCTGCTTTCATAGCGAGTGTTTAAATATTCGGGAAGGCCGATAGATTATGGTGATATTTACGGCTGAAATAAATACAAGCAAGGCAGTAACTTTAGGGGTAGCAGCACTTATTGCAATAGTGGTTTATGCTTTCTTACAATGGCTAGGTGTAGGTGCGCTCCTTGCCGGAATAATAGCCGTAATAGGCGCAGTAATAATGGTGTTGGTTATAGCGCATTATGACCTTCTGCAAAGCATAGGAATTTCTAGTAATTAATTCCTGTTTAAAGGCAACCTGTAATCCTTAAAACCACCACTCTATCGCTAATTTGCTTCGCCAATTAGCTCACGAGGGGGTCGTCCCAACGGACTTTAAGCCTACAACTAGGCAGCAACCAGAAGTCTAGTTTTCCCCGCCCAAAACCAGACTTCCGCCAGAGTCTTAGTAAAATCAAGCAAACTGCGTTTTCTTGGATTAAACCTTCTTTTTTGAAAAGAAGGTTTGCCGAGCCGACCTCCGCCCAGAGCGGAGGGCGGCGAAGGCTTACTAAAGACCGTGGCTAAAGAGGTTGCGTTATTATTTAATGGTTAGAAGTCCCTCGTTAAATTGAGCTAGCTTGGACTTGACCGTCGATGGCTTACTAAAGACCTTTTTGTCAATATGTCTTTAGTTGCTTGGAGGTCTTTAGAGGATGGTTTATATGAGCTAACAGCCTAAGCTTTCTATGGGCGCAGGATGGGGGATTATAGGGCTTGCAATCTTGTTCCTGATAATTAATGCTTTATTCCTACATTGGTCGCTTAGCCTCGTAATAGTGGGCTTGGTGGCTGCGGCCATCTTAGGCTATCTGGGCTTCGCCTTCTTGCTCAGCGCATACTTTGCGCTGGTTTTCATCTACGGGGTCTTCAGGAGCTACATCGTGAACTTCGCCGTTGCCGCTCTGCTCCTGTTCGGATCGCTCCTAGACCCAAAGCTGCTCCCAAACGCCCTATGGCTGGGAGCGATAGCCGGATTCCTAGGCTTGGGGTGCTTTGAGGTATGGTGGGAACACTCTACCTACATAAAGACCAAGAAAAGGCTGCAAGAAGAACTTAGGAGAGCCGAGGAACGCAGAAAAAGGGCTGAAAATAGAAGGCGAAATAGGGAACAACGAGGAACCACACGCAGGACTGGCAGCAAGGCTGCCAAATGGTATGCGATTCTTGGCGTTCCAAAGACCGCCACAATGGGGCAGATCAAGCAGGCTTATTACAGGCTCGCATTGCGCTACCATCCTGACGTGAACAAGAGCAAGGACGCCGAAACGCGGATGAAGGAGATCAACGAAGCCTATGAAAAACTCGAAACCGCGCTGGAAAAGCCGGCTAGGGCTTCGAGACCCTAGCTTTCAGGCTTTCCGCAAGACCTATGGAGAACGCCCCGTCGATGCCCTGATAGAGTGCCTTGCGGTCTGTGCTTATGTAGACCATCGTGGTGGTAGGCTTCGAGTGCCTCGCGAACTTGCTAGTCAGGAAGACGTTGCCATTGGTCTGCTCCGCGAACCTCGTTATCGCGTAGTGCCTCAGGCTGTGCGTGGTCAGCCTATGGAGGCTCCTGACCGCTCGGTTCGGGCGTGATTCGTCGCTCTGGTCGTAGACTTCCAGCAATCCCGCCTTCTGTGCGTAGAACCGGAACCGGTTCCTGACATAATTCTCGGCCACGAACGGCTGGTCTAGTCTGCTCTTGCCTTCTTCCTTGAAGAAGATGCAGCCCTGCGCCTTCTCTATGGCCTCGCTATGCGCTTGGATAAATTCGAGCGTTTCCTGAAACAGGGGCGCAGGAATCCGCAGGCTATCCAGAGTCATAGCTTTCTCTGTCTTTATCACCAGCTCCCTGCTCTCGAACTTTATGTCCTTTATGCTTATGCGGACTGCTTCGCCGATGCGAAGCCCAAGCTGCGCTTGATAGGAGAATAACAACCTGAACTTTTGATTATCTACCGCACGGAAGAACTTGATAAGTTCCGGTTCAGTAAACCCTTTGTTCAGGGAGCCATACTTTGGTATGCGGCTCCGCTGGAAGCGTTTCCTGAACGTCTGCATAAGCTGCTTTCTAATATCCACCAAGTAATGTTTCGGCAAATATGGAAGCTGCGCCTCTAGCTCCGCTTTTAATTCTTTGTATGCGGTTTTCGTGCTGCGTTCGCACGCAAACGCTTTAGAATTCACGGCTTCCGACCCGCAATCGCACCCAGACCCGCCTGCGGGTTTGTCGCCGTAATTCCGCTTGGGAAAAAATTTGGACTCGGCGGGATTTGAACCCGCGGTCTCATCGTTGCGAACGATGCGATTTACCGGACTAATCTACGAGCCCCCAACATAATTATGATGCGTCCAGTTTTAAATAACTTGCATGATATACTCTCACATGAAGCATTCGGATGCTAAGTATGCGTCAGGCGGAGCGACCTCCAAGAAATTTGTCGCGCTGATGAATCACGTGCTTTCCGATGTGACTCCGTCAAAGGAGGAGGAAGCGGCACTGCGCTTCGCCGCCAACGAGGTGATGGGGCGATTGGTCCATGCGGCGCCGAAATACGTAGAGATAATGCTCGCAGGCTCGGCCGCAAGGGGAACTCAGGTGAGCGGCAGCTCGGACGTTGACATATTCCTCCTATTTCCCAGGAAGATGGAAGAGAAGGCTATAGAGGAATCCGGATTGAAAATAGGGAAGTCGATAGTCGACAAGAGGAAGAGGGAATCATACATAGTGAAGTATGCGGAGCATCCTTACGTAAGGCTGCTGCTGAATGACATAGGCCTGAAGGTTGACGTGGTCCCGGCATACAAGATACGCAGCGCAAAGGAGCGCGGCACCGCTGTCGACAGGACCCAATTGCACAACGAGTTCATCAACAGCCATCTGAGCCAGAGACAGCGCGGGGATGTCCGTCTCCTAAAGGCATTCTTGAAGGCGCACAGGATATATGGAGCGGAGGCGAAGACCGAGGGATTCTCCGGCTACCTCTGCGAGTTATTAATCTATCATTATGGCTCGTTCCCCAGGCTGCTGGAGGCTGTCGCGGGGATGTCGCTTCCTATGGTAATAAGCCACGGAGCTAAAATTGCCGATGCGAATGCCGAGGTCAAGAGATTCGGCAAGGAATTCGTAGTGATAGACCCTACGGACAGCAATAGGAACGTTTCGGCAAACGTGTCGCAGGAATCGCTCCTGAGGCTGGTGTTCTCATCAAGAAGGCTGCTTGAGGGTCCTTCAAGAGAATCATTCTACGGGAAGCCCTTTTCGAGCGTGAACTCATCCGGCAGGCTGGCCGCCGAATCAAGCGCCTTAGGAACAACGTACACAATACACTTCAGGATACCCGACATGGCCCAAGACATAATATGGCAGCAGCTCAAGAGGCTTAGGACAAGGCTGCACTCGTCCCTTGAGGATTACGGGTTCACCGTCACGGCTTCCATACAGAACGCATCGGACAGCGATGCACTGATGTCGTTCTTCATCCAGAACGGCAGGCTGCTATCTAGGGTAATAAACGGGCCTTCCCTTGGAATGGTGGATGCGGCAATGAAGTTCGCCTCGGCGCACAGGAAGTCTGTATCGCTGTATGCCGATGAGGGCCGCATAAAGGCGATAGAAAAACCGGAGCATCCAACGCCGGAATCGTTCCTCAGGGCATTCCTGAAATCTAAGAAAGCGGACATGCCTTCGCACCTAAGTGCACGCAGCGCAACGGTCCATGTCGGGAAGCTTCCAGAGTGGCAGGCAAAGCTGCTCTACGAGGAATACTGCAACAGGTTCTCGATATAAGAAGAATCACAATCCGTACTTGTTCTTCCCTGTGGCAAGCTCCAGCAGCTCGTCAAGCCTGCTTATCTCGTTCTTGTCGGGCTTCGGCGCCTGCTTGCCTGATGCGATGGATATGATGTAAGATATCATTCCGGCTTTCTCTGCGTCGGTGCATACCTCATATGTCTCATCGCACATCTCCATGGACTTAACGCCGCAGTAGTCAACGGATTCCGATACCAGGTTCTCCCTTATCTTCCCTTCGGGATACCCTCTCGCCTCCATCCTTTCTATGAGGTCCTTGAGGTGGGCACGTATCACGACAATCATGTCGTACTTGATCACTATCTCCTGCGCCAGGTGCCCTGTTATTATCAGGTTCTTTCCATTTGAGTCCGAAATGGCCTTTTCGATGGCCTTCTCAAGGGCATCAAGCACAACGACCTTGGACCCGTCATCGTCTATGCTTGAGTATATCCCCTGCGCCTCGACTATGCCGTTGAGCTCAACTACCATAGAGGATGGCAGCGCCTCCCCAAGTTTTTTCGCGAAGTCGCTCTTGCCTGCGGCAGGTGTGCCTGTCACGCCTATTACCATGCCATTTGGGTGCTCGCCCTCGGCCATGCAATCAGTATGGATTTATTAGGTTCTCCCCATATATAATGGATATGATGGACAGCGATGGCATAAGGGCAAGGATAGAGAAGGATATTGCGATGTTCGATACCAGCGTCGTATCCGTCAAGGCCGCGGATGAGGCCCAGAGGAAAGTGGTGGAGATGTCCAAGATGTATGCAAGGGACTCTAGGAGCTACCTTGAGAAAGGCGATTACTACACATCATTCTCGTGCATCAGCTATGCGCATGGGCTTCTCGACGCTATAAAGAGCATTTTGGAGTGAATTGATGTACAGGGAAGGGGCAAGCACGATAAGATACACCTCCGGCGCATTCCTAAATCCCGAGGCTAGGCAGTCAAGGGACGCAAGCGTAGCATACCTGAAGGCCCACGCCTCAAGGGACAGCCTTGTCCTGGATGCGACAGCGGCAACAGGCATACGCGGCATAAGGTATTTCCTTGAGGCGGGCACGCATAAGGTCGGATTCCTTGAGATTAACGAAAGGGCTGCATCATCCATGCGCAAGAACATAGCCATCAATAAGGTGAAACCTTACGTCATCGGGAAGAGCGTGCAGGAGTTCGCGAACACCACCGATGACAGGTTCGATTTCATAGACCTTGACCCGTTCGGCGGAGTGACCCCTTACGTATACGATCTGATGAAGATATCCGGGAACGGCACCAGGCTGATGGCCACGGCGACCGATACCGCCGTGCTGTGCGGCGCGGACCAGCCCGCATGCGTAAGGCTGTACGATGCAAGGCCGATGCACAATGAGCTGTGCCATGAGGTCGGGCTTAGGATACTCGCAGGTTACATAGCGAGAACTGCAGCGCAGTTCAACTTCGGCATCGAGGTGGAATTGTCGTTTGCGTACATGCACTACATGAGGATGTTCGTGAGGCTTTTGCATGGCAACGGAGCTGCAATGAGATCCGTCAGGTCAATGGGCTATGCCCATCATTGCCCCGCATGCCTTTACACCGGGACGGAGCGTTCGATACTATCCAAGCGGACGGAGTGCCCAGAATGCGGAAAGGGCATGGAAGTATCGGGGCGCATGTGGCTAGGCGCAATAAACTCAAAGGAAGAGGCATCGATGGTATGCGACAACCTTGGGGACTCGGATGAGAGGTCCCGCGGGCTCGTCGAATCCATAATCGGTGAGGCCGTCGCGCCAATGTACTACTCCATACCAAGGGTAACGAGGAAGCTAAAGATTGGTGCCGTAAGCCCCATGTCTGTAGTGGAGCGCCTGAGGTCGAATGGCTTCGATGCGTCCCTGACGCACATGGAAAAGAACGCGGTCAAGACCGATGCAGGGATAAATGAGGTAATGGCCGCTGTAAAGAAGGCAGGAAGGCCCTAGCCTGTGGATGCGGAAGCCCTTCTTTTCCTGACAGGCTTCTTCACCCTGTAACATGAGATCATTATCTTGCCGCTTCTTGCATCCTCAAGCATGAGCGTGTCCGTATTTATACCCCTAAGCATGTGCAGGCCGCTCGCCGGCATGTCTATGTCCCAGAGGCCCAGGTGCTTTCCTATTGCCATGAGCCTGAGCGAGTGCTCCTCGCTTATCTTGAGGGTATTGGATATCTCCCTGTAGCTTACCTGGCCTTCCTCAAGGCGCCCCTTGACAGGGTAGCGCTCAAGCTCCCTTATGATATCATTCTTCCTTGCGCGTGCCTTTGCGGGGTCGACAACTATGCTGAACATTATCATGTCGATGCACGAGGTACCGTTCCAATTGCCGTTTGACACGACCCGGCTGGAACTCTCGACCATCCGAAGAAGACGGTTTACGTCCATTGCTGCGCACGCTCACTTCCTGGAGTTGACTGATATTGTGTGATATTCCTTTTCGAAGCCCAGGGCATCCTTGAAGACCTGGGGCTCCATCGTTATGGTACTGTCCGAATACGGATCATTTATATAGAACGTGTCCTTGTCGTATCCCTTGACGACCACCCAGTGCGGCGATGACTCGAGATAGGGGTTCAGGACATTGGCATTTACCAGAACTATCGGTATCCTGCCGCTGTCCAGCTGCTTCTTTATGAAGTTTATCGTTGTTACCCCGTACTGCTCCTTTATGTTGAGCTTCTTGACCTTGTCCTTTATCTCGGAGAAGGAGGAACTTAGAGTTTCAAGGTTCACGCCTTCGAATACCGCTAGCTTCTTCTCGTACCCCTCATCCTTGATATTGCTTATTATCATGGGCTTAGCCCCCCTCTTCGCAAGCGCATAAGCAAGCCCGTACCTTGAGCCGTGCCATACGCTGCCATTCACCGCTTCCTGCCATATCTGGAACTCGAGGTCCTTCTTTACCTTTAGGCTCTTGTTCAGGTACTTAAGCACCATTATTGCGGCGGCAGCCGAGCTTGTGAACTCCTCGGTCTGGGCGTAATTCGGTATATCATATATCTTGGATTCTCTTAGTTTCTGCTTTTTTGCCTTGGCTTTTGCCATGTTTCCACCTTTTTATGCAGGGAGGGAGATTTGTTCACGTATTTTGAACTCCCGAAGACCTAAGTCAACGGATCTTGAGTCCGCCGCGTTTGACCGCTCCGCCATCCCTGCATGACATTCTTTCTGTATTACAGATTAAAATACTATTCTAGCGGGGAAACGATCAATACTAGTTATTTCCTTCGCAGATATATATACCTTTCCTTGTCCGATTTACGTCGTAAAAAGCATCGCTTCACGACGTAAGATACATGAAAGGATTATTAGCTTATTCATCCATATGCCTGCGTGATTGGATGCGTGGAAGCGGCGGCATAGACATAGATGACCTCATACATGACCATGAAGAGGATGAGCGGCAGTCAAACCCTGCACTTGACTCGAAGGAGCTCGACTACCTGATGCAGGGCAGCGGTATCGACGCGGGTGATGGGAAAAGGAAACCGCTTGGCAAGGTGGAGAAGTTCTTCAGTAGGATAAACGTAGTTGCGATAAACCTCTTTGCGGATCTTAAGGTGGGCGACTCTATAGAGCTGGAGGGCGAGAATGGCGTGATAGAGATGGTGGTATCCAGTATGCAGATAGACAGGAAGAGCGTTGGCGAGGCGCACGAGGGCGACTCTGTCGGGATAAAGACGGATTCCATAATAAAGGAGGGGAGCAGCGTATACCTTGCTTCCGTTTCTTGAAGGAAAAGTGCGCGCTTGAAACGTTTATAAATGCGCGCGCAAGAAGGCTTATGCGCCAGGCATAAGGTTACGACCACCATGCCGGCGCGTTGATGCATATGAAGGCAGAGCGCAGCGCATGCAGGCGCATAAACAGATGGTTCTCCGAGGGCGAGCACGGCCTGAAGTTCAGGTTCACGAATCCATATGACGCCTCTATAGCGATGATAATGCTAGAGAACTACATACCGAGGAATACCGCGGAGGCCTCGTACAAGGAGAGGGCCGAGGAGGCCATGATGCGGGAGCTGTGCGGCGAGGGTAGCCTGATGAAAGGGGGATCCAACCTGGCTGATCTCATGAGGCTTGGCAAGGAGGTTAAGGTGTACAACCTCTCAACTGAACGTCTTAGGGAAATGCTCAGGGAAGTGGACCGCCGCATATCCGAGGAGCAGGGCAGGCTTGTGCAGAGGCAATGCCCGTAGGGCAGTAATAAATAGGTTGTTTGCAAACTATCCTATGCGATGGTGATTGCATAAGCATAGACGAGTCAAGATGCGACGTCTGCGGTGCGGAGCTGACGATGGAGGACTACTACTATATATATGCGGGCAGGCTGCAGCAGGGCCCGCAGAGCGATAGGAAGGGCGTTACGGAGTACAAGCTGTGCATGACCTGCTACAACCAGATAAAGGCTGACCTCATGGTATCGGTCCAAAGGAGGAAAACGGCGGCAAAGCCCGCCGAACAGTGATCTCATGGACATAGAGTCCAGGATTGAATTGATAAGGAGTCCGCCGCTGGAGGAGGTCATAACAGAGGCTGACCTGCGCGCAATACTCGAATCCAACGATCATCCGAAACATTACATAGGGCTTGAGATAAGCGGCATGATGCACCTTGGAAGCCTCATACTAAACGGCAAGAAGATAAACGACTTCGACAAGGCTGGCCTGAAGACCAATGTGCTCCTCGCGGACTGGCATACGATGGCCAACAACAAGTTCGGGGGGGATTGGGAGCGCATAATCAAGGCCTCTAGGCTGTACAGGAAGGCCTTCGGTATATTCTGCCCCAATACAAACGTGCTTCTGGGGTCTGAGCTGTACGAGAGGAACGGGGAGGATTACTGGAAGAACGTCATGCAGTTCGCCAGGAGGACGACGATGGCCAGGGCAACGAGGACGCTCATAATACAGGGAAGGAGCCAGAAGGACACCCTTCACGTTTCGCAGTACATATACCCGATGATGCAGGCCGCGGACATACTTGCGCTTGATGTTGATGTGCCGCATGCGGGAATGGACCAGAGGAAGATACATGTCTTAGCCAAGGAGCTGTTCAATGACATGAAGCTCAAGCGCATAGCGCCTGTCCACCATCACCTGCTTTCCTCCCTTGCGGCCCCGCCAAAGCTGGGCCCGAACGCCACGAAGGAGGACGAGGTACTGGCTACGAAGATGAGCAAGTCCAAGCCCGGGTCAGCGATACTCATCACGGCAACGGACGAGGAGGTCAGAAAGACTATAAGGGGCGCATGGTGCCCCGAGAAGACTATTGAGGAGAATCCGGTCCTTGAGCTGTGCAGGTACCTGATAATGCCTCTCAACGGGAGCATTACCGTGGAGCGCAAGAAGGAGCACGGTGGCGACGCCGAATACGAAAGCTATGCAAGGCTGGAGGGCGATTACAGGTCCGGGGCGCTGCATCCCGTAGACCTGAAGAATGCCGTTGCGGGTGCAATAATATCAATAATAAGCCCGGTAAGGGACCAGATTCTAAAGGATGCCGAGCTCATTGAGGTATTCAGGCAGCCATGAAAGGCGGTGCGATCGTGAAAAAACCCAACGTGTCAATAATAGTGCTCGACACAATGAGGCTCGATGCATTCAAGAATTCATTGAAGGGGAATCCCGGCCTGCTGGG
>CAYSQH010000022.1:0-10798 GCA_964433165.1 Microcaldota archaeon
ACCTTGTCAAAAGTTCTGGGTAGTGGAAGTTGTAACACTTTTTGGGTTAGCTATAAGGGGTGAAAAGAAAAAGACGCACGGCACGAAGCCATGCGCATTGGGTGATTTTGGTTGGGATTGGATTTTTTACGTTATGTAAAAAAGTCCATGTGGTTGGGATTATGTGTCCTAACCGATATTTATATAAGGCAGCTTATATAAATACCTTTTTGCGCTCGCATTAGGCTTTTCATAGGAGAGTTACTCATTTTTACAAAGCATTTTATATTTTTGAGCTACAAACGTTAATTAGGCCATAGGTTAATCCATATAAATAACCCAAATTCTGTCTTGTTCTAGAAAGACTTTAATATTTGATTACTCAATAGGTAATCCATATGGATGGATTGCCTGTCAGAGTAAGGGCCGCATTCGCGAGGCTTAGGAAAGAGAGCAGCGGGTATCTGGAGATAAAGAGGATAAAAGGCTACTTCTTCGTGTACCGGTCCACAAGCCGTTGGGACAAGGAGAAAGGCCGCCCGGTGAAGGTGCCCACATACCTTGGCAGGATATACAACAACGGCACATTCAAGGAGGCCGCAAGGAAGAAAGAGAGGAAGCCATCCAAACCCGAGCTGGGGGAGCAGGATACAACAAGGCAGCTTACACTGGTAACATCTGTTCAGAACGAGAAAAGGAGCAGGAACGAGAATGTTATACTCACGGCTCTCAGCACTAACGGAAAGATCCCAATGTCGGTGCTTGGTTCCCTTATCGGAGTAAAGGAAACGGCTGCATTATCTCAGGTGAAGAAGCTGGAGGCCAGATATGGGATAAGGTACACGGCCGAGATAGATCCAGTGAAACTTGGTTATGTGCAGTATCTCATAACAGTAAAGTTCGTCGGCAAATTCCCGGGGATTGATGAGCTGAGAGGCGTGCTTTCAGCTGAGCCTAGGGTACAATTGGCACTCATAACAAAGGGCAGATACGATCTCATGATATACGTATTGTCCAAGAACATAGAAGAGGTTAATCTCCTGGTGTTGGACCTAAGAACCAAGCTACCCTTCGATTCCACTTGGGGGACAGCCCCGATAATACACGGGTACGGGTACGTGCCGATCAGGCCAGAATTCATCGAATCGCTAAAAGGCACCATGCTGACCAGGGAGTATGCGATCCTCAAGGAATTGGTAGCAAACGGCAAAAGAGAATTTACAGATATCGACGAATTATACGGATTCGATAAAGGGAGGTCGCAATATTCCTACCATAAACTTAACGGTTCGGGGACAATAAAACGCATAACCATATGCATGCAAAATCTTCCGATAAGGTACATCGCCGCGCTTATTGAGGATACTGTCAACTGGGAGCAATACAAGCGCAACAGGGACAAATACCTTAGGGACATCATATCTAGCAGTGCGCACATGCTAAACAAGTACCTGCTCATATGGGATACGATAAACCCCGACGGCACAATCCTCTACGTTCCGATATTCGATGACAATGACCTAAGCAGGACCATAGAGTCAAGGGCCAAGCTTAACCTTGGGGTCAATAGCCGTTCGTCGATAGTAACTTCGATAATAGTTGGTAGCTTCGGATATAGGCTTCTAGATAACAATTATTCAGATCAACAAACTATACTTGTGCAGAGGTATAGCGACGCCATGCCTGAACTGATAATCTATGGGCATAAGAGGTCCGATAGAAACAGAGAAAGTATGCGGAAAGATGTACGGGGGGCGGCTTATACTATTCCTTGAAGATTAGCTTTGCTATAATTTTGTCCATCTTTAGTTCCCCATGGTAGTCGTCCCTAAATGTGGCATTCCTGCCATGTTTGGCCATGCTAACCCTGGGGCATTTATCGTTATCGATTGTTGCGATAAAAATCTTCCGGTTCTTGAACGAGTGCAGCTTTCCCACTTTGATGTTTTGCTTCATTTTCTCATTATAGATTAATAGTTAAACCTTAAAAATTTTATCATTGCCGCTAGATGCTGGCCCAAAGCCCCTCGAAATGCGCCCTTAGCTCCTTGACCCTTGCGGGGTCCCGTATGACGTATATGTGCTCTACGTTCCTGTGCATTCCGCTGTAGGTAAGGTTGGCGCTTCCGGTTATCGCCATGTCGTCAGATAGGTAGATTTTCTCATGGACGAATTTGTCCCTGGAGACCTTGACAGACATGTTGAGGCTTATCCCCCTCCTCCTTGCAAAGGAAAGCACCCCAAGGACCGCTATCATGAACGATATTATTATCGTGGTGTACACGAATCCCAGGTATATGGATATTGCGTCGAGCAGCACCAGGAACAGTACCGCCCTGACATGTGTCATGCCATAATTCCCAATAAGAATAGAGCTCCCGCCAACGGCGCTTTCCGAGGTTATGACGCGCACGCTTGCCCCTGAAGCAGCCCTTGCCGCAAGGGCCCTGGCATAGCCATTGCTTATGTATGGGGATATTATCATAAGCCTCCTGGCATGCGCTATCATTGGATCGACTTGCCTGTAAGAATCCTGTCCGCTGTACGATTCTGCATCCATCAGAGCTATATGCAATTATGGAATAAAAAGCAAGCGCATAGGATCTCAATCCTTGCGTTGGTTCATTGTCAGGGCTATGATTACCTTTGCGCCGAGTATGTCTATGCTTGAGGTTTTTGCACCCTCGGGTAACTTCCCATTGACGGAAATCTTATTTGCCCTCACTATGCCCTTTATCATCTTGGCATTGTCCTCAAGCACCTTCCTCATGTTCTCGTCGATTGACACGTGTAGGGCAACGATATCATGCCTTGTCAGACCGGCTTCCTTCCTCATGACCTGCGCCCTCCTTATTATCTCCCTGGCTAACAGCTCCTCTCTCAACCCGCCGGAGAGTTCAGTGTTTATGTCTATGTGCAGCTTTGTAGCCCCGTAGCTTACCCATGCGCCGCTGCCTTCGCCAGCATTCTCCACGACGGAAAAGTGGTTCGGTTTTATGTCGAATACCCCTGCATTGGTGTGCAGGGTGTAATGGCCGTGCTCCTCGACCTCCCCCACCACCTTTGCCTCGTCCTGGTTCTTGAGCTCCGCCGCCACCGCCTGCGCATTGCCCTTGAATTCAGGACCGAGCTCCCCGAATATGGGCACTATGGACCTGCCGCGTTCTGCGCCTCTCCTGATTTTCACTGATTTCGCATTCGCATACATCGCTATCAGGTTGCTCAACCTCTGCAGGGAATCGACGGCAGAATCGCTGTTTGCCTCTATTGCAACCTCGCTTATTGGCCACCTCAGTTTGGAGTTCCTTTCTTCCCTCAAATAAAGCACGGACCTTGATACCCCCTTTAGAAGCTCGAAGTCATCTTCAAGTTCCTTATTGGACATCCTGGTAGATGGCTTCGGCCACTTTTCCATGAATATGCTCTCAGTGCTGTGATAAACGTCCCTGTATATGTGTTCGCAGGAGAACGGCATTATGATGGATGCAAGTATTATCGTCTGCCTCAGCATGTAGGAGTTCAGCGCTGACAGCCTCCTGAGCCTGCCCTTTGTGGCCAGCTCCGCCCTCTGCTTTGCAAATTTCAGGTAGAACCTGCTGTAGTCCTCTAGGATGAATGACCTTATATCCTTCACCGCGTTGTCTATTTTGTATTCGCCCATGTTCGCGGTAGTAGCTGTTATGAGCGTATTGAGTCTTGAGAGTATCCATACCTCCTCCTTCTCCAACGAGGTGATTGATGGAGGCCTCCTCTGCTCTTCGGGCTTTGAATTCGAAAGCATTGCGAACTCCTTGACAAGCTCCGCAATGTTGTAAAGCGTCATTATGTTGCTGTCCGCTTCAGTCAGCTCTGCCTTCTTCAGCTTCAGTTCCAGCCAGCGTGGGTGGCTTGAGCACCATAGCCTGTACCCATCGGCAGACACGATCCCGAGGAGCTCGTTGCCCGAAACCGTATTTCCCAGGTGTCTGTGCATCTCCTGGCCAAGCTCATCCTTTATCATTCCACCTATGTTCACGCGTTTGAATGGAGATTTCCCGTAGAGGGCAATTCCGGTCTTCAAGAGCACGCTGAACCACCCCCTTATCTGGTCCCTGCTCTCCGTTATCCAGTCCGCGGGGAAGAGTTTGCTGAATTCATCGTCGCTAAGGCTTGCCGTGTGTGATATGCCCGAATCATACCATACGTCGAATATGTCCGGGATGCGCCTCATGGATTCTCCGCATTTGCATTGGAATTCTATCGCATCCACATACGGTTTGTGCAGATCAACAGGCTCAGATGAAAGCCCGGCCCTTGCGACCAGCTCCTTCGGCGATCCGATCACTTCCATTGCATTGCATGAACCACATACCCATATCGGTATCGGAGCGCCCCAGTATCTCTGCCTGGATATGCACCAGTCCGGGGAGCTTTCTATCCCATCGGCAAACCATTCGGATGCTGCGGTGGGGTGCCATACAACCTTCTTGTTTGCATCGATCATCCGTTTCTTTATCCTCTGCACGTTGATGAACCACTGTTCCGTTGCCCTGTATATGAGTTTGCTGTGGCATCGCCAGCAGTGAGGATAGCTGTGCCTTATCTGCGCCTCGAACAGCAGGCTTCCGTTATCCTTCAGCGCGGAGAGCACGCCATAGTTGGCCTCCCCGGGCACCTTGAGGCCTCTGAATTCTCCTGCATCATCGGTATATGCTGCATGCTGGTTTATTGGCGAGAATATCGGCATGCCATGCTCCTTTCCGAGCTTATAGTCCTCAGGACCGTGGCCAGGGGCCACATGGAGCAGGCCGGTCCCCTCCCCAATGTTCACGAAGCCTTTGCTCATTATCACATAATGGTATTTGCCGAGCTCTTTCTGCTTAGGGACCTTGGTGGCGATGGGGCTTTCGTAGCAAAGGCCCTTCAGCTCGCTCCCTGCGAATTCCGACATGATCGTCATGCTTTTGCCCAACTGGCTGGAAAAGGAATCTAGCCGTGCCTTTGCGATTATGTAATGGACACCGTCGGTCCTTACCAGCAGGTAAGGCTCCTCCGGATTTGCCGCCACCGCGATGTTTGACGGAAGAGTCCACGGAGTGGTTGTCCATATAACGAGATATGTATCTGCGGGCAGCTTCAGCCTCGGTTTGCCGCGTTTGGGGTCTACCATGAACCTTACGTAGATGGAGTTGTCGTTTTCATCCTCGTATTCCACCTCGGGGCCCTGTGCGGAAAGGACCGTTTCACACCTCGGGCAGTAAGCCAACGGCGCAAGATCCTTGTAGAGCAGCCCCTTGTCGCTCATGGCCTTGAATATCTTCCAGCCCTTCGCAATGTAGTAGTTCTCGTATGGCATGTATACCGTATCAAAATCAAGCGACGAGCCGAATCTGAGGTATGTGGATATGGCGCTCCTGGCCTGCTCCTTTGCATAATCCTTGCATGCGATTATGAACTCCTCTACGCCTATGCGCTCCTTTATGTCCTGCTTGGAGGTTACGTTGAGCAGCTTCTCGACCTTGACCTCTATCGGAAGCCCGTGCACGTCGAAGCCTGCCCGGTCGTGCACCATCTGACCCCTGTATCTCCTGTATCTCAGGATGATATCCTTTATCGTTTCCACCCAGATGTGGTGGCTGCCGAGCTCACCTGTAACATATGGCGGCCCGTCCAAAAAGTAGAATTTCTTTCCGTTCTTATTTCGTTCGCGGATTTTGCCGCTTATGGAACGCTCCTTCCAGTAATCGAGTATTTCTTGCTCCCTGGATTTTATGTCCATGGAACTGCCTCAGGAATCATTCGCGGGCTTCCACTGGCTTGGCCTCAAGGCGCTTGTTCTTGAATGCCTTCCTCTTGTGCATGTTGCTCCAGCAGTCCTTGCATATTACCAGCCTTGTGACCTTCTGGACCCTCTGGGAGCTCTTTATGCAGTCGTTGCATATCTTCTTGTTGCAGTAGCCGCACGTCTCGCTCTTGTATATCTCCCTTTTGCATCTCTCGCATAGAAACGTCATGAATGCACCTTAGGTTAAACTATCTGTTATTAGAAGCTAAAAAGCTTACTGCTCCCTCTGATGAGCGGCAGTGCGAGAATTCCTGCGCCTTTTTTATCCTTGCCCTACAGAAATAGTACTGGCGAGGAAGTGAGGGCATACATAAGGACATACGGCTGCACGCTCAACCAGGCGGACAGCGACATAGTGTCATCGGTTCTGGAGGCCGATGGCATAAAGGTCTCGGCCAGCGAGAAGGATGCCGACGTGGTAGTGGTGAACACCTGCACGGTGAAGAACGCAACCTCGCAGAAGATACTATACAAGCTGTCGCAATTGGAGCAATCTGGGAAGCGTGTCGTGGTTACCGGATGCATGGCCTCCGCAAACAGAAACCTCATAGAAAGATACGCGCCAAAGGCTAGCATAGTCACGGCCCCAAACGCGGCGCGAATAGCCGAGGCTGTCGGATCCGCAGAGAGAGTTGTGCTTGACTCCTACTCCAAGACTGACAGGCTGGAGATGTACAGGCCCGGAAGCGGCACGATCGCGAGGATACCGATAAGCGACGGATGCACGAGCAGCTGCACCTTCTGCGAGACGAGGTACGCGCGCGGCGCTTTGAACAGCTTTCCGGAGAGGCTCATACTCAAGGCGATAGAGGGAAGCGTGGCCAACGGGGCAAAGGAGATACAGCTCGCATCCCAGGATACCGGAGCCTACGGCCTTGACAGGAACACCGACATAGCAAGGCTGATGCATGCCATAACGGACATTGAGGGAAACTTCAAGGTCAGAGTCGGCATGCTGAATCCCGAACACCTGCACAGGTGCTTCGACGGATTTAGGGAGGCCCTATGCAGCCAAAGGTTCTACAGGTTCGTCCACCTGCCGGTAGAATCGGGAAGCAATCAGGTCCTTAAGGCAATGGGTAGGCATTACACCGTAGAGGAATTCGAGGGATACGTGGAAAGGTTAAGGAGCACGGTTCCCGGAGTCGCGGTAGAGACCGACATAATAGTGGGCTTTCCGACCGAGACCGAGAGTGACTTCAATGACACTGTAGGTTTCATAAGAAGGTGCAAGCCTGAGGTGACAAACATATCGAGGTTCGGGGCCAGGCCGCATGCCCAATCGTCTAGGATGGCGCAGAACAGTGCGAAGACGATAAACTCAAGGAGCAGGGAGCTCTCAAAGGTGGTGAGGTCCGTGCAGAGCGAGACGAACAGCAGCCTCATAGGCAGCAGCATGGAGGTGCTCATTACAGAGTCGAACAGCAAATCGATGAACGGAAGGAACCGCTCATACAGGCAGGTGGTGGTGCCGTCGGGCAAGGAGATGGGCCTGGAACTCGGTGGAACGTATAATATGCTTATAAAAGCAGTATCTGCGAATGTACTCTATGCGTAGGTGTGCCCTTGTATTCGGATGAGCTGCTTGGCATATTGAAAAGGAATGGCATAGCGCTTGGAGACACGATAGAGGTCGCAGGGGGCGGCAAGGGGATGACGGGAGAGCTGATGCCTGGGACCGAGGCGGGCAGCAGCAACGTGATAGTCCTGAAGCTGCCCAGCGGCTACAACATCGGAGTTGCGGTAACGCCCAAGACTGCAATAAGGAAGGTGAGGGGGGGCACTGGTAAGGTATCATTCCCGCAGAGCCCAGCCCAGGCAAAGAAGGGGCTCCCGAAGGTGACGCTGATATACACTGGCGGGACGATAGGCAGCAAGATAGACTACAAGACCGGCGGTGTCTACATGCTGACCAAACCGGAGGAATTGCTCCACGATGTTCCGGAGATATCCAAAATAGCGAGCCTTGTTGTAAGGAATCCGTTCAGCATAGCCAGCGAGGATATGTCGTACATGGAATGGCAGACCATAGCGGAGGAGATAGTCGCGGCATTCAAGGACGGCTCAGATGGTGTCGTGGTTACGATGGGCACCGATACGATGCACTACACCGCCGCGGCATTGTCGTTCATGCTTCATGACCTCAACGGGCCCGTAATAGTTACCGGGGCCCAGCGCAGCAGCGACAGGGGGTCAAGCGACGCATTCCTCAACCTTGCATGCTCCGTGCAGCTTGCGGCAAGGTCCGATGTCGCGGAGGTCGGCATATGCATGCATTCCACCAGCTCGGACGACAGGTGCATGCTGATAAGAGGCACCAGGGCCAGGAAGATGCATACATCAAGGAGGGACGCATTTAGGCCCATAAACGACAGGCCAATAGCATATGTAGGGACGGACCTTAGAATAGAATACGCAGGCGACTACAACAAATCAGTCCCGCATGTCAAGGAATCGCCAACGGCTGAGACCGCATTCGAGAGCAAGGTGGCGCTTGTGAAGAGCTACCCAAACTCAGATCCCGAAATCATCGATTATTATGTTGGCAGGGGATATAAGGGCATAGTGATAGAGGGGACGGGCCTGGGCCACTTCCCTGCATCGACCAAGCACGGGGAGTTCCTGTGGCTGAGCCATGTTGAGGAGGCCGTCAGGAAAGGCGCAATAGTATGCATGACATCCCAGTGCCTCTACGGCAGGGTGAATGACAACGTATACAGGAACCTGCGCCTGATAAGCGGCGTGGGGGTCATATACTGCGAGGACATGCTCCCTGAAACCGCCTGCGTGAAGCTTGGATGGCTTCTCGGCAATTTCGGCGTGGGAGAGGCATCACAACTGATGGTCAAGGACCTGAGGGGGGAGACCAAGCCAAGAAGCGGATATGACGAGTTTCTCGTGTGATGCTAATGCCAAAACAGCCGAAAAAGGAAAGGGAGCACGGAGACAGATACTCAAGAATCGGGTTCATGTGCGGACTGGAGATACACCAGCGCCTGGCGACGTCGAGCAAGCTTTTCTGCGGCTGCACATCCGCGCTTCCTAAGGATCCCCAACCGTTTGCATCTGTGCACAGGACCCAAAGGGCTGTTGCTGGGGAATTGGGTTCCGTAGACAAATCCGCGGAATTCGAGGAAGAGAAGGGGAAGCACTTCATATACAATGCATTCAGGGAAAACACCTGCCTTATGGATATCGACGAGGAGCCGCCTCATGAGATGAACAAGGAGGCTCTCAGGATAGCGCTGTCCATGGCCGCCGCCTTTAGCATGGAGCTTGTAGATGAGCTGCAGCCGATGAGGAAAGCGGTGGTTGACGGTAGCGACCCAAGCGCCTTCCAGAGGACCGTGATGGTCGCTTACAATGGGAAGATAGACTCCGGCGGGATCGCGATAGTGGTGCCATCCCTATTCCTGGAGGAGGAATCGTGCGGAATAGCATCCGCATCAGGCTCGTCAACCACGTACAATACCGACAGATTGGGCATACCTTTGATAGAGATAGACACGGAGCCAACCATACCAAGCCCTGCTGCGGCAAAGGAGGTCGCGCTGAAGATAGGCACCATGCTGCGGCTCACCGGTTATGCACAAAGGGGCATAGGCTCGATACGCCAGGACGTCAACCTCTCGATAAAGGGCGGCGCAAGGGTGGAGATAAAGGGAATGCAGGAACTATACGCAATAGACAGCTTCATAGAGAACGAGATAAGACGGCAGGAGGAATTGATAGGCATAATGGAGCGCCTTTCAGGAAGGAAGGCAAAGGTGGGGGAGGTTGCCGATGTTACAAAAATATTCAAGGGCACCGGTTCTGAACTCATAAGGAAGAACCTTGAAGGCAGCGGTGCGGCATATGCCTTTGCGCTGAAGGGCTTCGCCGGCGAGCTTGGCCATGAGATAAACCCCGGCCGCAGGCTTGGGACGGAGATAAGCGACTATGCCAAGATGGCCGGCATCCATGGCATAATTCACAGCGACGAGGAGATGTCCAGGTACGGGGTATCGGACCAAGAGGTGTCAATGCTCAAGAAGGAGCTTGGCATGAATGATGGCGATGCGTTCATAATAATAGCTGGAAAGCCCGGGATGGCGGAGAAGGCGGCGCGCCTAGCCGCATGGAGAGCGGATTACGCCACCAAAGGGGTACCAAAGGAAACGAGGTTCGCCCATGATATGAACGGATTCACCACCAGGTTCATGAGGCCATTGCCCACAGGCTCGAGGATGTATCCGGAAACGGACGCGAAGCCGATTCCGGTGACAAAGGAGATGCGTAAAACCGCCTATCTCGAGGCCCCGAACCTTGAAAAGGAGCTGAAGTCGCTCTCGTCCATGATAAGTAGCCGCGACATGGTTGACCGGATGATAATATCGCAGAGGCTGCAGCTGTTCAAGGCCATTACAGGCGAAACCAGGGCAGACCCCGAGTTCGTTGCAAACTTCCTCCTTCAAAAAATGACGGAGCTGAAGCGCTCGGGCCTGAACGTCGACTCCATAAGCGAGGTAGACTTCATAAGGGCATTCAAGATGTACTCCAACGGCGAGATAACCAAGCAGGGCGTCGAGGAACTGGTGCGGGAGCTGCCCTCAGGGAAGGGTATAACCAGCATAATAAAGGATAGATCCCTCGCAAGGATAAAAGGGGAGAAGCTCAGAGAGCTGATAGATGCGGCAAAGGCAAAGGGCGGCAGCGGAGGCATTAACGAGGTGCGCGACGAGATAATGTCCAGGTACAGGCTGAATGTCGACGGCTCGGAGCTGAACCGGATGCTTGCAGAGAAGGAATAGCCTTTTTAATCATCTTGGACTAAAGTACTATGCATGCGATTGTAGTCTAGCCTGGTAGGACTTTGCCCCTCCATTCTTCGGAAAGGAAAGGCAAAAACCCGGGTTCAAATCCCGGCAATCGCAAATGAAATTTACGACGACGAAATAGGGATGACCTTCTCCCACGCCTAAAGGCGTGGGTTTCATCGTCAGTTTAGAGATAGCT
>CAYSQH010000023.1:0-10321 GCA_964433165.1 Microcaldota archaeon
GAGGCACTACTTTCTGCCCAAATCTAGTTGTGAAACTTTCAAGGAAAGCTATAAATGAAAAGTTGGGCTACAAGAACATTCTATACGACATAGTTGAGCAAACTGTAAATGAGCATAATGAGGATTTGAAACAGCTTGTATTTGATGGTTTGTTATGTATTACAGACTTACCAGTATTAGAACATAAGATTGTTCGTCTAAAAAGAGAAGAGGCTGATAAACATTATCGTGCAATACAGATTGTCAAAGTGCTTTGGTCAGGGAAGGAGATTTTGTTTTACCATGCGCACTACTCTAACACAAATGAATGGAGTAAAATACATTTGCAGGAGACAAAAGAATATTTCAAGAAGAATAACACGTCACCAATTATTGTAGGCGACTTGAATACCTTAAATCCACAAGTTATCAAAGATGTTCTTGGAGAGGAATATGAATGCACATATGATATTGAAAAATATGTGTCGTTCCCATCAAAAGATGAGGTTCTTGATTACATTGTTATACCAAAAGAAAAGTATAATTTTAAGAGTATAAAGTGTGATTATGATGATTGTTCGGACCATCGCGCACTTATCACAGAAATCGGACTACATTCATAGTAATCCGAGCCTCTTCAAAGTCTTATAGCTAATGTTCTGGTTGCCTTATTCTGTAGCTCAATCCAATCCTTGAATTGGAGCGCATACGACCTATTAGGCTCTTTTAGAGCCTCTATCCGCCTCATTTCATGTATGTCGCCGTTGTTGAGGTATGGATTCTCCATACTTCTCTTTTCTGATTTTTCTCCCATATAAAGGGAGTGGAACCCCAGCTCCGAGAGCCCCAGGGGGGAATTGAACCCTCGGCCTCGTGCTTAATGGATCTTTGACAAAACTTCCTGCCAAAAAGTCTACCATGCACGCGCTCTACCACTGAGCTACTGGGGCATTTTAGGTGAATATATTGTAAGGGGAATTTATTATTGTTTTGGAATAGCGTAATAATTGGCCTATTATCCAAGGTATCCGCCGCTCTCCCCTGTTATCGCGCAGTATGAGCCGTAGAATGGGGTCGGGTACGATGTCGACTGCTGCCACTGCCCTATGCTGCCGTTCTGGAGTATCTGCGAATAGTAAACCTGGCTCTCCGCGCCGTAGCTGCTGCCGACGCAGTATATGTAGCCGTTGTGTATGTTGCATCCCGCGTTGTTAATGGGTATCGGGTACGGGGTGGTCGATATCCAGTTGCCTACTCCGGATGGTGATACGATTGCATAATATACCTGGTTGCCTGGGCCCGAAGGGCTGCCGACGCAGTATATCCTTCCGTTGTATGAATTGCAACCGTTGTTAGAGAAGGCAATCGGGTACGGGGTGGTAACAGTCCATTGGCTTATCCCACCCTTGATCAGCTGGGCATAGTAAATCTGGTTCTCAGTGCCGGAGTTGCTTCCCACGCAGTATATGTAATTGTTGTATATCGAGCACCCTGCCTGTTTGAACTGTATCGGATAGCTGTTTGTAGGCATCCACGTCCCTATGCCTGATGAGGATATTGTGGCATAGTATGCGGTGGCGCCCGTCCCCGAAGTGCTTCCTATGCAGTATATGTGGCCCCCGTTTATCGAGCATCCCGCTGTGCTGAACTGCTCTGGGTAGTTCGTGCCTGGGGACCAGGTGCCAACCCCCTGCCATTCGAGCGGAGCGAAGTACGTCAGCTGGTCCGAGCCTGAATTGCCTCCTACGCAGTATATGTAGTTGTCGTATATGCTGCATCCCGCGAGGCTGAGCGCTGCAGGATAGCTGTTCGTCGTGGCCCACTGGGAAACCCCGGAAGGCGACACGCTCGCATAGTATACCTGGCTCTTTCCGCTCCCTCCGCTTCCCACGCAGTAAAGGTTGTTTATCGGAGGCAGATCCGCCTCGGAGAAGGCGGTGCCCTCAGTCCTTGCCTCTCCTGCATATGAGTATGCGGAGCCAGCGGCGCACGTCTCATTCGATATCTGGCTTGGCGACCTTGCGCACCAGTTTGCATCTATGTGGAACTGTAAGTTGTAGGTGCTCCCGATGGCAACGCCTGTGCTGAAGTTAGCAAGGCAGTAAACCTCCTGGCCGCCGGTGCTGACCTGCGGCTCGCAGAACCCCCCTATGCTCTGTATGTTGCCTATCACAGCGTTGAATCCGCTTATGTTGACTATCCCAGGTTCGGAGTTGGACATGAGCACGACGAGCTGCGATCCGCTGTTGTAATTGAAATAGGCTACGTCTATGCAGCTGAAACCGCTGTACATGCTGCACTGCGTCGGCAAGGTGGATTTTGGTATCACAGCGAAGATTATCAGCATGAAAAGCACGAGCGCTATCACGATGAAGACGAACCCGTAGGTCGTCAGGAACTCTATCGCGCTCTGGGCCCTCAACCGCCGCATGTCTTAATAAGGATAACAAACGCATATAAAATATTCGCCGTGGTGCCGGATGGAGTTCCAGGAATACAGGGAGATTATAGACGGCATAGGCGCAAGGCGCTCGTTGGGCCAGAGCTTCCTGATGAACGAATCCATAGCGAGGATGGAGGCTGCATACGGCAAGGGGATGAACGTGCTTGAGCTGGGGCCCGGCCTCGGGATACTCACAAAGGAGCTGTGCGCATCGGCAAGGAGCGTCGTGGCCGTGGAGAAGGACTCACGGCTAATTGACATATTGAAAATGGGCATAAAGTCCAGGAAGCTCAGGCTTATGAACCTGGATTTCTTCGATGTGGACATCGGATCTTTTGGAGATCCAGACATAATGATATCTAACATACCGTACAGCCTCTCAAGCAAGGTGATACAGTGGCTGCTGGATCACAGGATGCCAGCCCTGATATGCGTCCAAAGGGAATTCGCGGACCACATGACCGCGGTTCCAGGAACTAGGGACTATTCGAAGCTCAGCGTGGTCTCGTCGCTGGCATTCAAGGTGCATAGGGTAAGGGAGGTGGCCGCCGGGAATTTCTACCCGAAGCCGAAGGTGGATTCGGAGATAATCTACCTGGCGCCACGGCCCACCAAATTGAACGGCAGCGAGATGTCTACCATATCGTTGCTGATGAACCACAAGAAAAAGAGGCTAAGGAATGCCATAATGGATTCGAGCAGGTCGCTGCGGCTTGACAGAAGGGATGCCAGGAAGCTCTCCGAGGAGGTTGGGGAAGGAGGCCTTCGGCCGTTCCAGATGGATCCGTCGGCGCTCTTGGACGTGTCAAGGAGGATAAACGCGCTACTCGAATGAATATACCGGGTTTTGCACTTCCTTCATTATCCTTGCATTGCCTATGAGCGATCTTGCCTGGGACTCAAGCTCCTCAGATTTCTCCTTCCCGAGAAGCATCTTGTAATGCATAGGCACGACCACCCGGGGCTTTATACTGTCAGCCGCCTTTGCTGCCTCGTCGAGCGCCATGGTGTACGTGCCGCCGCACGGGAGCAGTGCCACATCAATCTTCTCGAGCTTCTCCATCTCGGGTATCACGTCAGTGTCGCCCGCATGGTATACCTTCTTGCCATCAGTTTCTATTATGTAGCCGACCCAGTTCTCGGATTTCGGGTGGAACTTCAGCCGCTCTTCCCTGAGGTTGTATGCCGGCACCGCTGTCACCCTTATGCCTTTGAAGTCAATGGAGGAGCCCGGCCTCGCGGTAGCTATGAGATTCCTCTCGCCCTTGAGGCAGTTGTTAGCAGCTATGAATTTCGTATCTGGCTTCCTAACCTTATCTATGTCCGATGCGCTGTGGTGGTCGAAATGGTCATGGGTGACAAGAACAAGGTCAGCCTTCTCGCTGACGGTATCATTGACCTTGAACGGGTCTATGAAAACGTTCCCAGCATCCGTCTTTATATAGAAGCTTGCGTGTCCTATCCAGAATATGCTTCCCTCAATCCCCACGACAATACACCATCATTTAAATTCATGCGCTTTTTATTATAAATACCTTGGCGGCAACTGGTAAGATGAGAAGTTTTGCATGTATTGTTGTGGTGTGCATTGCGCTCCTTGCCGCACTGCCAACATTATCAAATGCGGTGCAGATTGGTGGATGCTACGGTCCTACGTCTGGATTTGCTTTAGGGGGATGCTTTTTCACTAACGTCGACCTCGTCCGCACATCATATACATCCAGCGCGGGCTTCGGAGCCGTATTGCCGATTGCGCTGCCTGCCGGGCTCCCAAGCCCCACCCCAGTTATAAAGACCGTTCTATCCAACAACCAGCAGAACGGCCAGACCCTGATAACCTGCCCGCAGTCGCCCAACTCCCAGAACAGCATGGAATACTTCTCTACCGATGCATCCGGCTACATAGCCGGCAATAGGTGCCTTGCCGACCTGCCAATACTGGCAACCCCAATAACGCTGACAACGACTGTTGTCTGGCTGCCAATGTGGCCTGCCTTCGCGACATCGTCGTACAACATCGGCCTGCTTGGCTACGGGACCATATCAAATCTCGCATACTCCGGGGAAACGAACAACCAGGGGTCGTCGCAGTACAACATATCAAACGGATACGATACCCAATCATACATATTCGGCCAGGTGCCGGCATCATCGCAGTCGGACCTATGGACATGGACGGTGCAGTATGCCGACCTCGGGAGTGCCGACCTCAGCCAGCTGTCCGTTTCCAAGAGCTTCACAGGACTAATGTTCGTTATCCCAACTGTCTGCATCTACACGTACAATTACCAGTTCCATTCGTACATACAGAGCATAAATAACGCATACATACCGGTGCCGCAGTACAACAGCATCGCGCTGAAGGACAAGGATTGGCTGAATTTCAGCAACTACCTGTACAGCCCAGTGGAAAGCAAGGGCTCCACAAACTGCCATGCGCAGCTGTTGCAGGGGTTCGACTGCGGAGGCTGGAGAAAGCTGTCGGGCAATTCATCCCTCGATGCCGGAGGGAAAGTCTACAAAGGGATCAATGTGTATTACGGGACGAAGGCAGTCTCGACCGACCCCTCCGCCGACTATCCCCAGTCGCTCCTTGCGGCGTACAGCGGCGGCTATGGGGAGGTCAATGCGCTGTCTATGGATTTCATGGACGTAAATGCGCTGCCGGTCATAACGGACAGCGTGGTGATGCCAACTACATACACGCCGCTAAACGGCAAGCCCTACTACCTAAATTACTCATTCAACGTCTACAGCATACACAACTATATGGCCCCGTCAAATTCGCTAGACGGCATGTCGCTCTTCCAGCCCGAGGGGTTCTTTGCGAACTACAATGGGTTCCTCGCGGTATTCCCGCTCAATTCAGTTTCGATAGCAGCGCCGGAGCCTAACAGCCTTGCAAGCCCCCAGAGGAGCTTCCTGAGCACCCTGAACTACAGGCAGGCCGTGGCAGCGAAGTTCGGCTACAACAAAACCTACCTGACAAGGACATTCCTCGGCCCGTTGGACTACGGGATGGTGAAGAACCCTGCATTCATAGCAGCATCCCCTAATGGGTACGTGTACGTGATAAACTACTCCGATGTGAACTGCTGGTACTGCCTGTCAGATACCTCGACCGCGAACCTGTTCCAGTTCAGGTTCATGCCCCAGGGGTACTTCAACATGAGCACGAATCCCCCCAACAAGATGGGCTTCGCCGGAGGCCCCGCGCCATGGAACTACAACTGGGACAGTTATGCAGCCGATGCTTCGCTCGAGGGCAGCCAGAGCCTGTATCTTACTGGAGTGTGGGTACTATCAAAGAACAAGAACTGGTGGGTCTGGCCCGGAGGGCTGTCATGGCAGGGCGGCGCCCTGAAGAAGTTCATACCCCTCGCGGTGCAGTCCGATGACAACGGGGACCTATTCCTGATAGGCACGGGAGAGAGCGGCGGCCTGAAGCTGGCAGGGCTCATCCCGCCTGGTGGACATAGCTACGTGGCGAATTACTCCGGGGACATGCCCAAGGACTTCGTGGCCTCCGACGAGTTCGCCGTATCGCCCGGCGGCCAGTTCGTATATGCGGCCAACGCCTCATGGGACCAGGGGATAAACGTATACTCAACCCACATATCCGGGCCCGGCGGAGGGGACACGACGAAGAATACATTCACCTACTCTGGCAACATACCGCTCTCATACTCGAACTCAACGTACAACATGAACATAGCCGCATATCTCGCGGCGGGAGGTCCCTACGACGATCCAACGATTGCTGCAGCATATACGGCGCTCAGATCCAAGCCGGTGCCAGACACGCATTATTACCATCATCCTGTCTCCATAATAGACTCGAAGGGGATCCTGTATGTCATAGACAACTGGTCCTTCGTGGTCGACGGCTACCAATCCTCCATACTGATGCTCAGGGCCTTCTCGCAGAACGGGACCGAATTGCAGATAAATCCAACGATGATAAACACGATGTATCCATCAAATCCCGCCACCTCCACCCCCGCACCTAGCCTTACCGGAGCTATAACCCCGTCGTACGGGTGGAAGCCGTACGGATGGCCCATCGCGGCGAACATAAGCCTGCCGAATGGATACAAGTCGGTATCGTACTGCGAGTATGACTGCACCAAGGGGCCGAACAGCTTCAATTCGCCGTATCCGCCGATAGGGCCGAAAGTGGACGAGTTCGGAGGGCAGGTCGGCAAAGGCACGAACAGCCTGGTAATATCATCGGACTTCAACGGCACGCTGTATCTAATAGCGCATTCGTGGTCGTTCAGTTACGGCAACCCCGGCTGCACAGCTGCGGCCTGCCCTGTAGATCCTCTGTACACCGAACTGCTGGTGCTCAGGCCTAACATACAGAACTACACCAAGATATCCTTTGCCGGAAACTCCACGTACATGTGCTACCTAAACAAGACCCCCACGAGCATCTCCACGTGCACGTACAACGAGCAGACGGCCGCGGTGCTCAGCCATATATACCCTCCTGTACTCGGGGTCCCAAGCTCATTCAACTACGTGGAGGGCCTTGGGGGGCCGGAGCAGTACCTTAACCTGCAGAATGCCCTATCTTCGGCATTCCCGACGGGGGCCGATGGCAACAGCTACAAGAGCTCGGTGAACAAGGAGGTCAACAACGGATTCTCCGGAGGGCCGAACTACAATGCGCTTGCGACCGGGCCGTTCCCGACTGCGTCAGCAATCACGGCCAACGTCCCCGCATCGTTCATCAAGAGCACCGTAGGCGGCTATGTGATAGTGCCGTACACGATAAACGTTGTGCTGCAGCAGAAATGGACTTATACCAACGAGGTTCCGCTCAATCCGTTTATCCCGGTATGCTACCAGTTCCCGAAGCAGGACATAAACGAGGTCAAGCAGTTCCAGTACAAGACCGTAAGCCTTGGAAGCAGCACGCTCAACCAAACGATAGAGGGCGGCAGCCCGTACCTGCAGTACCTCCCGTCGCAGCTCAATTACGTACAGAACCTTTCGGATTCCGGCGCGATAATATCCCCCTATGTAAACTTTCAGGACTTCACCGCAAGGCTTTTCGGCGAGATATACGTGAACCAGACCATAAGTCCCAAGTCTGCCATTGCGAGCAGCGCAACCGCGCTGTTTCCGGGGCTACCGGCTACTGTCAACGCCGTAAGGACCCTGGACTATTGGCCTGAGCAGTACCTGCAGATAAGCAGGTTCGGGAAGGCCTATGCATATGACACGCAGGAGAACGTTAACACCTTCGTGGTGGGGGCGAACTGCGGGATCACATGCCTGGTGCCAAACTACTACTATTCCCCGCTGAGCGGCCTGCAGAACAACTACAACAGCGCATTCTCGTACAATAACATAAACGTGACCCAGTTCTTCCAGCTCTTCGAGCTTTTCAAGTACAACTCCAAAATCGGCAACATAGTCTTAAACCTGACCGGGGACAAGAGCGTCTACGGCTACAACAGGCTCATATACACGTTCGTGGACAGGTTCAACAACACGATATACATGCCGCTTGACGTGGACCTCGCAAACATAACCAGGCTCTCAATGAACTACTCTACGGTAATAGACCCGAGCAACGAGAACCAGACCGCTGTAGCGGTCCAGGGCACGGCATTCTACAACACCCCCTCGGGCACGCAGCCGGTGAAGGGCGGCTCGATATACCTGTACTGGGACACCAACATCAACTACTACAACTCCATAGTCACCCCGACCGGCAACCCGTCTGAGTATTACGATTATGCGCTCAGGTGCGCCCTCGCGCCCGAAGCGGCGTGCAATCTGTCGAATCCGCTGAGCACCCTGACCCAGAAGCAGCCGGCGGGGGTCATGGAGGCCGACCTGCCCTCGTACCATACGGACTATGGGCCATCAGGCTCATGCCAGACCCAGCCGACGAGCCTGCTGCAGCCTACCGTATACAACTGCAACCTGTTCGGTAGCTATGGCCTGAAATCCGTCAGCCAGGGGATCAACGGCTACCAGTACTGTACGCCTTACTTCCCGAACGGCACCGGAATATTCACGTCGCAGCTCGGGCTCATAGGAATCGCAAAGACCGACCCGAACGGCAACTTCAAGTACACCTTCAACGCATGCGGCGTGGGGCAGGACAGGGTAGTGGCGCAGTACTACGGCAATGCGGCGCCCGAGCCGATAATAGTGCAGCAGACCCCGCTTACGCTCTCCGGCGGAGTAAATGAATTCGGCACAAACATAAACCCTGCCAACACGGTAAAGACCCAGGAGTACAATTATAACAACGCCCCCAACGCTACCACAACCGAGTTCGAGATAGGGGCATACGGCATCAGCCTGAAGTACACGTACATATTCATACCCGTGATAATAATCGTGATACTGATACTCGCCGCAAGGGGATCATTGGGCTCCGACTTCTTCGCGCTCTTCGGCCTGAGCACCCTGGTCAATTCCTCCGGAGGCATGTGGGGTCAGAGCGGAGTAGGAAGGGGGTTGACCGCAAGGACAAAGACAGGAAAGGCCGTCGGGAAGAAATACGGCGTGGACAGCAAAGCCACAGGCAAGGCAGCCGCAGGCATAAACAAGTCATATAAGGAATGGACCGCAGGCAACGTTTCTATAAAGAAAGATATGCTCGAGAAGATGTCCACCTCCCAGATACGCACGCTATTGTACAGCAGGGGCCTCGCCCGCGACCAGGCCAGGGCGCTGGGCCGCAATGAGCTGATAGAATTCGCCGCGGCGAACATAGGCATTGTGGCGATGTCCACATACTACGAAAAGAAGGTCAAGCCAAGGATCCCTCCTGGCGACATGCCGCCGCTCCCAGCGCCATACCCCAAGGGGCAGGTACGCATGTCCGTAAAGGACTTCTACAGAAACTACTACAGGTCGAGGAGCAAGAGTACTAGGGAGCCGAATCCCCCTGCGGGCGGCTCCGCCCCGTCCCAGCCTAATAAGCTACAGGAGGCGACAGAGCAGGGCGCGCCGATATCCTCCCAGAAGGCATCATCGACATCAATGATGCTGTCAACCGCAACGGAAAAGAACATAACAGACGTGCTGAAGTACTACGGGTTTACCGCTCCGCCATCGTCCAACAGGGACGACCTGATAGAATACGCAAGTGCGCATCTCACTCCAGAGCAGATAAGCAAGTACCTCGAAAGCATTGGCGGATTCCAGAGTTAGGCCGTAAAGGGCCTGATTGCCTTCCTGAGGAGCTCTCTTTCCTGCATTGTTATGGTTTCCTCCTTGAGCAGCCTCTGGCTGGATTCCGCATACCTCAAGGCCTCGATCCTTCTGGCATCGGATCCCAGAAGCAGCCCAAGGAGCTCGTCAGGGTCGGTCTCCCCTGCCCTTTCCGGTATCTCCCCGACCATTGCCTCGACGGCCTTAGCGTAGTCCATGAGCATCGATATCTGGCCGACGGCGAGCAGGAACTTGTCAAGGCGTTCCTTTGTCGCGACGTCCTCCGGGGGCTTTCCGGAGTACATCTCCGTTATCCTTTCCTTCTCCTCCAGCAGCTTCCCTATTATGAACATCTTCATGTCTATCTCGCTCGGCCTGTCCGGGAGGTTTATCAGGGACCCGCCGACGTCTATCGCCTTCGAGTCTATCGCGAGCTGCAACATGTCCATCGCCTGCATGATGAATTCGGACCTTATCCTGCTGAGCATGTCCTCGCACTGCATCCATGCCGGCGCCTCCTCATCCATTAACATCACAAGAAACAAAGACAATAAGCATAAGTGTCAAACAGCAACATGATTTCCCGTCCGAAGACAGTACACACATATCGCAAGCAGGCTTAGCTTCCAAGTTCGGAATGGGTTTGGGCGTTTCCCTGCAAACTATTACCGTTTGACAGTATTATTATGCGGAATCACATTTAAATACCATGCGCTT
>CAYSQH010000024.1:0-9987 GCA_964433165.1 Microcaldota archaeon
AAGAGCAAAGAATAATAGGTTTCCATTCGATAAACTATTTATTCAACAGAGCACTTTTCGACATAAGGTAGTCTATCACCACCTCGCACTCCCTTGCGGAGTATGGCCTGACCACCCGCTTGTTCTTCACGATGACGCGGTATCCCTTTCCCTTGGCATGCTCCCTTATGCGTTTTATCACAGCATCGAACATATCGCCAGACTTGACGAACGAGTATATGTGCACCATCGCCTTCCTTGACGCTATCGCATATACGTCGTCAAGATAATCAAGGCTGGATTTCGGGAGCGGCATTATTATCCTGTCAGCCACGTTTCTGTACATACTCGAGAGCCTGTGCACGTCGCCTTTCACGACCTCCACGTTGCCTGTCTTGTTGAGCACCGCATTCTCCTCCATGTGCCTGCACGCCTGCCTGTTGAGCTCCATCGCTATCACTCTGGAATCCTTGGCAGCCTTGGCTATCTCTATTGCGAACGGACCTATCCCAGCAAACATCACCACGACGTTCTCCCCGCCATTGACAAGCCTGAGTATCCTCGAGCGCTCGAACGACAGCCTGTTGGAGAAGAACACCTTCCTAACGTCGAACCTGAATACGCAGCCGTTCTCCCTGTAATTCGCGACGTAGTTTCTCCTTCCCGCAATGAACGAGAGCTTCCTCGTCCTGTATCTTCCCGATATCGGTCCCGCCTTCAGAAGCACGGTCCTTATCGCGCTGTTGGAATCCATCAGCGCCCTTGCTATTATCCTCCTGTGCGCCGCCTTTCCGGTGAACTCTATTATCGCTATGTCCCCCAACAGGTCATAGCCCCTGGAGAGCCTTGTGAATTCCTTGTCGCCTATAAGCTTCCTGGCGCTGTCAGGATAAGTGTCCGCCTTCGCGTCTGCTTTCCTGCCCATGGATACTATCCTCGCCCCTGCCCTGCTGAGAAGCTTTATAGCCTTTTCGTCCCTAATATCTACCATTGGAAAATACACATAGCTTCGGCTATGGCGAAGCTGTCTTGAGCTGTCGAGAAGCCCAAGGCGCACGGCAACCTTTCTTGCGCCCTCGGCTTTCCGGTTCTCCACCGCGATGTATTTTCCCATGCAGGGAATAAGGGGTAAAACATTATAAAGTGATTCCGTTGTATTTTGTTGTGAAGGTAACGTCAGGGCAGGAGAGGATTGCGGCCAACATACTGCAGAACAAGGCCTCGAAGACGGACCTGCCGATATACTCAATAATAGTCATAGAGGGCGTAAGGGGCTATATAATAATAGAATCGGAGGACGAGGTATCTGCCAGGCAGTTCGTCACGAAAGGCAAGAGCGTGAGGGGCGTGCTGCCGAAACCGCTCAGCGACGAGGAGGTTAACAAGCTCATAGAGGTGAGAAGCCACGCCGTCGGGATAGAGAAGGGCGACACCGTAGAGTTCACCACTGGGCCGTTCAAGGGTTACAAGGCAAGGGTCCTGAAGGTGGACCAGCTCAAGGACGACATAACCGTGGAGCTAATGGACGTAGTGGTCCCTATACCGATAACGACTAAAATGAATACTGCTAAAATAATACAGAAGGCAAACAAGTCATAGAAGGTTTTAGAAATGGGAGAGGTAACGATAAACGGACTGGTTGAGGGCGGAAAGGCAACGTCAGGGCCGCCTTTCGGGCCCGCGCTCGGGCCATTGGGCGTAAACATAAATGCGATAATAGCGGAGATAAACGATAAGACAAAACAGTTCTCCGGCATAAAGATACCCATAAAGGTGCACGTGGACGGCACAACGAAGAAATACAGGGTAGAGGTGGGTGCTCCGCCGACCAGCGCCCTGATACTAAAGGAATTGGGCATACAGTCCGGCGCAAAGGCGCACGGCGAGATAGTCGGGAATCTGAGTCTGGAGAAGATAAAGGAAATCGCGAGGTCCAAGAGCGCATCAATATATGGTAAGAACGACGGCAGCAAAGTCAACCAGGTTCTTGGCACGTGCAAGAGCATGGGGGTAACATGCGACGGCAAGGATCCAAGGGAAGTGATAAGGCAGATAAAAGCAAAGGAGCTCAAGGTATAACCGGGAGCATGCTGCTCCGGATATACGGGATGCTGCGGAAGCGCTCGGGATTTCTTGGCTGGTGGCCCGCGGATTCCGATTTCGAGGTCTTCGTCGGCACCATACTGACGCAGAACACATCCTGGAAGAACGTGGAGAAGGCAATATATAACCTGAAGGCAGCTGATGCGCTGTCCATCGAGAAAATGGCCGCCATGCCTGTCAGAAGGCTGGAGCAGCTCATAAGGCCGAGCGGCTACTACAGGCAGAAGGCCCTAAGGCTCAAAGGCCTGTGCACCGTCATACTGCGTGACTATGGCGGCCTCGGAGGGCTTTTCGCATTCAGGAAGGACAGGCTCAGGGGCATCCTTTTGTCGATGAACGGGATAGGCCGCGAGACCGCGGATTCTATAATACTCTATGCGGCGCACAAGCCAACGTTCGTGATAGACGCCTATACCAAGAGGGTGGTCTCAAGGCTCTCAGGCGAGCCGGAGAGGGGGTACGATGAGCTTAAGGATATGTTCGAGCGTGGCATGAGGCCAAACACGTTGCTCTACAAGGACTTCCACGCCCAGCTGGTGGAGCTGGGCAAGGATTACTGCACAAAAAGGTCCCCCAGGTGCGGCACCTGTCCGCTGAAATCCATGTGCGCGCATGCAAAAGCGGATGCGGACTGAACCTTTGGACGCAGCAGGGCATCTGGATAACGTCGGCGGCTCGAACACGGGTTATTTATATTTGAAAATGCATAAATGATTAGCGATAGAGTGGTAAGATGTCAACGGCGCAAAAGAACAACGCATATAAGGGGAATATTTCCTTAAGTAGTGATGCAATGCCCTCGAACTGGCGCGACAAGGTAAGGAAGGAGGTAGAGAACAACATGCAGTCCCTGCCTATTGCAGCGGCGCAGAATAAAGGCGGCATGGTAAGGGATGCCCAGGGTGAGCTTAGGAAGCTCAGCTCAGGGCTTATGCTCACCGAGAAGAAGCTTGATAAGATAGGCAGAAGCCTGGACGATGTTGGGTATGACAGTGAGGAGATGCGCAGGCGCATGGAGAACGGGGTGCTCTCAGCGAAGAGCAAGCTCGTGGCGTACTGCAGAATAAACGGCGATGAGCCGTATGACGAATTCCGCGACGGGCTCAGGTCGTATGCGGACAAATCCCAGTTCAAGGACGATTCTGACACGATGGCGGTGCCCGTAGAGGAGTTCAGGAAGGCAAGGATAAAGCTGTTCGGGGACATCGACAAGCTAAGCGAGGAGGAGAGGCGCATGCGCGGCAAGGCGGCAAGATCTACATCCCCAAGCTACACCGACATGGCCTCATGGAAGGCAGGCCAGATGCTCGGTGCGAGGAACGTCCAGGAGCAGTCGGAATCAATAGCGAAGGTAAAGGAAACCATATCGGAGGACATTGAGGGGATTGGGAAGCTCAAGGATGCCCTGTACGCCGCTATAGAGAAACTATCGGAGGCATACGCCGTTACGAAGATGTCCGCGGACTCGAGGACGAGGCTCGGCAAGGACTCGCTGAACGATCCGAAGGGCGCAGTGATAGGCGCGATATCAAATGCTGACGTTAATGACTACATGCCAAGGTTCGACTATGCGATCAGGGACGGCAGCGCCAGGATTTCCGGCGCGGGCCAGGATGCGGCTGGCTACGAAATCGGCGGCAACGCGAGTCACAAGGGAAACGGCGCACCAGAGGGCATAGAGGTAGTGGACACTGGCTTGGGGTATGATGGTCCATCAGCGACAGGCATGAAAGCCGACGGCCAAACCGACGCGGCATCAACATCGAGCGGCCAAGTAAGCTCAAGATGGATAAAGGAAGCAGAGAAGTACTACAGTGATGCCTTCATAAGCTGGGCAAGGCTCAGCAAGGCAGAGACGGACGAGTACGAAAACATGTTCACGGAGCTAAAGCGCACCAGGTCTGCAGACTTGGCATCGAGGATATGGAAGAAAGTCAATACAAAGTGGCTCGACCTGACAGATACTATAGATGTGGATGACAAGGACTACTTCCAGAGAAAGATAGATTCCGGCGCAACCATGGATGGCATGAAATGCGCATCAAGGGAGATGCTTTCCCTTCACATAAGCCACTACCGCAGGGAGCTGATGGTGCTAATAGGCGGCGCTGACGGTGAGAAGCTGGACGGCCTCATGACAAACGGGGACAAGATGATGTACGATGCCGCAAAAGTCACGGACGAGGAGGAGAGGAAGAGGCTCCAGGCCCTTGCGGAGAGGAACATGGCCGCTGTCGGGGACCTGCTCAAGAAGGCGCATGTTGATCTGGCAGCTTTCCACGGAAACTACAGACAGATGAAGATACTGAACGATTCCAATGTATTCCAGGGCGAGGATATACTCTGGGACCACATGTACAGGCTGGCATACAACGCATACAAGAGGAGGAAACTTGGCGACGTCGACAGCAACATCAATATGCCTCCGCCAATGCCGTATTTCGGCTCAGGGGATCATGCGGAGAATGCCCAAGACGGGACTGGACCTGGCACGGGTACCGTCAATCTCCCGCCGATGCAGGCCCGGATAGATGGGGAAACCTATGATTCTGGGAACGAATCAAAGATCGTGGATCTCGGCAATGCGGGTCCTGCCGGCTCGCAAGAAACAAGGAGCATAGACACGCCCCCGCCTCCGCCAGGGCCATCCTGATAACGGGATCATTTCCTTACAAGGTCCCTTATCTCAGAGGTAAGCCTCCTTATCTCCTTCATCTCCTTTCTTTCCCTTGTGCTTGAGCTGTTCCCCTTCAGGCCCCTCTCTATGTTGTCAAGGAGCTCTACCCATTCCTTGGAATCCTCCCTTATTATCTCCAGTACCGCCTTGTCCTCCGAGAAAAGATTAAGCAGCTTCAGCAGCATGCCATTCTCGCGCAGCTCCTCCCCGACCCCGATCCTTCCATTTATGTGGTCCCTCAATTTCCTGACGTCTTCGATGCTGACCTCCTCGTTGTCAGCTATTATGCTGTCTACGTCGGAAACCAGGCTCCTCATGAGGTCGTGGAGCATCTCGAGCAGCTTATTGAGCGGGATCCCTAACATGTCTTCGCGCATCGGAATCATCAATAAAGGCACAGATAACTTATTAAATGCATAATGAACATCAGATATGTCAATGTGCAAACCTACAGGCAGGTCTGCCCGCAATTGGTATCATGAAAGAGCGGAACAATCTGATAAGTAAGCTGGTATACAGGCTTGTGAAGAGGCGCATAGCCGGGTACACCATAGCGTCTATATTAAACACAGTCAAGGCCATAAACGACAAGGGCATGCATGCGACGGTAACGCTTCTGAACGACCACGTCGACGACGCCCCCAAGGCGAAATACAACGCTAATTCCTATGTGCAACTGATGAAGCAGCTCTCCAGGCTGCACCTCGATGCCGACATATCCGTAAGGCCCTCACAGTTGGGGTACGGAATGGACGACGAAATATTCTCAAGGAATCTGGCTACGGTAATATCCGCTGCCAACTCCTACGGCATGAGGGTGTGGGCCGAGGCGGAATCCAGCTACGGGAACAGGGAGCTCTCAAGGATATACAAGAGGTTTAGGGGAAGGTGCAGGATGCTTGGAGCCGAGATGATTGCGGACGGTGAGGCGGGAAGCGCACTTCGCGACATAAGGCCGACCTCCAAGGACGCGATAAAGATAAGGTACCACGAGAACGGGGCGAAGCTCAAGAGGAGGGACAAGCTGCAGCTATATAGGGATTGCATAGCAGCCGCATCTGGCCATGGGGCCAGCATAACGCTGCTTGACGATGACATAAGGGCGGTCAGCCCGCTTGCCAACGGGAGGGGACGCAGAAGGGATTTAATATTTGAGATGCCATTAGGGTACAGCAGCAAGTCCGTAACGCAGCTGCAAAGGTCTAAGGCAAGCCTCAGCGTCTACGTGCCGTATGGCAAGGACTGGATACCCTACTTCATAAACCGGCTTGCAGAGGGTAGGGTACGGCGCATTGCCGCCGCGCTGCTGAACGGGAACGGAAAGGCCGATGTTGATGCCGATGCCGAGAACGAAGCAAGATGATGAGCCCGGAAGGGCGCCAGTGCTGGTTACCGGAGCTACCAGCGCCTTGGGAAGGGCGCTTGCCTACAGGCTGGCATCGATGGGCCATGAGGTGAGGGCGCTCCTGAGGAGGCACCCATCGCAGCACCAGGAGTGGAAGGCGCTCCCTAAGGGCGTTAAGGTCTATATAGGCGATGTCTCTGAGCCTTCGGAGGGATTGAGGGAGGCATGCTCCGGCGTGTCCATCATGTTCCACGTTGCCGGGGTCACAAGGAACTACACCGCATACGAGAGCAGGAAACCCGGAATAAACACGATGATAAACACCAACGTCGTCGGAACGGAGAACATGCTTGACGCATTCGTCGGGGCAAACCCCGGTAGAAAGTTGAGGGTTATATACGCAAGCTCTATGGCGGTCTACGGGCACAAGAGGCCGGGGGAGGTGCTGACAGAGGAGTCAAGGGCGACTCCCGACGACAGGTATGGACGGAGCAAGCTCATGGCAGAGCAGGTGATATCCCAGTTCTCCATGGCCCATAGGAACCTCTCATACACCGTATTCAGGATAGGGGTCATATACGGCCAGGGGTATGACGAGAACTTCAACCAGGTCTACAGGCTGATAAGCGAGGGCAGGATGCGGTACATAGGGAACGGTGAGAACCACCTTACGCTGGTGCACATAGACGATGTCGTTGACTCGATGATCGCAGCAGCATTCAGCGACAAGGCAAGGGACAGGACGTACAACCTGACCGACGGGGTTCCGTACACCCAGATTGGGCTCATAAACAAGGCCGCAAGGCTTATAGGCAGCAAAAAAGAGATAAAAGGGATACATCCGATACTCGCGAGGATCGGGGCCAAGGCGAAGGGGATAGACGAGGAGCAGATGATGTTCCTGATAAGCGACAGGATAGTGAGCATAAAGCGCGCAAAGGCCGACCTGGGCTTTTCCCCGAGGCACACAATAGACAGCGAGGGGGCGAGGATGGCCAGGGAATTCAAGAAGGCAACCCGCAAGAGGTGAGATCTATGAAAATAGGAAAGGTGGAGTTGTACATAAACGAGATGCTTGAGTCGAAGGGGGCCATGCTGTTCAGTTTGATAGATCCTGTCGACTTCAAGAGCAATGAGCATGCGATAAAGACCGCAAAGGAGCTCGCCAGGGCGGGCAGCGACATACTGCTGCTCGGGGGAAGCACCGGAGCCCAGGGGGAGATGCTCGACGACGTGGCAAAGGAGGTGAAGGAATCGATAGACATACCGCTGGTCCTATTTCCAGGAAACATAGCTACGATATCGAGGCATTCAGACGCGATATACTTCATGTCATTGCTGAACGCCAGGAACCCGTACTGGATAACCCAGGCCCAGATGCTTGCGGCGCCGGTCATAAGGAACTACGGGGTGGAGCCGCTTCCTGTAGGTTACATAATAGTGCAGCCCGGAGGCACCGTCGGGTGGGTCGGCGATGCCAACATGGTGCCCAGGGAGAAGCCGAAGATCGCCGCGGCATTGGCGATGTCAGGGGAGTTCCTCGGCAACAGGTTCATAATAACCGATACCGGGTCCAACCCGAAGCTGCAGGGCTTCAGCCACGTGCCGCTCGAAATGGTAAGGATGGTGAGGTCTGCTATATCAGTCCCATACATAGTCGCAGGCGGGATAACCACAACGGAGGAGCTTAAGAATGTCTACTCTGTCGGGGCCGACATAGTGCAGATAGGCACTGCTTTTGAGGATCCGGAGCTCGCATACAAGAAGGCGCTCTCTTTCTCCAAGATTGCAAAGGAGGAGGGCTCGAAGAAGAAGGCGCGATGACGATGCGCGAACTATACGCCCTGGAGCTCGCAGAGCTCGTCAGGGAACTCGAGGCCCTTGAGGGCTTCTACATAGACCAATTCTACGAGCTCTCGCGGGGGCGATTCAGGATAAGGCTCAGCAAAAAGGGTGAGAAGTGCAATATGCTCATTGCACCGCCGAGCTCTATACATAAAATGACGGAGATAGAGATAAGGGAGAAGGCCGCGCCGTTCTCCATGGCCGCAAGGAAGCGCATATCCGGCGCTCGCCTCAAGAAGGTCGTGCAGCTCGCCAAGGATCGGATAATCTCGTTCGAGATGGACAGGCACGGGGAACAGGTAAACCTCATTCTCGAGATGTTCGGGAAGGGAAACCTCATAATCACCGATGGGTCTATGAAAATACAGCTGGCTTACATGGTCCATGACTTCAAGGACAGGTCAGTAAGGCCTGGCAAGGAATATGCAAATCCGCCCAGCGCAGCCTTGGAGCCCATGGAGATCTCCGCAGACCTGTTAGGGGAGCGCGCCGTAGAATCCAAGGGCTCCTCATTGTCGAACTTCGTGGTCAGGAACGTGGCAATCGGGAAGATGTATGCAAACGAGGCTATAGAAAGATGCGGCATCGACCCGAATGTGAAGGTTGGCGGCGCAAACATGAAAGAACTGGCAGAATCGATAAGGTCGGTCGCGATGGAATGCATGGAACGGCCCTCCTTCACAATATACTCAAAGGACGGCAATCCCGTCGACTTCTCCATCTGCGGCATATCAAAGTATTCCGGGATGGAGCGAACCGGCAAGGCATCGCTCCAGGAATGCCTTGAGGCGATGGAATCATCAGTTGGTGCGGCACCACAGGAGAACCCGGAGGCGGATGCCATAGAGGCAAGCATGCGGAAGCAGAGGGGAATACTCGAGGGCATAGATTCGGAGATAGAGGAGAGCAGGAAGGCTGCAGACGCGATAATGCGCAACATGCATGAGCTCAACGAGATAATAATAAAGGCAAGAGTTTCGGGAGCCAGGGAAAAAATAGAGTCGGGGGGCTTCGAGGTAATGAACATAAATCTGAAGGACAAAACGATTAAGGTCAGGGAGAAAAGGGTAAGCTAATGAGGATAACGTTCCTTGGGACATCAGGATCGACGCCGACACCCCAGCGCGGGCTGCCCTCCGTTGCGATAGAGAGGAACGGGGAGATATTTCTCTTCGACTGCGGGGAGGGGACCCAGAGGCAGATGATGAACTACCACGTCAATGTATCAAGGGTCAAGGCTGTATTCCTGACTCACATACATGGGGACCACACCATAGGGATAGCTGGGCTCCTCAGGACCATGGCACTGAACAGGAGGACGGCCCCATTGGAGGTATATGCCCCTAAGGGCAGTGAGGGCCTGAAGGGCCTGATAAGCTTCGACGGCGCGGTGTTCAACTTCAGGATAGAGCTCAAAAGCATAAGGAAAGGGGAGATATACAAGGGAAAAGGCTTCGCAATAAGCGCCTTCCAGCTTAATCATACGGTTACCACGTACGGCCTGGTGCTCAAGGAGGACGACTCTATACGCTTCATCAAGGACAAGGTCAAGAGGCTGGGCCTGAAGGGCAAGGACTTTGCGGAGCTGGAGAGGAGGAAGACCCTGAGGATAAAGGGGAAGACGATAAGGTTAAAGGATATAACTGTGAAAAAGTATGGCAAGAAGATAGCATACGTCACGGACACAAGGCCCGTGGCGGAGTCCGCCGCAGCAGCAAGAAATGCCGACATACTGATACATGAATCGACATACTCCGAGAAGGAAGCCTCGCTCGCGAAGGAAAGGCTTCATTCGACCTCGATTGAGGCTGCCGGAGTCGCGAAGAGGGCACGCGCGAAAAGGCTGGTGCTCATACATCCGAGCGCAAGGTACAGGGACTCGGAGCAGCTGGTCAGGGAGGCGAGGAAGTCATTCAGGAACACGGACTTCGCGCATGACGGGCTGGAAATAAACGTTTGACACGGGCTCGTAGTCGATTGGTAAGACGTCACGTTGACAACGTGAAGATACGGAGTTCGATTCTCCGCGGGCCCAAAT
>CAYSQH010000025.1:0-9777 GCA_964433165.1 Microcaldota archaeon
GGGCTCCTGGCGCAACGGTAGCGCGCCTGCATGGCATGCAGGAGGTTGCGGGTTCAAAATTATTTTTCTGCAATGGAAAAATATATGAAAATCCCGCGGAGTCCATACATCATGCGTTCTTGCAGAACTCCTCCTCGGATATGCCGGCATTCCTGAGCATCCTCCTCAGGACCTGCTTGCTATAGTCCCTTCCGTCCACGTTTGTGTGGAACTTAATGAAATTCGCCCCGTTGGTGAACCCTATAGCATTGTGGCCCATTTCCTTCTCGGCAAAACCCATGACGCGTAGGGTCCTCGCTATATGATGCATCTTCATGCTCCCAAGTGTCTTCGGCCTGCCCTTGCTGGGTCGCGTATCTTCCATTTGACTCATCTCTTAAATTATGCTGATATAAATAGCAATTTAAGCTTTCAAATATAAATGACTTTAGTGCAGGGGGTTTTCATGATAAGGCAGCCAATAATAACAGTGATGGGCCACGTGGACCACGGCAAGACCGCCACGCTTGACAGGATAAGGAGCACGAGAGTGGCATCAAGGGAAGCCGGAGGCATAACGCAGCACATAGGGGCCAGCGAGGTCTCCATAGGCTCGATAAACGCCATATGCGGCCCTCTCCTCAGCGCGCTTGGAATAAAGATAACCATACCCGGGCTACTCTTCATAGACACCCCGGGGCACGAGGCGTTCACCAACCTAAGGGTAAGGGGCGGCAGCGTCGCTGACATAGCGATACTCGTTGTCGACATATCAAAGGGGTTCGAACCCCAGACGCTCGAAGCGATAGAGATACTCAAGGAGTACAGAACCCCCTTCGTGCTCGCAGCGAACAAGATCGACCTCATAACTGGATGGCGGGCATCGGGCTCGAACAGCCTTGTGAAGGCGCTCGAACTGCAGACGCAGGAGGTGTCGAACGAGCTGGATTCGAGAGTGTACCAAACGGTCGGGAAGCTCAGTGAGCTCGGCTTCGGCAGCGAGCTGTACAGCAGGATAATGAACTTCCAGAAGGAGATAGCGATAGTGCCAATGAGCGCCAAGACGGGAGAGGGGATAGCCGAACTTCTCATGGTGGTCACAGGGCTGGCGCAGCGGTATCTTGAATCGAAGCTCAAGATAGAGATAAGCGGCCCAGGGAAGGGGAGCATACTGGAGAAGAAGGAGATAAAGGGACTTGGCGTAACAGTCGACGTCATACTTTACGACGGTACCCTTCACGTCAATGACACCGTGGCATTCGCGACACAGAACGGGATCGGCACAGCGAAGGTTAAGGCGCTGCTGAAGCCCAAGGCAAAGGGCAAGGGGGCTGAGGGCCTAGAATACATGGAAAGCGTGAGCGCAGCAAGCGGCGTTAAGATAAGCGGCAACGGCCTCGAGGAGGCTCTGCCAGGGTCCCCGATAGTGCAGGCGATAGGGGAAGACTACGCAAGCAGCATAACGGCGGAGATGGGAGACATTTTCAGCACTGACAGGAACGGCATAATACTGAAGACCGACACTATAGGCAGCATAGACGCAATATCGAAGCTGCTCAAGAAGGAGAACTTCGGCGTAAGCAAGAAGGGCATAGGCAACATAACGAAGCGCGACGTGCTCGATGCCTTCACGATGAAGGGTAGCGACCAGCTCGGCAGCGTCGTGATGGGCTTCAACGTAGGTATAGAGGACGACGCAAAGGCGGCATCGGAGTCCAGCGGCGTGACGATAATAACCGGCGAGGTAATATACAGGCTCATCGACGATTACAGGCTGTTCGTGGAACAGCAGCAGAGGAGCTCCGCCAAGACGGCGGAGGACAGGGTGGTCTTCCCTGCCGCGATAGAGGTGCTGCCCAACTCCTGCTTCAGGGCATCGCACCCAGCAATATTCGGGATAAGCGTTGTCACTGGAAGGATAAAGCCGGGGTACAGGCTGATAGGGGAGGATGGGATTCCCATCGGGAAGATACGCGGCATACAGAACGAGAAGACCCCGATTGAGATAGCAAAGAAGGGAGACATGGTCGCAATATCCGTCGACGGCCCAACCTTCGGCAGGCAGGTGAGGGACGGCCAAAAGCTGTATACGGACATGAGGGACAATGACTTCAAACTCCTCTCGGAAGAATTCTCCTCGATGATAGGCGATGACGAGCGGAATGTCCTCGAAAAGATAAGGAAGCTGCGTCGCGAGCCGACCTAGCTACTTTTATGTCATTTCTTTACCTAAAGTAAACATTTATATATTATATTCTATCAAATAGGCTTGGGGTGTATTGGTGAAAAATGCAGGCATATCTCTACAGGACAGCGTGAAGGTCTTCCCATGCCATTTTCCTTCCATAAGGGGCGCCAATCACCCCGATGGTCGTGAAATTGTCCAGAAAGAAGATCGTCAGTAGCAAAAACGGGACGGCACACAGGTTCTACCTGATAGAGCCTATCGAGAATGCGGACCTTGACAGCATAGCGAATGTCCTTGCGGGCCTGGAGCACGTGAAGGAGGTCTCCCTTGCTGACGGCAGTTATGGCATAATAGTGAAGGCCGCACTGCCCAATGGAAATGAGCACGCCAACATAGCGGACTTCATATCCAACAAGATAGGCTGCAAGTTCGGCGTTCTCGACGTGTACTACAGTTACAGGAAGGTCTAGGCCCTGTGGCCGTCCGTCCTGTGCTCGCCTTGTCGCCGCATGTAGCGTCGCCGCGCTCCGTTGGTATACAATAAAAGCCGCACTGCACAATATCCAATATGCTAAAAGGCAATGAAGCGGGAGAAATTGCCCCGAGCGGCCTAAGGAAGACGGAAGGGGACGGGGTGCATGTGGCTGTGGTGCACAAAAACGGGATACTCCTCCTTAAGAGGCGCGACATCCCATTCATAAGGCGGTTTGTAGCCAATCCGGGAAAGTGGTCGCTGGTAGCGGGGGGCAGGAAAAGGGGGGAGGCATACATAGATACCGCATACCGCGAGGTTACCGAGGAGACGGGACTGGAAAGAAAGCAGCTCAATGGATCGGGGAAAGGAACCGTGGTCCGAATTTATGATCGCGGAAAGGGGACGACATGGAGCAACGTGCTGTTCGTTCTGCGCTCCTCCTCAAGAAGCATACGCCTTAATCTCGAAAGCTCAGACTACAAGTGGGTAACCTTCGATGAGCTGTCCTCAAAGAAATACCTCAACGAAACCATCATGGACCACGAGGCTGCGCTGAGACGCATAAGGAAGGCTATTCGCCGGTGAGGTTGCCACTGAAGAATCCCTTCACCATCTCCCACGACTCCTCGGCGGCCTTCCTGGCGTACATCGGCCGCGTGTCGTTGAAGAACGCGTGCCTTGCCCCAGGGAACACCCTGATTGTAAACGGCCTCTTGTTGGCCGTGAGGGCGGCGACAAGCTCGTGTATCTTGGAGTTTATCCTCGCGTCCTCACCGCCGTACAACCCCATCACCGCACCCTTGACGTTGGCAATCTTGTCGATCGGCGAGGGGTTTTCCCCGTAGAATATGATCGATGCGTCTGTCTTGCCGGTGCATGCAAGGCTTATTGACATCCCACCGCCAAAGCAGAAGCCGACGCTGCCGATTTTACCGCCGGTGTCAGCATTGGAGTTAAGGTAATCCACCGCCGATGAAAGGTACTCAGTGAACGTATCGACAGGGCGGTTCTCGAACAATATCCTGTTGACCCCGGTTACCGCCGCCCGCTCCTCGTCACCTAGCTTTGCCATCTCCGCGCTCCTGTACGCTTCGTCGCGATGCTTTTCCGGAGGGATCGACATCATGAACCTCATCGCCATCGCTATGTTCTGGGCGCTCAAAGGGCCAGCAAACCTTTCGCTGGAGAAAAGATGCGGAGCAATAACCGAGTACCCTTCCGCGGCGAGCCTGCCGGCCACATCCTTGGTGTGGTCGTCCAGGCCGAATATCTCGTGTACCAGCACTATGCCGGGGTACTGCCCCTTTGCCGCAGGGACCGCGAGCCTCGCCTTTATCTCCTCGCTTCCAGACTTGTACGTAATGTCAGAATATACCGTTTCCATCATTTCCACCTTCTTAGTATCAGACGCGTACTATCGCATCGTCAAGCGCTGAGGAGCATGCGCACCCGCGTTCCCTTGGCGCGTCCTTTATTATCATTTTTACCAGCTCCTTCACGCTCTCTATGCTCCTGGTGAAGGTCTCGAGGACCTCCTTATTGCTGACGGGCTTTATGTCCTTGCCGACGATGCCTGCATCGTAGTCGGTAACCATACCGAGCGCAAGGTAGCACATGCATTTCTCCCTTGCTAGCGCGACCTCAGGGTACTGGGTCATGTTTATCATGTCGAATCCCTGCCTGGAGAAGAAGGCCGATTCCGCCTTGGTCGAGAACCTCGGTCCGTTGACTACGACCACGGAGCCGCCATCCCTGTAATCGAGGTCAAGCCCCGATGCCGACACGGCAGACACCACTCGAAGCTCTGTGCAGTACGGATCCGCGGTGCTGACGTGCGCGACCTGCTTCTCGAAGAAAGTGTCTGGCCTGCCGTGCGTGAGGTTGACGAACTGGTCAAATGCGACTATCTGCCCTACCCTGAATTCCGGGTTGAGGGAGCCAACGGCATTGGTCGCTATGACCCTCTTGACTCTCAAGTCGAAGAGCGCCTGCATGTTCGCCCTGTACGGCACTAGGTGAGGGGGATACGAATGCCTGCTGCCATGCCTTGGTATGAATGCGACGCCCCTCCCAGCTATGCTTCCGATGAATACGCTGTCGCTGGGCTTTCCGTACTCCGTCTCGAAGTCAATCCTCTCCGCATCCTCAAGGAGCGAATAGAAGCCTGAGCCGCCTATTATGCCGAATTCCGCCTCCATGTGGTTATTACCCCTGCAAAGGATATAAAGCCTTTTAACCGCCGCCTGTACCACATGCCAGCAATGCTTAAATATGAGAAGCTACGCGAGATATGCTGGGAATTTCTTGGAGCGCACTAGGGAGATGCAATCGGGTCATCGCGACGACTCTTCAGGCAGGGTGCGGTCCGGCCATGGCATGCGCGCGGAAATGTCCATGCTCAGGAAGGCTGCAGGTACGGCCAAAATGGCGGCGCTGTCTCTTGCCGCATCGTCCGCTCTCGTGCTTGCCTCATACGGTGCGCAGCACAGCCAGTTGCAGCAGACCAAGATAGACATGAGGCAGACGTGGTTCGGGAGCAGGCCAGTGGTTACGTTCGGCACGGCTAAGGGGGGACTGCATGATTTCCAGACTGGAGAGACTACCACAGGAGGCGTGGAGCTGAAATGCACTGTTGATGCTGTGCAGCAGACAGATCCAAAAGTAAAGTACGCAATGTACATCCTCAATGGACTTACGGACAAGGGATCCTGGGTACAGATTGGCGTGATCGATCTCATGGGAGACGGATATGTTGCCAAGGGCAACAGCAATGGCGAGAAGAAAACTGATGCGGAGTTCGGCATATTCCTGCAGGTATACAACGGGGACGTAGGCAGCCCGATGGTGCTTTACCAATTCCCCAAGCCGATCAAGGAGCATGACAGGATACAGCTCAAGCTTAGGTTCAAATCGAAGAACGGGATAACTGCAAGCGCCAAGGACCTTGACAGCAATGAATCAATTACAATAAAAGTGCCAAGTGAGCTTGGCAAAGGGTTTACGTTTGCCTATGGCCAGGACAAGCTCGGCAGCTTCACAGGATACATGACGGAGGTATACGAGACAGCTGGAAAGCACGTGCCGCTCAGGGATGTCACATATCTCAGCACGGAGAATTCGCCGATTTCCGTATTCTCCGACTCATCGGTGCAGATAGAGCAGAAGTACGTGGGCAAAGGAGGATACATGGTTTCCGCTGGCATATACTCGAAATTTGGCTCCGCCGATATCATGGAACTAAACGGCAGCGTTATAGGTTCCTTCGTGAAGTGCAGTTTCATGACAGGGACCGCATATTCCAACATAGGCTACATGATAGGCGACACAAAGTTCACGTACAGCTTTGGGGTACCGATGCCGTCGAGCGAAAGAAGGTACAAGTTCGTAACTGGACAGGTTCCCGATTCTGGGAACTAGAGGCCAACGTATCCATTTTTATAGGTATCAAGTTTATCCTCATTGATGAGGAGCTACCGGATGTTCATCAACGGAAGCTGGTGCGGCTCGCACGACGGCAGCACCTCCGACATTATAAACCCCGCTACGGAGGAGCGCATCGCAACGGTTCCAAAAGGGACTGTTCACGACGCCCGAAGAGCGATAGACGCCGCGCGAGAGGCGTTCGACAACGGACCATGGGGCTCCAAGACCCCGGCTGAACGGTCAAAGATCCTCTGGGCTATGGCGGACATCGTGGAGAGGAACAGGCTTGATATCGCAAGGATCGAATCCGAGAATGTCGGCAAGACCATAAGATACGCAAGGGAGTCCGATCTGCCTTTCATAATCGACAACCTTAGGTTCTTCGCCGGAATGGCCAGGAACCTTGATGGCAAGGCATCTGCCAACTATTCCGGAATCGGGACCAGCATCATATCAAGGGAGCCCGTAGGGGTCGTATCGGCGATCGTCCCATGGAACTATCCGCTGTACATAGCCATATGGAAGCTTGCGCCTGCCCTCGCTGCGGGAAATACCCTTGTGATAAAGCCGGCGAGCTACACTCCACTATCGCTCCTAAGCTTCGCAAAGCTCACCGAGAAGCTGCTTCCAAAAGGGGTCCTCAACGTCGTTACCGGCCCCGGAGAGATCATAGGGAAAGAATTGGCATCCAGCGGCAAGGTTGACATGATAGCGCTTACAGGAGACATCTCAACGGGCAAGGATATAATGAGGTACGCATCCTCGAACCTCAAGAAGGTCCATCTTGAACTTGGGGGCAAAGCCCCATTCATAGTGCTCCCGGGGGCGAGGCTGGAGGCGGCCGCAGAGGGAGCGGTAGTCAGCGCCTTCTGGAACACCGCACAGGACTGCACCGCAACGACCCGCGTCTTCGTCCACAGGAAGGACAGGGACAGGCTCGTCAGGCTGCTCGTACGCAAGGCGGGGCGCATAAGGATAGGGGACCCGTCAAAGGAGCATACCGACATGGGGCCACTGGTGTCTGAGAAGCAGCGGTCCAGGACGGAGGAGTACGTAAAGTCGGGATTGGAAGAGGGCGCAAGACTGGAGTTCGGCGGAAGCAGGCCCAAGGCGCTAAAGAAAGGATTCTACTTCAAGCCAACGATATTCACGGATGCAGAGCAGAATATGAGGATATGCAAAGAGGAGATATTCGGGCCGGTCGTTGCGGTCCTGGAATACAATAAGATTGATGAAGCAGTCGAGAAGGCTAACGACGTCGTATACGGCCTTGCCGCGTCGGTGTGGGGAAGCGACATAACGAAGCTCATGGACGTGGCGGGCAGGCTGAACTTCGGCACCGTGTGGATAAACGAGCACGGGATGCTGGTAAGCGAGATGCCCCACGGGGGGTTCGTGCAGAGCGGATTCGGCAAGGACCTTTCAGCATATTCATTTGAGGAGTACACAAGGATTAAGCACATATACGTTGACAGGTCGGGCCTCGACAGGAAGCCGTGGCACTATGTAGTATATGGGGACAAGTAGCTTCCGCACCACCAATGCCATATAAATAATCTTTCTCAGAAGCAGTATCTTTAAAGATTCTGGATGCTCGGCATGAAAATAAAATCCGTAAACCCCGCAACGCTGGAGACCAATGGCGAGTTCGAGGAGTTCGCCAGGGAGCCCCTGGAGCGCATATGCATTGACGTTAGTTCCGCCGCAGGGGAATGGGGAGCGCTTCACGTCACTCATAGGGCATCCCTGATGCGGAGGCTCTCAGCTACGCTGCGCGCCAACAAGGACAGATATGCAGGCCTCATAACCGCGGAGATGGGGAAGTCCATAAGGGAGTCCGTTTCCGAGGTGGAGAAATGCGCCTGGGTGGCCGAGGTGTATGCCACCAATGCGGAGGAATGGCTGCGTGACGAAGAGGTGCAAACCGAGGCGAAGAGGACGATAGTATCATTCGAACCGATCGGCACAGTCCTTGCGGTGATGCCGTGGAACTTCCCGTTCTGGCAGGCGCTCAGATGCGCCGTCCCAGCGATGTGCGCGGGCAATGCGGTAATACTAAGGCACTCCAATTCCGTCCCAATGTGCGCCATGGCGATAGAGGAATCGTTCGCGGCGGCAGGCTTCCCGAAGGATGTCTTCAGGACGGTAATAACCGACCACGCCGCGGTCAAGAGAATGATAAGCAGCAGGTACATAAACGGGGTATCAGTCACTGGAAGCATAGACGCAGGCAGGGAGATCGCAAGGACGGCGGCGCGCTCCATAAAGAAATGCGTACTGGAGCTAGGGGGCTCCGACTCGTTCATAGTCCTTGATGATGCTGACATGCAGCTCGCATGCGAGAAGGCGAAGGAGGGCAGGAACATATCTTCGGGGCAGAGCTGCATAGCCGCCAAGAGGTTCATAGTGGTTAGTAAGGCGTCGGAGGAATTCACAGAGAGGCTGGTGCAGCTGACAAGGGCTGTCAGGGTGGGCGACCCGAGGTCCAAGAATACCGAGGTCGGCCCGCTCGCGAATTTCCAGCAGCTGGAAAAGCTTGAATCGCAGGTTGGCGAGGCCATCTCCAAGGGGGCGGAGGCGAAATGCGGGGGCAGGAGAATTGATGGCAAGGGATACTTCTACGAGCCCACGGTGCTGACCAACGTGAAGAAGACGATGCGCGTGGCCACGGAGGAGGTCTTCGGTCCGGTTTCGTCGATAATCGTCGCGAAGAACGAGGATGACGCGGTAAGGATAGCGAATTCGACCAGGTACGGCCTCGGGGCCAGCGTATGGACCAGGGATTCGGATAGGGGAGAGAAAATAGCAAGGAAACTGCAGGCCGGCCTCGTGTACGTAAACGGAATCGTGAAGTCAGACCCGAGGATACCCTTCGGAGGGATAAAGGAAAGCGGCATAGGTAGGGAGCTCTCCAGGTACGGGCTCCTGGAGTTCACGAACATAAAGCCAATAGTGATAGCATAGTGGTATGATGCCGAAAAACAACAGGCTGAGAATAGGAAAATCGATGAGGCTGTTCTCGAAGGCGCTCAAGGTCATGCCGGGGGGCGCCAGCTCGAATGCGAGGCTGTGGACGACGGCGCGGTTCTGCCCGATATACACCCCATGCACCATATTCGCGAAGAGGGCGTACGGATCGCACATCTGGGATGTTGACGGGAACAAGTACATAGACTACAGGCTGGGCTTCGGCCCGATAATACTGGGGCACAGCTACCCCAAGGTGATCAACGAGATAAGGAAAGAGGAGAAGAAGGGGACGGTATACGCACTCGACAACGAGCTTGAGCTCAAGGTCTCGGAGCAGATAATAAAGATGGTTCCGTGCGCGGAGATGGTCAGGTTCTCGGTCACGGGAACCGAGGCGACAATGCATGCGATAAGGCTTGCAAGGGGGTACACGGGCAAGGACATCATAATCAAGTTCGAGGGCCACTACCACGGGGGGCACGACTACCTGCTATATTCGACGGATCCGCCATACGACACGAAGATAAGGCCCTACCCGCAGTCCCTTGGAATCCCGAAGAGCATAAGCAAGCTCGTCATCGTTGAGACCTTTAACAACTTCGATGCCATAGAGCAGACGGTCAGGCGGCACCACAAAAGGGTTGCAGCGATAATACTTGAGCCGATAATGGGCAATGCCGCAGGGATAATGCCAAAACCGGGGTACCTCAAGTTCCTAAGGGAATTGTGCGACAGGTATGAC
>CAYSQH010000026.1:0-9551 GCA_964433165.1 Microcaldota archaeon
AAAATAGATGTGTCACGTCAGTTCTAACACTTCCTTTTCGGAACTACTGTAAAGAGGGTAAAAGATTCTTTGATTCCTATCAGCGTAGATTATACAGAAGAGAAAGTGCGGTGTATACTGGAAATGTCTTTTCAGATCCAGCAATAAATGGAAAGGAAATAAAATTAGATCCAAAAAACTTCCTGAACCATTATTTTGAATACTATGATAATCCAGCCAAAAGTTATAACGGGTATTTTGTAATTTGTGCATATGAAGCAAGGAAAAGTTATGATGATTTGCTCGATATGACAAAAACTAGACCAGTAGCGCACGCATTCATAGATGCTTATTACAAAGCTAGAGATATAAAACCAGATGAAGAATTAACCAAATTTGACTATAAATTCCTTCAGATGTCTGTGTTATATGTTGGCGTGGAGTTGGAGCATCACCTTAAGAATGGTAAATTACCCAACATCGGTTTTGTTTCCAGTAATTATGTGTATGTTATGAAAGAGATAGATTCGCTTTTTACACATTCTCTTGAAGAGAGACAAACCCAATTAGCCATATCTAAAGAAATAAGGTCAGCGGGTGGCGTTATAAAGTATTTAGGAGTGAACGAACCTTACGTGCAAAATCTAAGATCAGAATATGATCACCAAGGCCTAAACGGGGTTCAACTTTTTACATCTTTACTCAGGAAAGAACATGAAAAACGTCAGCATGAAAAGGTCAACAACCCCACCTCAAGAGGTGGGGCTTATTGAGGAATAAGCAACGCATTGAATTCATCGAAAGATGTAACCCCACCGCAAGCGGTTGGAGTATTCTCCAGGAATAAAGATGACCACTACATCTTAAATTGAGTGGAAAGGAGACCAGTTTGCTTATACCTAATGCTTTGCCCTAATCACAACCAATATATAATCTGTCAGACCGACCAATTTGGTAAATACCATGCCCAAAATTCGAGTGCGTGGTACTCCAGTTGCTCGAGCCCTCCCGGGGCTTACTATGCGCTTTCCTCGTTGTTTCCCGTGACGACTATGGCCACGCTCTTTCCCTTGAGCCTGTCCCTCGCTTTCAGGAAGCCTGCCATGCCGGTTGCCGCGGACATCTCGGCGCTGATTCCATGCCTTGCCAGCAATGACATCGCTTTCCTGATCTCATCCTCTGAGACGCTCACTGCAGAACCCCTCGTGAACCGTATAGAGTCAAGAACCTCCTTGCCGAATGTCGGATAGCCAACGGCTATCGCATCAGCCTTGGTGCGGGGCCTTATGTATTTCACCTTCGTCCTTGACGAGTACGCCCTTACCACAGGATCGCATCTATCGGACTGCGCCGCTACAAGCCTGGGCAGGCTGCCAACCAACCCGTACCGCATGAATTCCTTGAATCCCTTGCATACCCCTGAGAAGAGCGTGCCGTTCCCAACGGGCAGGAACAGGTATTCTGGAACCTTGCCATTGCACTGCTCGGCGATCTCGAATGCTATCGTCTTCTGCCCTTCCTTCCTGAAGTGATAATCCCCGCATAGGAAGGAGCCATCATCCAATGACTGCAGCTCCGCGGCATTGAGCGCTGTATTGAAGTCACCGTTCACGTACCTCACTGCCGCGCCCTCCCCTTTTATCTTCCGCACCTTCTCCCCGTTGGAGCCTTTCCCCATGAATATCGTGCACCCGAGGCCGAACCTTCTCGCATAATGGGCGAGGGACAGGCCCATGTTGCCGGTAGATGCGGCGCATATACTTGATGCTTTTGCCTCCAGGGCCTTCGATATCTCAACTGCGGAGCCACGGTCCTTGAATGTCCTTGTCGGATTCCTGGTCTCTATCTTGACAAGGACTACTGCGCCGCCGATACTCAGACTCCTCAAAGGAGTCCTCCCCTCTCCCAGGCTTACCAATTTCCCTGATGGCAGCAGTTGGGAGTATCTCAATATCCCCCTGCCAGCCTTGCTGAGGTATGTCTTTGAGTACCTGTACCTTACCTCCAGTACCGAGCCGCACTTTGCGCACTTGAAGCTGCCCTTCGTTGCCCTCTTTACGCAGGCATTGCACACAAGAACGTAGTCCATGCCTCTGTATTGGAACCAATGAATAATAAGCTTGGCGCTACTCGAACCTTAGGGAGTAGGTATTCCTGTAGACGCGCTTGCCCTTCTTCATGCCATAGAGCCTATAGGACCTCTTTGGCTTCAGGTCGTAGTCGTGGAAGAACTCGGCAGTCATCAGCTTGTCGCTCGTGTAGACGTCCTTGCCGCCCTCTATGTTATCCACCTTGGCCACGAAACCGTTCCTGCGCTCTATGTACCTCGTCAGCTTCGTTATAAGGTTGTTTATGCGCTCCCAGTTGCCCCTCAGCTGCACGACAGCCTCGTAGTATCCGGAGCTTATCCTGTAGCACTTTTGACATGTTTCATGATATATCTTGTACGGCAGCGCCTTCCTGAACGAGACCTTTTCGCCGTCCACCTCTGCAATGAACACCGCCTCGATGTTCTTTGGGTCGTGGGACTTCGCCTTTACGTAGTAGTCGACCTTCATCCCGCTCTTCAGCGCCTTGCCCAGGGATGCGTTGTTTATTGGTGCAAAGGTGTTCCTCGCCTCCTTTACCCTTCCGCAGAACCTGCAGGTTAATATCCTGATATCTGGTGGGAGCTTGCGCTCCAGCTTCTCGATTATGCACGGCTCGCAGAAGTTGCCTATGAACCTGAACTCATCGCTGGACCTGTTGCACAGCGGGCAGTATATCGTCATATTATTCAGTAGTATTGAATTCTCAGGGATAAAAAGGTTGCTGGAGGCCGCGGTGAGCACGCAGGCACACCAGTTGACTTGCTGCACTGCGGATCATTCCGCGTAGTGCCTGCTGAGTATAGCGCTGTATGCGGGCCTTGTTATCAGGACCCCGAGGAACGCGCCTATTATAGTCGACTCGGAGAACCCTACAACGGTAACTAGCGACGTAGAGAAGAACAACGGCAGCATGGCTATCACTAGGAGTATCGCGTCGGCCCATATGATGTAGAACGCATGGCCAAGGACCGTCTTGGCGGAGCCGCCCTCGCCCTTGCCCAGCATCTCGTCAGTGATTATTATCTGGGCGTCCATTCCGGTTCCTATCACCGCTATCATTCCCGCGACCGCCGACAGGTCTATCGTGCCTATCAGCCCGATTATCGAGACTATTATGAAGAGCTCTACCACTGTTGTCATTAGTATCGGCATTATCAGGAACATCTTCCTGTACCTTATGACTATGAAGAGCGACACGAGCGCTATTGCTATCGCGCCGGCTATCCCGCTGACGTAAAGGAACTCCCTGCCCAGTGTCGGTGGTATAGTCGTGGGAGTGCCGGCGATTATCGCAACCGGGAGCGCGCCTCCGTTGAGTATGCTGGCTATCGTCTTAGTCTGGTTCGCCGCGTATGCCTCCCTTGATGTGAGGCTGCCGGTTGGCGGCGCGACTCCGGATATCTCGTAGCTCGACGTGGCGGAGGTTCCGTTGGTAACCGAGGGCGAAAGTATTGGCGATGAGAGCAGCCCGGCCACCGGCCAGGACTGCACTATGCTCTGGTTGACCGTGAGCTTCGTGTACTGCGGGGTCATGTTTGCCCTGCTCTCCACCTTGACAGTGTAGTTGCTTGAATCGGCAGTTGAGATTATGCCGTTACCCAGCCCCGCCTGTATTATCGCTGTCCTGTACCTGCCGGCATTGGACCTAAGGAAGCTCTCAACGCTACCTATGCTCGAGTTGGATCCAGTTACCGCCATGACTGGTATAGTCTGGTTGCCGAGCTGCAGCGCTGACTGCATCGCTGATAGCGCCTGCTGGTTGTTTACCCCGATGGTCGAATCCCCGAGGCTGGACTGGTTGAGTATTATGACTGCCGCTTCGGGCCTGTCTAGAAACATGTACAGGGGCTGGTTCGCCTGCCCCAAGGCCGCCCTTGTGAACTTGCCCGTCGCAGGGGTAGTTAGGTAGAACGTTACCATCCACGTAACAGTGCCGTTTGACACCGTTGGCTGCAACGGGCCTATGCTACCCTTTATTATGCCGCTGCCGTTCAGTGCCTCCTTTCCGTTTACGATTCCCTGGAACCTTCCCTGGCTCTCTATTATGGATATAGTCTGGTTTATCTCCGACGACGAGACTGTTGGCACCGTGACGTACACGTGTGAGGTGCCTATTCCCTCTACGGTCACCTGCTTGAGCCCGAATGTGGATACCCTCTGCTGCAGCGCGGATATAAGCGAGCTCATCGTGGTTACGTTGACCGAGTGCTCGAGTGTAACGGGTATCTGGGTTCCGCCTATGAACTCTATCCCGAAATGCACCCCGAAATGCCAGTCGAGAAGCGCAAGCGCCACGACTATGATTATAAGAGGCAGTATCCGCCTGTCCGTAACATAGCCGCGGATGCTGTGCTTCATTTCTTCCCCTCCAGCTTGTGCTTGTACCACAGTATCATCGGCATGTTCGACAGCCACGTGGTTGCGAGGTCGGCGATCAGCCCGACGAGCACCACCCCTGATATCTCAAGGTAAGTAGGTATGAACGCGGCATATGATACCGCGAACAGGACCCCGAACGATATTATCGCCGTTATCGTCATCGTCGAACCGGTCCTGAATGAGGAGAATGCCCTCTCCGATGAGGTACCCTCCGTCCTCTTTAGGACCCTGACGGCGGACAGCACGTCCGTGTCTATAGAGTATCCGAGAAGCATTAGGAGCCCGCCGACCGATGCTATGCCAAGGGGTATGCCGAACAGGCCCATTGCGCCAAGGGCCACTATTATATCGTTGGCCGCCCCGAACACCACAGCGAAAGACGGTATAGGAGTCCTGAATATCGCGAATACCGCTATGGCTATGAGTATGAAGGCCCATATGATTATGTTGCGCATCTGGGACAGGAAGAAGGATCCCAGTGTAGGCGTGACCTCATTGTACGAATAGGAGGAGAAGGGGATTACCGACTGAAGGCTGCTTATCACCCTGTTCTTGTATGCAGCGGATGCGTTTGAGTAGCTGCTCTTCGCCACGTTGGGCATGTTGGCATAATCGCTGGCATTGTAATGCACAATACCTATGAACGGCTGGAGCTCCCCAAGCTCCCCGGAGATCGATGCCTGCATCGCGGTTATCGACTTCTGCTGCCCTGCTTGCGATGAGTTTATCATCGACTTCAGGGTGGAGTTGCCCGGCTGCTGTTTCAGCTGCGCGCCGGAGGTGGTTATGTTTAGCGTGTAGGCGGAGTAGTTGCTGTAGGCGCTGTAGAACGATATTAGATACGACTGCGCGGCGGACAGGCTTGAATTCTCAGCCATCGTTATGGACAGCCCACCTGGGGATCTTGATACGCTGGCCTGTGCCCCTGGGATCCTGGAATCCACCATCGATGTCAAAGTCCTTACGTTGTATGACGAGTTGGTGACTATCTGCACGCTTATGCCCCCCTTTAGCGTTGAATCTAGCTGTATATGAGGTATGAAGTAGAGGCTTATCAGGAGCAGCGCGACGGGTATGAATATGAATTTCCTGTAGTGCTTGCTCTCGTATATGTTTCTCATTAATACCAGTAATATGTATGTTTACAGCAGAAGCCGGTAGCCAATGCTTATGCTAATTATTATAGTGCAAGGCTTAAAATATATTCCGTATCCGGTGCTCATATGGCAAGGAGGGTAAGCAGGAGAAAGATGCCGGACAGGGATGTCCACAGGGAGAAGGAGAGGGACAAGGTAGACACCGGAATATTCGACATGAAGACCATGAAGCTGCTTAGCAAGTTCTACAACAAGGGCATAGTAGATAAACTGGAGTTCATAACCGCAAGGGGCAAGGAATCCGACGTATACATAGCGAGCCCAGGAGCTTCAGGGGATGTCAAGGGCGATTACGTTATAGTAAAGTTCTTCAGGGTCGAGACCTCCTCGTTCTTCAAGATGTCCGATTACCTTACAGGGGACCCGAGGTTCTCCAGGATGCGACTCAACCGCGGGAACATAATTAGGGCATGGTGCATGAAGGAGCTCGGGAACCTCCGCATAGCAAGGGACTCCGGCGTCAGTGCCCCTGAACCCTACATGGCCAACGGGAGCATACTCGCTATGGAGTTCATTGGCGATGCAGATGGAAGGCCCTCACCGAGGCTTAAGGAGGCGGTTCTCAACGACCCTGGCAAATTCCTGGACAGGGTGCTGGAGCAGGTGGGAAAACTATACAGGGGGAACCTGGTGCATTCAGACCTCAGCGAATACAACATACTCGTACACGAGGGCAGGCCTGTGCTCATAGACTTCGGGCAGGCCGTGGTGCTGAGGCACCCGAATTCCGGGGAGTTCCTCAGGAGGGACGTGAAGAACATAACGGAATATTTCATCAAGAGGTATTCATTGCACGTTGATTGCGATGAGGCGCTCAGGCGCATTACAGGCTGATTGCGGAGGATTTCCTCAGCGTTGCTCCGACCGCCGCGTCCATCGATGCGGATTTCCACAACCGCTTCACAACATCCTGCGGGCTTCGCGTTGCCGGGTTCCTTGCGGCTATGGAGCACACGTCCCTGTACTTCTCTATCGATATGCCATAGGTGCCTATCCTCCTTGCCGTGTCTATTATCTCCTGCTTGTCCATCCCTATCAATGGCCGCAGTATGGGAAGCCTTATCCCCTGCTGGGACGCGGCAATGTTCGATATCGTCTGCGACGCAACCTGCCCCAGGCTTTCCCCCCCGACGAGGCAGTCCGCACCCTCCTTCTTTGCTATCCGCGCCGCCAACCTGTACAGGAACAGCTTGAACATTACCAGCTCGTACTTCCTCGGGACCTTGAGCGCCGCTGATTGGAAGACATGCCCAGGCATGATGTATGCGGTTGCCTTTCCCGAATAGCCGGACAGCGAGCCCATTAGGTCCCTTATCTTCGACAACTGCCCGTCGTCGTTGTTGGGGAACGCATGGACGTGGACATAGACGGGCGCAAGCCCCCTTTTCATGGAGTAGTATGACGCCACGGGCGAGTCTATCCCGCCGGAAAGGAGTATTGCCGCCTTGCCGGAGGATCCTACAGGTAGGCCCCCAGCGCCGGGTATCCTATTCGTGTAAAGGAATGCCATGCCCCTGGCGGCATTTATGTACAGGTGGTCGGATGCAAGCTTGTCTATCCCGAATTTCAGCGCCTTCTGATTGTCTATGAAGTGCTTAACTATCTGCGAGGAGTCGAAATCAAGGTCCTTGACAGACCTGTGGGCGATTATCCTTACGGTGCTGCCCTTGCCGAGCAGCGAATTGGCGGTCTTCGTTATCGATGCAAGGTCATTGGCACACGTTACTGCGGGGGATATCCTGCTTATGCCGAATACCCTAGACAGCCTTCCGACCATCGCATCCTCATTGGAGCCCTCATTCAGCTCGAGGAAGAACCTGTCCCGCATCCGCCTCAACGGACCGTGCTCCTCCTCGGATATGGCCGCGGCTATATTGCGGTGCAGCATGCCTATGAATGAACCCCTGTTGCGCCCCTTCAGCCATATCTCGCCGAAGTGTATGAGTATCCCCCTTTCCATGATTATATATCCGTTGAGCTGTTTATAAAGGCTGCGCGGTGCAAATATTAAATATACCTCTCCCCAATAGTTCTGGCGATGCTGTGAGCATAGGCAAGTCTTTCAACAAGTTCGTGGACAATTCGAAGCACGTTATGGGCATAAGCTACAAGCCCGGAAGGGACGAGTTCAGCAAGGCGGCGAAGCTGATAATCTTCGGCATACTCCTCATAGGAGTGGTGGGATTCGTCCTTGCAATAGTGATATCGCTTATCATAACGGGATCGCTCTCGCTGATCTGAGATGGAGATAGAGCTAGACTTCACGAAGTCCGCGCAGGAGAACGCGGACGAGTATTACAAGAAGGCGAAGAAGCTTGTGCTGAAGAGGCAGGGCGCGGAGAGGGCGGTGAGGGATCTCGAGGAGCGCCTCGAGAAGTCGAGCATGCTCGTGGCCGAGGCCCCGAGGGTCATAACGCTTAAGAAAAGGGAGTGGTACGAGAAGTTCCACTGGTTCTTCACGAGCGATGGCATGCTCGCGATAGGCGGCAGGGACGCGAAGCAGAACGAGCTCGTCAACTCAAGGTATTTCGAGGATTCCGACCTGTTCTTCCATGCTGACATATTCGGCGCGGACCTTGTAGTGCTGAAGGACGGTGCAGGGTCTGGAAGGCAGCCTAGAGTCGAGGCTGCACAGTTCGCCGCGTGCCATTCCAGCGCATGGAAGCAGGGCCTCAGGACCATAGACGTATACGCGATGAGGAGGGAGCAGGTAAGCAAGTCCAGCGCGAAGGGGTCCCTTGGCACCGGAAGCTTCCTTCTCAGCGGCGAGAGGGAGTGGTACAGGGACAACGTGCTGTCGCTCGTGATGTACGTGAGCGATGGAAGGCTTTTCACCGTACCCGAATCTACCTTCGAAAGGGAATCGGAAAGGCTTGGGAGCGTAGCCCATGTTAGGGTAACGCAGGGCAACTTCAGAAAGTCCGATGCCGCCAAGAGGATTGCCCAAAGGCTGGGCTACGGGGACATAGACGAGATAATGAGGCACCTGCCCGCTGACGGGTTCAGGATGGCATGAAAGGACGGTTCTTATTATTATCATGAGATTTATACATGTGATTGGATGAAGAGCGGTGTGGCATACATAGTCGCTGCTGTTGTGGCAGTATTGGTGATAATCGGAGCGTTCGCCGCGGTGGGCGGGATGAGGAGACACGCGGCGGCATCGTCCACGCAGAACAGCCTGACATCGTATGGCATGTTCAACGGCTCGCAGTATGCGCCCCATGCTTACATGGTATATCCAAGCAAGTCCAACAGCCCATCCGCGCAGATAGTGATGTCCGATTTCAGTGAATCGGAAACGACGATGGCAAACGGCTTGGTCATCGTGGCGCTCGACTTCCCGGCGACGAATGCGGTGTACAATGTGACCGTGCACCCGGGATACAGCCTTTATTACGTCGACAGGTACCTAACTGATGACAGCACGCATGGCGACGCGACGGGAATCGACGACAGCTATGTACTCGTGAACCCGAGCGGCTACATAGCGAACGCGAGCGCCTCGCTCACCGACGCGTGAGCAGGCCGTGCGGATGCACACGGGCGGAAAAAGAGATAAGCGGAAGCGCCCTGCGGAGAGAGAGATTTAAACTCTCGAACCCGCTAAGGGATCGAGAGTGTTTTCTAGCTACTTCACGCCTATATTCCTAGCCATATTTCACACCAAAAACAACACAAGATTCTAAGCCCAAGCAGGTTCATCTGAACCATGAATTATAGCCGTGCAAGATATTTAAGCCACTAGCGTTCGGATTGCAGAGAATTTGAACCTTATCTATGCTAACATTTTCTACGAAGCTTTTAGTGTGAGCACGCCCGTACCGTGTCCGTAGTTAGTGTTATACTGAACCGTAAAATAGTATGGTGTGCCTATGCTTTGTTGCTGGCTTGTATTATAGTAGATTAGATTAATAACCGAACATTTATAAGAGTTCTTTCACAT
>CAYSQH010000027.1:0-9351 GCA_964433165.1 Microcaldota archaeon
TTGGAGCGGTAGACCTCGTAAGTTGCGTTGGCAACGCACGAGCTGTCGTGGCATAGGGTTACGGGTTACCTAGTTGCGAAACCTTTTTACGAAAAGCTTTACTAAAAAGTCTGGGTGCGTAACCTTTTTGGAAAGGTTAATCGAAAACACTGGGTGCGGCTATAGCTGGTATTCGCACCGTATCTGTTTATATTTCTAAATGCGGTATAATCTGTGTGCGAAGACACAGATGTTCGCATTTAACGAAAATAAATTCTACGGTGCTTGAATGACACAAAAGCTAGACGAGAAAGCTACGGGACTCTCACCCGTTCGCAACGGAAAGGCCGCGGGTGCGATTCCCGCCGAGTCCACTAAACTCTTTGGGAAAGAAGTTTAATCAAGAAGCTCTCATCAAATCCGGCGACAAACCCGCAAGCGGGTCTGGGTGCGTAACCTTTTTGGAAAGGTTTAATCGAAAACGCTGGGTGCGACTATAAGGCGGTATATTAGTTGGATTGATAACTAAATGTTGGCGCTAGGATGGATGAACATGGGCCTAAAATCGATTTGGGGATCAGGTAGGTGGAAGAGACGAGATTGAGGTAAGGCAAAGGCTATCGAGGAGGTAGAGGAATCTCGGTTCCTTAGGCATGATGCACCGGTGCGTACAAGGCAGAAAAGCACGATGCGGACATGATGTGCATGCGCTATTGCTCGCGTGTCGCACACCCTTTTATTATTGTTTTGAGTTATATGCTGGATTAAGGTTGTTGCATGCACACATTGCAACTTGAGGGTGTAGATTCCGGTTACGAGGGCAAGGCAGTGCTGCACAACATAAGCTTCACCGCCAAGGAATCATCGGTCTACGTGGTTCTCGGGCCGAACGGCGCGGGAAAGACGACCCTTTTCAGGACGGTTGCCGGCATACTGGAGCCTATGAAGGGCAGGGTGCTTCTTGACGGCAAGGAGATATCCTCCAGTGAGCTTAAAGGCAGCATAAATTATCTTTCCCACTTCAATGCGCTTCCCGAAGAGATGAGCGTATGGCAGGCGCTCGAGTTCTATTCGCAGATTGAGGGGGGGGATCCCGAGAAAGTAATAGGCATGCTGGGGCTTGACGACATGAGGAACAAGAGGATATCGGAGCTTTCGCAGGGACAGAAGAAGAGAGTTTCAATAGCTAAGGTATTCCTGAAGGAGAGGAGCCTCTACCTGCTTGACGAACCGACGGCAAACCTTGATCCCGGACTATCCAAGGAGATAAGGGACATAATACTCAAACTCAGCAAGGACAAGCTTGTCCTATATTCATCGCACAATCTGTACGAAGCGAGCGACATAGGCATGAACCTGATACTCGTAAAGGAAGGGAAGCTGGCAATGTTCGACAAGATATCCAACATAAGGTCAAAGGAATACAGGGTAGGGATAAAGGCATCCAAGGACATAACAGGCATAGTGGATGCGAGGAAGGACAGCAGCGGTTACTATGTGCTGACGGTATCGAAGCCGGAGGATGCGGGGTTCGCGCTCAGGAAGATAGTGGAGAAGGGGATACTTGTCACAGAGATGAGGGAGCTGGACAACCCATTGCAGGAGCTGTTCGGCAGCGGTGGCGATTGATATGGGCGATTTTCCAAGGAAGGGCATAGGTAATTCCCCGACCATAGTCACGATAAGGAGGGCCCTCGGGATAAGCAAGACCTACGCAATAATGACAGTGGTGTTCATGGCCCTCGCAATAGTGGTGTGGAACCCTGCATACTATTCAGGAGTAAGCCACAATGCATCCAATTCCATCGCATCGAACTCCGCTGCGGCGAATGCGATCGCGGCCAATTCCATCGCAAAAATAGCGACCTCGGGCAAGGGCTCCGGAATACCGTTCGTCGCGGTTCCACTTGACATGATACCCGCGCTGATGGTATCTACCTCGGTACTGATACTTTTCGTCTACGACAAGAACAACGGGGTATTCGAGTACTTCTTATCCCTTGGGATGACGCAGAGGAACATATACATGAGGTACCTGAAGGCGACGCTCCTGCTCGCACTGATGATAGAATCGGCCTTCGTGGTGCTGGACATAATTTACATAAGCATTATTTACGGGACTGCGGCCGCGGCGCTGCTGCTACCGGTGCAGCTTATTACCCTCCCATTCGCCCTTGCGGTGCTGGCTTTCATGGTAATGGCGATGATGGCATTCAGCTCATTGCAGAAGACAAGGGCGGGAAGCAACCAGCCCCTTGGATTCCTCGTCGGATGGCTAGCGACAGTGCCTGCGTACGTCACCGCTGTACTGCTGCCGTTTGAGGCTGCATTGCACGCGGACATCATCGTGACAATCGTGATAGCCATGGCCTCGCTGGCATTCCTCAAGGCATCAGGCAGATTGATAAGCAGGGAGAAGCTGTTGCCATAATGGCAGGATCAATTCTTGCCATGGTGCGCAGGCTGCGGCGCGGACCTTTCATCCTTGCCCCTGAACGACGAGAGCAATCCCGCTATTACCAGCAATACAAACGATACTATCAATGCCGCATCTATCCCGACAAGGAATTTCTTGGATACCCCTCCTATGAGTGTTGACGTACCTATGAATATCTTGAATGCAGTTGTCCTTGATACAGCGAGCGAGGCAGCGGTTATAGACAGCACGTAGCTGCCCAGGGTGCCTATGCTGCCCATGGTCCTCAAGAGCCCGGAAATGCTGCCATGGCTCTCCTGCGAGGCATGCGCCATCACCGCGCTACTGTTGGCGGGCCAGAACATCGCAGACCCGATTCCAGATATTATCGTTGCGACAATTATGATGTATAGGCTGCTGCTCACAGTCAATGTTAGGTATACGAGAACAGTGGTGGCCATGAGCGCTATTCCCGCGGTCGCCAGTATCCTTGCGCCTATCTTGTCGGACAGCTTTCCCATCCTCGGGGCCAATATGCTGCTCGCTATGTAGCCTGGGACCAGAACGAGGGCCGCAAAGAACGGGGAGAGACCACGTATTCCCTGCAGGTACATTATTATCAGGAACGTGACCGACAGGTATGCAAGCGCCTGCAGGAAGGATGCGAAGATCGAGTACCTGAGCACCTTGTGCTTGAAGGCATTGAGGTTTATCATAGGGCTTGCCGCAATGGACTCCAGATATATGAATACCGGTATAAGAATCCCGCCTATCGCTACCATGGCCATGTTGAGCGTGTTGGCGCCTATCGACGCGAAGTTGACGAGCCCGTAGGATATCAAACCAAGGGCCGCGGCGAGGGTGGTCATTCCCGGAAGGTCCATCTTCGCCCTTGTAATGTTCTTGTCCTTGACGTACTTGAAGCCAAGTATCGTCGCTGCTATACCTATCGGCACGTTGACGAGGAATATGAACCTCCATCCCACGAACGTGGTTATTATTCCTCCCAGGACTATTCCAAGAACCGCGCCAATGCTCCATCCAAGGCTCGTATATCCGTATGCACGGCCCCTCCTGTCCCTTGCGAATGTATCCGCGATTATCGCGCCGCTGTTCGCCTCAACCAATGCTCCGCCTATCGCCTGCAATGCCCTGAAGCCTACAAGCGCTCCTCCCGATGGTGCCAGCCCGCAAAGCAAGGAGCCGAATGTGAATACCGCGAACCCTACGTTGAACATCTTGCTCCTGCCGTACATATCCCCTATCCTGCCCAATTGGGTCGTGGAGATCGCAAGCACCAGAAGGTATATGATTATCGTCCATATTGTAGTGGCCAATCCGGTATGCAGGCCCTGAGTTATCGCAGGTATCGCAAGCAGCACTATCGTCGTGTCTACCGCACCCATGAGCGTGCCCAGCACAAGTATGAAAAGTATCCTGTTCTCATTCAACGTATCACATTGCATTGTTGCCGAATTATGCATGTAGGATTGTGCAGGATTTCAGTGGAACTTTCTGCCTTCCTCAAGCATTTTTATTATGCTCGATATTTTAGCCTTTCTTTTCTCTTTCGTTGTAGCGGTCTCCAACCTGAACACTATCGAGTATACATTGCCGCGGTTCAATGTCTTGAGGAATGCATTCGCCTTCCTGTTCCGCGACATCGCGGTCAGGAAGTCCTTCGGGAGAGATGCAGAGCTCTGGGGGCTATATGCGCGTTCCCATCGGCCGTCGGCCCTGGCGCGCTCCACCTCGAGCATCCCGGAGGGCCTCATGCGCTTTTCCCTTATCAAACGCTCCGCATGGGCCTTGTTGACCTTCGACCAGAGGCTACCTTTCCTTCGAGGACATATCCACCACAAGGTATACTCGTCGGTTCCTTTGCGCGCCAGCCCTGTTATCCAGCCATGGCACAGCAGCGCATCGATTATATCTGATGTCTTCAGGGCATTTGGGCCATTTGACTTCCTGTACGCCTTGAGCCACAGGCCATTCGACCTCGAGTGATTCTTCCCAAGCCACGCCTCAAGCTCTGCTGCGCTTCTGAAACCCATTTGGATTTCCCCGTGCGCCGCCATGCATGGTAAGGGAAACCTGCATTAAATAAACGCATAGGTTCATTGCAGATAGCCTAACAAATTGCATAGGTTTAAAAGATGGGAATGAGGTAAATAATATCACTGTTGGGGTTTTCAATGGTACGCGATTCCTGGAAGAACGCAGTTGTTGTCAGGGACGTATCTAAGGTGTACAAATCCGGGAGCGTCGAGGTAGATGCGCTCATAGATGTATCATTCACATTGAAGGAGGGAGAATTCGCCGCGATAGTTGGACCATCAGGCAGCGGCAAGTCAACGCTCATGAACGTCCTTGGCACCATAGACAGGCCGACGATGGGAGAGGTATACATAGATGGCATGGCCACATCGGAGATGGACGGCAACAAGCTCGCCGCATTCAGGAACAGGAAGCTGGGCTTCGTTTTTCAGGCGTTCAACCTCATAAACGGGCTTTCGGCGCAGGCGAACGTGGAATTGCCGATGATGGCCTCGGACATCCCGCCGCACGAGAGGGAGGAGAAGGCCCTCGACATGCTCTCGCAGTTGGGGCTATCGGACAGGAGCAAGATGAAGCCGACCCAGCTCAGCGGGGGACAGCAGCAGAGGGTCGCGATAGCCAGGGCTTTGGTTAATAGCCCGAGCCTAGTTCTGGCAGACGAGCCCACAGGCAATTTGGATACGAAATCCGGGGACGATGTGATAAAGCTGTTCAGGAAAATATGCAAGGAGAGCGGGGTAACGATAGTCATGGTAACCCACAACCCTGATATCACAAAGTATTGCGATAGAGCCATCCACATAAGGGATGGCAGGATAGAGAAAATAGAGGCATTGAAATGAACAAGACAAACATGCTGCTGGCAATGACGATAATGGCAACGGTCCTGGCGACCGGGGCGTTCGCGGGCACTAGCGGCCCGTCCCCGATCCCGCCGCCGCCCAATTTCCAGATAAGCACGAACTCGATAATACTGTGCAAGGGAATGATAAACAGCGTGCCGATAGCGATAAAGACTCCGAGGGGCGCCGCAGTAATGGAGTCGCTCCAGCTGAGCGTAGTCAACTCCAGATACGCATATACCGTGGGCAACGGAACTGTCAGCGCGGTCAACGTGACAGCCAACAACACAACGGTAGTGCCGATGCACATATTCGTTAGCCTCAATGCCACCTCGCTCATTTCAACAGGCATAGGGGTCAACTACCAGTACCTTACGCTCTACTCTGACAGCGAGGTCAGGAACATAAGCTTCGGCACGGAGACATGCCCAACCGCGCTGGGCGTTAACGTCTCACCCGAATACCTGGTATCGGATATGGTACAGAACGTGACCTTCGGGCTTACGAACACGGGCAACACCACGCTGAACTACCTCTCGATACATTCGGCGCTGCCGCAAAATGACGGGACCTTCCTTGGGGCGCAGCCCGTGCAGGTAAGGAAAATATCGCCGCACAGCACCGTTTACATATCGCAGAGGCTTTTCGTATACAACAACGCCTCGCAATCCTTCCCGATAAACATATCGATAAGCCTGTACAACGGGACGAGCCTTGAGCAGGTGTCCGTCAATCCGATAGTGCTCTCCAGCGGGCTCATAAACATAACGCCGTCGAGCATAACGCTCTCGCCGAGCGTTCCGACCTCTGGAAGCATATTCTCCGTTTCCATGGTGCTTACGGACATAGGAACATCAAAGGCGTCAGCGGTAACTGCAGCGGCCCTTCCCACTCCGGGGTTCGTGCCATACGGCTCCAATTCGGTATTCGTCGGAGACATAGGGGTCGATACGCAGACTCCGGTTACGATAACGCTCTCGTCGCAGGGATCCCTGAAGCCAGGCAACTACACCATACCGGTGCGCATAAGCTACCTGAACAGCCTGAGGCAGAACCTGAGCTCGGTGGTGTATGTGCCGGTGCAGATTAGCAGGCCACTAAACGCGAATGGATTGGTGATCGCTGGCCCTGGAGGTACGCAAATCAGGACGGCAAACAGGCGCAGCGGCGGTGGCATACTTGTGCTGATACTGATAATCGTTGTAATTGTAGTATCCATACTCTATCTGATGGAGAGGAAGAGGCACAGGCTTCTGAAGGACGAGCACAGGCGCCTGAAGGACCTGCGCTCAAGGGACAAGTGATTGGTTTAAATGAAAGTGCAGGACGTCCTTTGGCTGAGCTACAAGGACCTTAGGGAGAAGAGGGTAAGGACAGCCTTGACCATAGTAATGGTCATGATAGGCGTGGCGGCGATAGTCGCGCTCACCTCCGTTACTGCAGGGATCAGCCAGAGCATAAGCTCGCAGCTCAACTCCCTTGGGCCCACGTCTATAGTGATGATATCCGGAGGGGCGACAGGATTCACAGCTGTGGACCTTGCGCGCATTGCCGCACTTCCCAATGTCACGGAAGCAGTGCCCATACTTACCGGAAGCGCCAGCCTGTATGCAGGGAACCAGAACGTCTCCGTAACGGTAATAGGCACAACCAGCAGCGGATTGGACAAGCTGCTCGGCGGCAACGTGACCCTTTACCAAGGAGCGGCGTACCCTGATACGATAACTCCGGAGGCTGTGCTCGGACATAGCGTCGCATTCCCAACCAGCGCAGCAGGAGCGCAGAAGGTAGAGGTAGGCCAGACCGCCACGCTTAAGACATTCAGGAGTTCTGGAGGCGGAACTGAATCGGTTACGCTTCCAGTTATAGGCATACTCCCCAGCCATGCCAGTTCAATTGTTCCCATAGATACATCCGTATTTCTGTCCCTTCCTGCAGCCGAAGTCATAACCGGAAGGCAGTCATTCAACGATATATTCCTTACGGCATCGAATGCGAGCAGCGTTAATGCAACCGCATCGCTCATAACTAACATATACGGCAGCAGTGTCAGAGTCATCACGATCGCGTCGATACTTTCGACAGTGTCAACAATTACGGGCTCGCTCGGACTCCTTTTCGGCGCGATAGCTGGAGTGTCGCTGCTCGTCGCTGCGATAGGCATCATGAACATCATGCTGATTTCAGTATATGAAAGGATACACGAGATAGGGATAATGAAGTCCGTAGGATTCAAGAACAAGGACATACTGATGATATTCCTTTCCCAAGCGCTGATAATAGGATTCATAGGAGGCATCATAGGCATAGCCTTCGGCGCGGGCGCATCGTACGGGCTTGCGGCGGTGTTCAGCCGCGGGGCAAGCGGCGGAGCCCCAAACTCCTCGAGTGCACCGAGAGGCGGCAATGTGGGGGGCGGAGGGTTATACGTCTCAAGCGGCGGCCCGGGAGGATCCGGCGGTGGAGGTACATCCGGACTGTCGTTCCATCCGGTGTTCCCTGCATCGACAATAGCGATGGCACTCATAATAGCGATAGTAGTAAGCATGGTAGCTGGTATATACCCCGCATGGAGGGCCTCGAAGATGGAGCCGATAGATGCGTTGCGCCAGCTGTAAGATTGCTAGCTTATAAATAACAGAGCTTGGCAATATATTCGGGGGTAGATTGATAGTCCTTGACGTTGAGGCCAGCGGCACCGTCCCATGGAAACACTCGATACTCAGCATAGGCGCGGTTGATTTCTCCAACCCGGAGAACAGGTTCTACAGGGAGTGCAGGATTAGGGACGGCGCAGAGGTGAGCCCCGATTCACTCAAGGTGAATGGTTTCTCTCCAGATGAAATAAGGAGCAATTCCAGGGAACCGCAGAAGGAGGCATTGAGGGGATTCGTAGACTGGGCGCGCGGGATTGAGGACAGGACGCTTGCCGGGCACAACCTCCACATGGATTTCTATTTCGTTGAGTTCGCACTGAAGCTTTATAGGATAGAGACCCCGTTCCCGAAGAGGATAGTCGACATACATGCGATAACCTATGCACACATGTCATCAAGGGAAATATCCCCGCCGATGGAGCGCAACGGTTCAGGCATAAGCTCGCGCGTAGCCCAGATGTACTGCGGCCTCCCCGAGGAGCCGAGGCCACACAATGCGCTCAACGGCGCGCTGATAGAAACTGAGGAGCTCTCGAGGCTGCTGCACGGAAGCAAGCTCATTAAGGAGTATAGCGCATACCCGGTTCCCGCATACCTGAGCGCCGTAAGATACAATTCAACGGCATGAGGATGTATTGGATGATAATACTTGATATGGAGCTTTCAGGATTGGATAGCAGGAGGAACTCGATACTCAGCATAGGCGCGGTAGATTTCTCCAATCCCGATAACCAGTTCTACATCGAATGCCGCATGAGGAAATACGGGAAGTTCCATCCTGATGCGCTTGCGGTCAACGGATTCACCGAGAAGAGCATACGCGACAGGAGGAAACCGAGCGAGGACACCGCATTGGAGAAGCTCTGCGCATGGATGGACATGATACCCGATAGGACGATAGCCGGGCACAACGTGCAGACCGACATAAGATTCCTGAAGCATGCGTTCTACAGGTACGGGATAGAGCGCAAGATAACCAGCAGGTCCGTCGACACCTACGGGCTCGTATACGTGCACATGCTGCTAAGGGGAGTAAAGCCGCCGATGAGGGAGAGCCAGGCCGACATAAACTCCGACGTGGTATTCAGCTACTGCGGCCTCCCGAAGGAGCCGCACCCACACAACGCGCTTACCGGAGTGAAGATGATAGCTGAATCGCTCTCGAGGCTGCTGCACGGCAAATGCATGTTCGGAGAATTCTCGAAATACGAGGTACCTGGCTACCTGAGGCAGGGAATCTCCGTGGAGAAAGATAGGAAGAAATGACAGATAAATATAAATACCCTTTCCGACACAATTACTATCGGTTTCTTTAAGTTCTACTTGTTAGACTTAGAGTGCTTTGTGAAAATTGCTGCTTGCAATTGGATGCAGTCCTGAGAAATGAATAGAGAAATCG
>CAYSQH010000028.1:0-9090 GCA_964433165.1 Microcaldota archaeon
TCGCCGGGATTTGAACCCGGATCACAGGCTCCGGAAGCCCGCGTTCTATCCAAGTTATACTACAAGGGCCCAGAATCTGCCTGCCTTGAATTTAGATAAGTCAGTCGCTTCTCTTATGTCCATTAATTCCTTGCCTCCTGCTGCTGCTTCTGCCCGGAGAAGTGGGACCTGACGTAGTTTTCCAGGTGCTTCTTGAACTCCTTAGAGGCATCCGATGCCTTGACTGAGCCGGCCTGCTTGCCGTCCTCGTATATTATGCACGAGGGATTCTCCCCGGTTCCGGGAAGAGATATGCCTATGTTCGCCATCTTGCTCTCCCCTGGGCCGTTGACTACGCATCCCATGACCGCTACCTTCATCTCCTCAACGCCGGAATACCCTGCCTTCTTCCACTCCGGCATGCGCTCCTGGAGGTACCCTGTCAGGTCCTGGGCCATCTCCTGGAATGTGGTTGATGTTGTCCTTCCGCACCCGGGGCAGCTAGAAACCAACGGAGAGAAGTGCCTTATGTCAAGGGACTGCAGTATCTGCCTTGCGACTATCACCTCCTCCGACCTGCTTGAGCCAGGGGTTGGGGTAAGGGACACCCTTATCGTATCGCCTATTCCTTGGGTCAGCAGCATCGCGAGCGCGGCGCTAGATGAGGCAATGCCCTTGCTCCCAAGACCCGCTTCCGTAAGCCCGACGTGCAGGGGCTGCTCTATCCTAGATGCAAGCTGCTCGTAGGCATGGACCATCTGCGGCACCTCAGATATCTTAGTGCTTACTATTATCTTGTCCGGCTCGAGGCCGTATTCCACAGCCTTGTTGATGGACTGGACGGCGCTCTCCACTACGGCGTCGACCATTATGTCATCGGCGCTCTTCGGAGTGCTGCTCCTGGTGTTGTCATCCATGAGCTTCGTGAGTATCGATTGATCCAGTGAGCCCCAGTTGACCCCTATCCTCACGGGCTTCCCGTGATCCTTTGCGACGTCTATTATGGCCCTGAAGTTGTCATCGTGCTTCTCCCCGAAGCCCACGTTTCCAGGGTTTATCCTATACTTGTCTAGGGCGTCGGCGCATTCTGGGACCTCGTTGAGCAGCTGGTGCCCGTTGTAGTGGAAATCTCCTATGAGAGGTATGTCGTATCCCAGATCGTCGAGTATCTTCCTTATGTCCTTTACCGCCCTTGCCATCCTAAGGTCCTGGACCGTGAAGCGCACTAGCTCGGATCCTGCCTTGTGCAGCTCTATTATCTGAGCCACAGTCCTGTTGACATCGCCCGTATCGGTATTCGTCATGCTCTGGACCGCTACCGGGTGGTCGGACCCTATCTGCATGTTCCTTACCTTAACCTGTAGGCTCTTCCTCCTCGGCATCCATCCGGATTCCTTCTTCATTTTTATTACTACCATAGGACCAACCTCATATTTCCTCCTTCCCTGCCCTGTACAGCTCGTAGGGCATAGTGAACTTCATGTTCTCGGCCATAGCCGTGAACTCCTCAATGGATGCGCCACTCTCCCTGAAGTGCTGCGCCATCTCCTGGACCACATGCTCAGGGGCGCTCGCCCCTGCAGATATGCCAAGCCTTTTCTTGCCGTTGAACCATGACTCGTCTATCTCCGCTACGCCGTCCACAAGATAAGCGTCAATCCCGCTGTTTCTTGCAGTGTCGACCAGCCTGTTGGAGTTCGATGAGTTCTTGCTCCCTATGACTATTATAACGTCGCACTGCTTAGCCGCCTGCTTTATCGCCGCCTGCCTGTTCGTAGTGGCATAGCATATGTCTTCTGAAGGGGGGGATTTTATCCCGGGGAACCTCGCCTTCAGCGCAGCTACCACGTCCTTGCATTCGTCCACGGACAGGGTAGTCTGCGTCAGGTAAACGAGATTGTCTGGGTTCCTGACCGACAGGCTTGCAACCTCATCGGCAGTCTCTATCAGATGGGTTATGTCCGGGCGTATGCCCATAACACCGATGGCCTCGGGATGGCCCCTGTGGCCTATGTAAACCATCTCCTTGCCTTCCCTGGCGAACCTGCCTACCTCTATGTGTATCTTAGTCACAAGCGGGCATGTGGCGTCTATGGTAGTCAGGCCGTTTGCCTTCGCCTGCTCCCTGACCTCCGGGGCTATCCCATGGGCAGAGAATATGCATATGCTGCCCTTAGGGATGCTCAGAACGTCCTCCACGAATATTGCGCCCTTCGCCCTGAGGCCGTCGCAGACCACCTTGTTGTGCACTATCTCGTGCTTCACGTATATTGGAGATCCAAAGGCCCTGAGGGCCTCCTCGACTGTATTGACCGCGCGGTCAACCCCGGCGCAGAACCCCCTTGGACCGATAAGCATTACCTTTTCTATCTGCATTCGATTTATAATTTCCATTGGCTAATTTAAATATCTATGCCGGTGTTCGCCAATAAACGTATAATAATCAATTCAGACCGATAGCTAAAGCAATCGGCATATCTTGGCCCCACACCCCTTTAGGTCAGAAAATCTTCCTCTGGCCGCCTTTCGGCTCCAGCAGGTATGCCCTTACTCCTATCTTCCTTATCCTCGAGGTCGCAAGGCTCCTTGCGAGCTCCGTTGCGAGCCCGTACAGGTTGTCATAGGAATCGGAATATCCGCTGAACTTGCGGTTCTTTACGCGCTCCGTGAAGTCGAAGTACCTCGCCTTGACCGATACGCCTTTGAACCACATCCTCTTCCTGGACAGCTCGTCATATACCTCCTTCGACAGTTGCCTCAGCATGGGCTCAAGCTCGGAGATGTCTGACGTCTCCCTCTCCAGCGTCCTTTCCCTGCCTATGGATAGCACGCTGGAGCTCTCCTGCACCTTCGCATAGTCCTTGCCGTTGGCGATCATGTACAGCTCCTTGCCGAAGGAGCCTATCGATTCTATGAGCACGTTTGGGTCAGCCCTCGACATCTGGAATATCGTCTCTATGCCAATTGAATGCAGCCTCTCCGCGAGCTTGGGGCCCACTCCAGGTATGGTGCTGACTTTCTTATCCCTCAGGAAGTCTGCCAGTTCCTGCTCCCTGACCATACCGAGGCCATCGGGCTTCGAGCTATCGCACACCATCTTTGCGTAGGTCTTGCCCGTGCTTATCCCTATGGTGCACGGAAGATGCAGTTTCTCCCTTATCTCCTTCTTGAGGCCCTTGGCAAACCTCTCCGCCATGCCGTAGTCCATCTCCCCAAGGAGCATGGCGGCCTCGTCTATGCTGAAAGGCTCTATAGGGAATCCATGGCTTCTCAGCAGGGACATAACCTTGCCGGAGGTTTCCTCGTAGTAGGCGTCGTCAGATTCAAGGTACACCAGATCCGGCTTCAGCTTGAGCGCCTGGGCGGTTGGCATCGCGCTGTGTATCCCGAATCCCCTAGCCACGTAGTTGCAGGTTTGCACGACCCCGCGCTCCTTCCTTGCTATCGTGCCGGTGCCTACCACAATGGCCTTGGACTTTAGGCGTGGATGCCTAGCCTCTTCGCATGCTGCGAAGAAGTAATCCATGTCGATGAAGAGCACCAGAGGCATGCAATCCCCAATTTATGTCTGCCATAATATTGGGTCCAAGGACATTAAATGGTTCAGAGTTAAAGGTATACGTCTGATGTTAAGACCAATTAATCAACTGGCGCACAGTAAAATGCCCCCTTTGAGTTCACTAGTATGTTCTGTTCTTTGGTTCCATGTCCTCAAATTTCCTCGGATTTTATGCCATTTGGAATAAGCAGTATACCTTTAACTGATGTGGAGCCTTTTATTCGCTGATCTAGCCTAACCCTAAGGTAGAACAAATACGGTAGAACAGATAATATAATACAAAAGAGACGTACTTCTTTGACCTCTTCTTGCTCAGGCCGTAGAACTTAACGTTCTTTTTGGGTCTTATTGCGCCTTTTAGCTCAATCGCATCCAATGAAGTTCCATCAAGGAATGGTATAGTGCCAAACTTTGGATCTAGCATTACCCATTTTCGATGTTACCTCAAATAAGACTCCACGACCACCTGGCCGCCCCCCGTGTTTTATGGTTTCGACATCTTTCCTCCTGAGGCTAAGCCCTCTAGTTGGTATCCCCAATGGCACTAGGCGTGCCTTCAGGGCATGCGAATATTCAACACATCTGAAGCGGCTACCTTTCTGGACAGCATCAAGGATTAGGATAGGGTCATAGACCTTCGGAGCATTGCTGCCATGGTGCTTCCATCACCCATGCACCCACCGGACACAATTATTCAACGTTCCGATTTCCTCATTCGCTACCAGAGCTCCCAGTTTATATTTTGATTTGAGCTTCTTCAGGTACCGTTTCCGGGGCTTTCCCATACAAAATTGTAGCTCATGCATTCCACTACTCATGCACAGATAGCCTGTAGGCGGAGGCCAGCATCCTTGCGGTGGTGTCCCAATTTATGCACGGATCCGTTACCGATACACCATATCGCAGCCTTGAGAGATCCTTAGGTATCTTCTGGCTCCCCTCGTTTATGTTGCTCTCCACCATCACCCCCATTATTGACGGGTTCGATTCGCTGGCATACTGCTCTATGACGTTGTTCCAGACATGCTCCTGCCTCTCGTGCATCTTTCCGGAGTTCGCGTGGCTGCAGTCCACCATGAGCACCTCCGGCATGCCCTCGTCCCTCAGTTTGGCGGCCGCCATGCGGATGCTGTCGAAATCGTAGTTCGGTTTGCCCCTTCCGCCGCGCAGCACCACATGTATGTTCTGGTTGCCGTGCGTGCGCACGATGCTCGTCATCCCGTCCTCGTTTATCCCTATGAAGCTGTGCCCATATCTCGTGGCCTTCATAGCGTCTACCGCGATCTGCAGGTTGCCGTCAGTTGAATTCTTCAGCCCTACCGGCATTGAGAGGCCGCTCGCCATCTCCCTGTGCGTCTGCGATTCGATGGTGCGGGCGCCTATCGCAGCCCAGCTTATGAGATCGGCCGTATACTGCGGTATTATCGGATCAAGGAATTCGGTAGCTGCAGGGAGCCCGATGCCGTTTATCCTGATGAGTATGTTCCTTGCCTTCTTGATACCGGATTCAATATCATCGGTTCCATCGAGGTTCGGATCGTTTATTAGACCCTTCCACCCTATCGTGGTGCGCGGCTTTTCGAAGTACACGCGCATCACTATCTCCATCTTGTCCGAGTACCTTTCCCTTAATAAATTCAGCCTTTCCGCGTAGTCCAATGCTGCAGACTCGTCATGTATGGAGCATGGTCCAGCTATAACCAAAAGCCTCTTTGACTCCTTTCTTAGGATATCTACTATCCGTTCCCTGCATTCGGTTACGGTAGTTTCTGACCTCTGGTCTATGGGCAGCTCGGACTTCACCTGCCTTGGCGTAGGCAGGGGCTTGAATTCGCTTACCCTAATGTCCTCATGCTTGTGGGATTTCCCCACCCCTATGTTTACCATAATAATCAGATTCCAAGGCTTGTTTCGCAACAGCTGTCCTGTATTTTAGTATCTGCTTCCGAAATATAAATAGATTGGTGTGGAAATTCCGCGAGGAAACGTGCACGATGTTTAAATAGGTAGCCTTACCAGACCTAACAGGGATGCATGATGCCAGGATTGGCTGCAAGTGCATTCCGGTCTCGGAAGTGTAGGGATGAGGAAAGCCAATAGGAAAAGACCAATGGGGGAGAGGGCCAAACCTGCAGAGAATAGTACCAAGTCCGCCGAAAGAAAAACGGTGGACCGGAGGGCGCTGGCTATACTGGCGCTTGCCCTGATCATAGCCATAGCGTATGCCGCGAAGTTCTACGTTGGGGTATCCGCCGCGGGGGACGACGTCGCATACTCCAATTATGCGCATTTCGTGCTCAACGGAGGATTCAGACAGAGCAGCGGGGACAGCCTAAGCATACGCATAATGCAGTACTATCCGGTCGCATTCTTCTACCTCATATCAAACAACAGCTACTACGCTGGCGGCGCATGGGACATATTCGCCTATGTGGCCACTGTCGTCATCGTATTCTTCATAGGGAAGGAGCTTTACAACGAGTTCGCCGGGGCGGTGGCCTCACTTATACTCGCCCTGTTCCCAACGGTCATGATATTCTCCACAACGATGAGCGACAACCCTCCGGTGATGTTCTTCGCTGCGCTCGCGATGCTTTTCCTCCTTTACGGCACAAGGAAGCGCAGGGCATCGTGGTATGCAATGTCTGGGGCATCCGTCATCGCCGCAATAGCGGTAATGCCCCTCGGCCTTATGGCGCTCGCCATATCCGTTTTCTACATAATAGTAGAATACCTGAGGAAGAAACTCGACAGGAATGTATTGATGTTCTTCGCAGGCCTTCTGATCGGGCTGGCAATACTGTCGTCGTTCAACTATGTCAATGCTGGAAAGCCGTTCATAACGTTCACCGAAACATTCAACTACTTCCAGAACATAGGCGGCCCTAACCACATATCCCCTGCGAACAACTATCTCCTGTTCTACTTCGACACGATGTTCCCCTACCACATGACAAATGCACTCTACCATGAAGTATCCAGCGGCAACCAGAACACAACATCGATATGGGCGATGATTTTCGCGCCCAACTACAATGTCGTGGGATTCTACTTCTACGTTGCTGTGTTTGCAATGCTGTACATGCTTTATAAGCGCGAAAAGAGGGCGTATTTTGCATTCTTCTGGTTTGCGGTTGGATTCCTGCTTATGGAGTTCGACCCTGTACATTTCACCATTTTGCCATTCACATACATACTCCAGCACAGGCTTGATAGGTACCTGACGTTCATAGAGCCGCCTGTCGCACTCTTGATGTCGATGGCGATGGTAAGGTTCGTAGAGTCCGCGAGAAAAGCCAACGCAAGGAACGTGCGAATGCTCATTGTGGGTGCAATTATGCTGTTCCTGTTCCTGACAGAAATCCCCGTGGTATCGCTGAGCCACAACATCCTTTCCCTTGAGGGGAGGTACGAACTCAATACCGCCAAGTATCTTGAAACCCTGCCGAACACGACAGAAATCTACGTGATAAACAACGTCGGGGGCTTCCTCCCCACATACATGAAGTTCGACAACTTCAGCAGGTTTTCCTCCCCGGGAACTGTGAACTGCAGCCAGCTGGACCCGAATTCATATGTTGTCGTCCAGACGGTCAGCCAGTACAATGCAGATACCTGCCCGTCATGGCAGTTGGTGTACTACACAGTGGCAAATACCACATTCAAGCAGGACGTGACAGGACCCGCTACGCCGTTCGAGCTGAACGTCTACCACAACGGTTAGGGCACATTTGCTATTCTACTACGCCGACCCCTACAAAGTCGTCGTCCCTGTATATCGCGAAACGCCCAAGCTCGCTGTATTCGTCGTAGCGCTCCACAGGATACTGCACCTTTAAGGACAGGTTGGCGTACACCACGTTGTTGGCCACGATCCTTTTCGACGGCTCCGAGTACTTCCCGGATATTGGGGACAGTACCCTGCTCACCTTTATACCCTTTAGGGGCATGAGGTTGTTGTTCATCTTCAGGGATAGACCGCCGCGTGAGGATGTGTCTATCCCGTTTATCACGAATATCTTCGCATCAAACGCACCCTTGCGGTAAGGCTTTTCGGATTTGCCGTAGACCACGCTGCCCCGCTCTATCTCCACGTCGCCCTTGAACGTGACCGCGACGTTGGCGCCCTCCCTTGCGGACATCACCTTCTTCCCCTTGACGAACAGGTTACGCACAATTGCTGAGGTGCCGTTAGGCTCTATCCTCACGCTGTCGTTGACGGACATTGAGCCGTTGTACAGCATCCCGAATATCGTCCTCTCGCCCTCAAGGTCCATGCTGTCCTGCACCAGCATCCTTGTGCCGCCGCTGCTGGACCTCTTGGAGTGCTTGCCGGCGAATTCCCTTATTATGTCGAGAAGCGGCTTTCCCTTGTACCATGGCATGTTCTTGGATATGGAAACGAGGTTCTCGCTGTTGTATGCGGATATGGGGACGAACACCTTGGGCCTGTCGAAGCCTATGGAATCCAGGTATTCTGATATCTCCTTCTTTGTCCTCTCGAATACGCTTTTGTCATAGTTCGCGAAGTCCATCTTGTTTATTGCCACTATCAGTGCCTTTATGCCGAACATGCTCGCAAGGAATATGTGCCTCTTCGTCTGGGGCTGGAAGCCCTCTTCCTTCTTTACAGAGACCATGAGCACCGCAAGGTCGCTGTTAGATGCGCCGCTCATCATGTTCTTTATCAGCTCCAGGTGGCCGGGGACGTCGATCAACTCGAGTATCGCCTTCCTGTACACCAGCTCCGCCCTCGTGGTATCTATCGTCATCTCCTGCTCCCTCTCCTCAGCAAAGCTGTCCAGTATGTGGGCTGGCTCGAACCTGCCGGACTTGGCAGATTTCTTCACCTCGTTTATCCTCGCCTCCGTTGCTGTTCCGGTGCCAATCAGCAGGTTGCCTATGAGGGTCGACTTCCCATGGTCCTTCTCCCCAAGCATCGTTATTATGTATTTGTCCATGAAACCAACCGCCGTGCCTTCACATGTACCCCAATGCGCGCAGCTTCTCCATTATGTACTCCTTCTCCTTGTCCTGCTGCCTTCCGCTCCTCTCCTCCACCTTCGTGCCCCTGAGCTCGTCCATTATCTTGTCAATGGTATCCGCATTTGACTTGAGCGGCACAGTGCAGTGGGTACACCCAAGGCTCCTGTACCTGTACCCGTCCTTGGCGAAGTACAGCGGGTTCATCGGTACCTTCTCCTTCTTTATGAACTGCCATATGTCTATCTCGTTCCAGTCAAGGAGCGGATGTATCCTTATGTGCTCCCCCTCCTTGTCTAGCTTGGACGTGTAGTTGTTCCACAGCTCCGCAGGCTGGTTCTTGTAGTCCCACTTGAACTTCCTGTCCCTTGGGGAGAAATACCTTTCCTTGGCCCTAATGCCGTGCTCGTCCCTCCTTATGGATACTATCAGCGAATCGAACCCGTACTCGTCCATTATCTTCTTGAGTGCCGTAGTCTTGTTCGCCCCGCAGCATGCGAAACCGGACATCTCCTCCTTTATCTCGCTCTTGGCGACTATCAGCTTCATCTTCCACTTCTTCACAAGGT
>CAYSQH010000029.1:0-9013 GCA_964433165.1 Microcaldota archaeon
ACAAGGATAAAAACCTTTACGACGAAAATGTTAAATAGTTATTCAACACAGCAAATTATTGCATATAACAGCTATGCCTTTGAGGTCAATAGAGACTAAATTCAGTCCTGACAGCACTGGCTTCCGCACCACTCAATTCAACGAATACTGCAAGGAAAAGCATAACACAAAAAAAGTGCATAAGTGGATTAAGTGCCACGCCATCACTGGCAATACAACGAATGTAATAACTGATGCAATAATCACTGATGAGAATGGTGCTGATAGTCCGCAGTTCATACCTCTTGTTCAAGAGACTGCAAATATGGGTTTTGATATGCAAGAGGTGAGTGCGGACAAGGCTTACAATTCCATAGCAAACTATAATGCAGTTCAAGAAGTCGGTGGCACTGCATACATCCCTTATAAAAGCAATATTACAGCTATGTCTAATACAGGAAACAGAGCAAGACTATGGCGTAGAATGTTCTATTATTTTAGACTGAATCAGGATGACTTTCTACAACACTATCATAACAGGAGCAATATAGAAACCACATTCTTTGCAGTAAAAACCAAATTTGGAGACTGCCTAAAGAACAAGACCTTTATCTCTCAAACTAATGAGGTATTGTGCAAGTTGATAGCATACAATATTACAGTATTGATAAATTCGATGTTTGAGTTGAGGATTGAGCCAAAGTTAATAAACGAATTGACCGATTCGCATAAGTGCGTCTAATATACGATAGAAACATGCCTGTCTGGCTTATGATGTAGTAAGCATCAGATTCTGAAATAACCCATTTGGGTTTTTTGGCTCTAATACGTTCCTCTTCTGACAGACTTGCATATCTCTGGTTTTCTTCCATCTGTGCTTCTGCATTATGGGCTGAAAAGTTTCCATATCTGTCTCTGATTCTCTCTATCCTATTTCTTTCTTTAAGACTGAAATTAAGTGTTTTAGCTTCTTCATAAAGTTCTTTCCATTCTCCAAGTCCCTTCATTTTAGCATCAATCCTAACATTAATACCAAGCGATTCTAATGTTATATTACGTTCTTTCTTTAGTATTTTTGTTTTCTTGAGATTCCAATGACCGCCTAAACTACCACCCATGCCTCTGTCATAACCAATAATTTGGTCTATAATAAGATATTTCGATGTAAATAAGGCTGCATCTATTGTTGCTCTTGCCATAACCATAGATGCACCATATAATCCGTATCTATAACATTCTACAGCTTCCTCATAATTTTTATTTGCTGTTCCGAATGCAAATGATTCTATTACAAAAGGTAAAGTATGGCGATTTAACCCCAACAGACCTAAATCTTTCAAAGAATTAGCTTTTACTTTTCTACCCTCAATTCCTTGTAAGTTAAAATGCTGTTGTTCGCTTGGTAAAGCATTACCATCAGATTCAGGCATATTACAAATTTCTCACATAGCCTTAAATCTACTTCTGCTCATAAATTATCGTATCTGCTCAAGAATTAGGATTTATGAGCAGATTTATGAGCAAAGCTGCTTCGTTATGTGCGGGCCCGGCGGGATTTTCCCAGGCTTCCTGCCGATCAGATGAAGGAAAGCCTATTTTGAACCCGCGACTTACTGGTTAAAAGCCAGCCACTCTAGCCATCCTGAGTTACGGGCCCCTTTACTAGTAGGCATATTCATCTATAAAAACTATCGTGATTGCAGGTCATCAGCGCTCGGTCCGTACATCCCAGGCACCGGCACATCAAGCAGCCTCAGGTAGACGGACAGCTGCGCCCTGTGGTGTATCATGTGGTTGACCAGGAAGGTCCTCAGGAACATCGCCTTAGGCATCTTCGCGATAGCGGTTCCCTCCCTTGAGAAGGTGAACTCCTTGCTATACTCCGATTCAGGGGTATCCCTCAACCCCTCCTCTATTCTCGCGCTCCCGGAATCGAATAGCTTTATGATATTTTGCTTTCCCGATACATCAGGCTGCTTCGCCTGCGTCGGATCGAACATCTCCGTTGCGAATACGCCGGAGAACCTGTCAGGCAAGGCGGCAACGTGCAGCGTAAGAGCGCCGAGATCCTTGCTCTTTGGGTGCGGCTTCCATTGGAACTTCTCCTCAGGAACGCTCTCCAGCATCTTCCTCGTAGAGGCGCTCTCGCGCGCCCATTCGGCAAGCAGCAGCTTTCTCGTTTCCATTGCATTCATCTTTCAATATCCATGTGCCCTGATAGCTGTTGGCTATTCGCACAGGCTGAAGCCGCACTTCGGGCAGGTCATGCATCCCCCTCCGGATACCATGACTGTCCCGCAGTCGTCGCACTTCCTCTCCTTGTTTGTCATGAGCACGTAGGAGCCAGCAACTGACCTTATCTCCTCCATGCTCGCACCCTTGTTCTCGCGGTGCGCGTGGTTGGCCCTCGCCTCATCCAGCTTCTTCTGGTTCCTGTCGATTGACTGGAGAACCTGCACGCTCTTGCTCCCGTCCCTGTAGACCGTTATGCCCTTGCATCCAAGGTCGTATGCCGTCCTGTAGGCCTTCTCTATGTCCTGGGGGGTTGCCCAGTTGGGGAAGTTTATCGTCTTAGACACGCCGTTGTCCACGTATTTCTGGAAGGCGGCTTGCATCTTCACATGCCATTCGGGGGCTATGTCGTGCGCGGTCAGGAAGAGCTCCCTGACGTCCTCCGGAACCTCCTCAACGTCCTGTATCGATATGCGGCCTGCCAACCCCTTCATCAGTTCCTCCGAATAGAATCCCCGGTCCATCGAATACCTCTCAAACTCGTTGTTGATCTCTATCAGGTTGTAGCCAAGGCTCTCGTGCACGTTCCTCATGTATACTATGGAGAATATAGGCTCCACGCCCTGCGACGCCCCTCCTGCTATTATGCTTATGGTGCCCGTCGGCGCAATGGTCGTAACTGTGGAGTTCCTGAGCGGCTTGTACCCGAGCCTGTACCATATGCTCTTCTCGAACTCTGGGAATGCGCCCCTCTTCTCCGCCAGCTCCTCGCTCATGGCCCTCGCATTCTCCGTTATGAATGACATCACCTTCTCCGCGAGCGCGAGCGCCTCGTTCGAATCGTAGCGTATGCCCAGCTTGATGAGCATGTCAGCCCAGCCCATTATGCCCAGGCCTATCCTGCGTATCGACTTAGTCATCTCGTCTATCTCGGGAAGCGGGTACTTGTTCGCGTCTATGACGTTGTCCAGGAATCTAACCCCGAGCCTTGTTATCCTCCTGAGCTCATCCCAGTCGACCTCGTAGTGGCTGTTGGTCCTTCTGACAATCTTCGCGAGGTTTATCGATGCTAGGTTGCACGAGTCGAACGGATACAAAGGCTGCTCGCCGCATGGATTTGTCGCTTCTATTGGTCCTCTTGACGGGACCGGATTCGAGAAGCTTGAGTTTATCCTGTCGAGGAAAACGAGTCCCGGATCCCCTGTCTTCCATGCCATCGTGACTATGAGGTTCCATACCGCCTTCGCGTTGAGCCTGCCAGCCGGCTTCTTCGTCCTCGGGTTGAGTAGGTAGTATTCCCTGTCCTCCTTCAGCGCCTTCATGAACTCCTCAGTTATTCCTACGGATATGTTGAAGTTGCTGAGGACCCCCTCGCTCTCCTTAGCGACTATGAAATTGAGTATGTCGGGATGGTCTATGCGCAGTATGCCCATGTTCGCTCCTCTCCTCTTGCCGCCCTGCTTTATCTGCTCCGTCGCCGCGTCTATCACTTTCAGGAACGATATCGGCCCAGATGCGACCCCTCCGGTCGTCCTTACCATGTCGTTAGCTGGCCTCAGCCTAGAGACCGAGAATCCTGTGCCACCCCCGGACTTGTGCACCAGCGCCGCCCATTTCACAGTATCAAATATCTCCTCTATCGAGTCGCCCATCGGGAGCACGAAGCACGCGCTGAGCTGTCCGAGCCTTGTTCCCGCATTCATCAGCGTTGGCGAGTTTGGCATGAACTTGAATGATGTCATCGCATCGTAGAACTCCATGCTTGTTTTCTCTACCTCTTCCTGGCCCATGCCGTACTTGGCCTCCTCCGCCGCTATTGTGTTCGCCACCCTGGTGAAGAGCTGCCTGGGCGTTTCAATGACCCTCCCGTTCTCGTCCTTGACAAGGTATCTCGCCGCGAGCACCATGAGAGAGTTTATTGGCATCTTCAGCTCGTCGTCCGCTATGCCCAGGCTCGCCTTGAATGTCCTTATCTCCTCCCTCTTCTTCCTGTAGAGTATGTAGGCCTTAGCTACGTTGGGGTCGTTCTCCATGAGGACCTTCTCCAGCGTATCCTGCATCTCCTCAACCCCTATCTCTTCCTTCCCCCGCTCGTTCGCCTTCTCGATAGCTACCCCCGCCAGGCGCTCCGCCTCCGCCATATTCGCAGATTCCTCCTTGCTGGTATAGACGTTGCATACAGCCTTGAATATAGAATTAGCCACCTTCCCGTTATCGAATGTCGCCCGCTCCTTGTTCCTTTTTATGATGGTATTGATTGCCATGTCCTCACCCAAAACAGCCTCACCCTATAAATCCGACCGATTCCTTAAAATACTATTATCCCATGTGCATGTAGCGCTCTTCAAGATATCGACGGTGCCGTCTGTAATTCTGGATTACGAAGACAAAATGCAATTCAGTATGTCGGGCTCTTCTCCTTTACTCCATTCGTCATGTTCTCGTGCAGCGCAGCGACGTACAGGAACGACGACAGCCTGTTCATGTACCTCAATGCACTTCCGTATTCCTTTGCGCCTCTGCCAAGCCTCACTATGCTGCGCTCCGCCCTCCTGCATACCGCCCTGGCCAGCTGAAGATGCGAGGAGGCCATGGTTCCCTGTGGCATCACGAATTTCCCAAGCCTGGGCAGATTTTTTCCCATCATGCCGATGGCGCTTTCCAGCCGCGCGGGATCTGGCGCCTTTACCTTCCCTATCCGCTTCCCGCTTTCCGCTGCGGCCATTACCGCAGCTATGGAAAAGATGTCGTTCTGGACCGCAGCAAGCTCCGTTGTTGTGGCATTGTCCCTTGAATGCATAATGCATATGCCTATGATGCAGTTCAGCTCGTCGAGGTTGCCGAGCGCCTCGAATATTGGACTGTCCTTGCCTGCCCTCTTGCCTCCCATGAGCCCGCTGGTGCCATCATCGCCCTTGCCCGTGTAGTAAGCGTCCAAGCAATCACAATATTAAAATATGAGTAAGTGCATAATAATACTGTGGTAAAATGGTAAAGATAAGAGAAAAGGTGCCTGACTTTAAGGTAGACGCTCTAATAAACGATGACATAAAACCAGTAAGCCTTTACGATTATCTCGGCAAGTGGATAGTGCTGATATTCTATCCCGCTGACTTCTCGTTCGTCTGCCCGACGGAACTGGAGGAGGCGGCCTCATTGTATGAGGAGTTCAAGAAGCTCGGCGCGGAGGTCCTCAGCGTCAGCACGGACAGCGGCTATGCCCACAAGGCCTGGCATGACACCTCCCCTGCGATAGGCAAGATAAAGTACCCGATGCTTGCGGATCCCGCAGGAAGGATGTGCAGGGAATTTGGGACATATATAGAGGAGGAGGGCAAGTCGCTAAGGGGAACCTTCATAATAGACCCCGACGGCGTGCTCAAGACCATAGAGATGCACGACAATGGCCTAGGAAGGAACATATCGGAGACGCTCAGGAAGCTGAAGGCGGCGGTTCATGTAAGGGAGTTCCCCGCGGAGGTGTGCCCGGTAAACTGGGAGCCCGGAAAGAAGACATTGAAGCCCGGCACGGCCCTTGTAGGGAAGATATGATCTCAGCCCGCCGCATTTGAATCATCCGCGGCGCAGATTTTTCATCAAGCCGGAAGTGCGCACGACCGCCTTCCGCACATTTGCATTAAGTGAAGAGAATGACATCAAGCAACTACAACGGCAGGTATAACAAGCCATCCGACGATTGGAGGCGCAGTCAGCTGAAGAGCATGCTTCGCACCTCTGTAGTGCTAGGCTTTGCCGTGGGCTCGATAGCCATAGGTACAAGCAGGAACAGCATGGAGCTTCTCCGCCATGATATCCACACGGTAACGGAGCCGTTCGGCCTCCACAGCGCATCCAAGCGGCCCGGCCTTACGGGCAGGGAGTACGTCAGGGAACTGTTCTACGAGTCGGAGCGGGCGTCTAGGAAGCTGAACATACCGCAGGAATTCATAATATCCCAGTGGTTCATGGAGAGCGGAATATTCACAAACCAGGACGGCCCAGCGGTAAGGGCGAACAACTTCGGCGGCATACTCGAGCCCAATGCCCACGGGAAGGTGCTAATGAGGTTTAAGAACCTGCATCAATTCTCTAACGAGTACATAAAGATACTAAAGAGCGAAGGCGTCCGGAACATGAGCAATTTCAAGAGCATAGTGGAAAGGCTTCATGACATGGGCTATTTCACGGACCAGAGCTCCGAAAGCTACGGGAGCGATGTCCTTGGGGATATGTACAGGCTTCAGCGCCTCGACCCCCACTCGAAGCTGTCCAGATACTATTGGAAGAGCCTGGTCGGGATACACAGGTAGCCCGCCGCCGAACTGGTTACTTGGCTTGCATCCTTCTCCATGCTATGTCCGCTATCGTTATGAGCGCCATGGCAATCGCGAACACTATGACAAGATCCATCCATATGGGATACGTGTTTATGCCAACTAATGCCCCCCTCATCCCGTCAACGCCGTACGTGAGCGGATCTATGAGCGACAGGCCCTTGAGCCATACCGGCGCCTCCTGAAGCGGGAATAGCGCCCCGGAAAGGAAGAACATCGGGAGCACGAGGAAGTTTATTATCACCTGGAAGCCCTCTATGTTGTTTATGTACGATGCTATTATCAGGCCCATGGACACGAATGTCGCCGCCACGAGCATCATGAACACGCTCGCAACTATTATGTTCGGTATGGTAAGCAGGCCTAGCGGTATTACCCCTACCGCGACCACAACCAGGAATATCACCAGCGCGGTTATCAGCGACACGGTTGCGCTTCCCGCAACTTTCCCGAGGACTATGCCTATCCTTGAGACTGGGGCTACGAGTATCTCCTTCAGGAAGCCGAACTGCTTGTCCCATATCACGTTGATGCCCGCGAATATGGAGCTGAACAGTATCGTCATCCCTATTACTCCAGGGGCTATGAACGTAACGTATGATACGGTTCCATAGGATCCAACGAGCCCCTTGCCCGCGAAGGCGGAGCCGAATCCCACTCCGACTATCGCCAGCCATATCAGCGGCTGGCCACCTGTTCCGACCAGCCTGGACTTAGACTTTACGAACCTGAGTATCTCCCTGAGCCACAGCGCGTATATAGTGTCAAGCGTTCCTGCCATTGGAATTACCTCCTGATTCCCCTTCCGCGAAGGGCGTTCCTCATCTTGTCAGTGTCTGACGCACTCTCCGCGCGTATCTCCTTCCCTGTTAAGCTTATGAACACGTCCTCGAGGGTCGGCCTCTTGAGCGTAGTATACTCTACGTCTATCCTGTTCCTCTGGGCAATCTCTATGATTTTAGGTATCGCCTGGCTCCCATTCTTCGTCGCTACCTCTACGCTGTCCTTGTGGTTCTTGACCCTTGTAAACATCCTGTTCTTCTTGAGCAGCCTGGCGAGCTTCGCTGTGTCGCTCGCGCCTATCCTTATTATGTCGCCGCCCAGCGAGTCCTTAAGGCTGTCCGATGTTCCCATCTTTATTATCTTCCCGTGGTCCATTATTGCTATCCTGTCACACAGCTTGTCGGCTTCCTCCATGTAGTGCGTGGTTAGTATTATCGTGAGCTTCTCCTTCTCGTTGAGGTCGGTTATGTAGTCCCATATCTTCCTTCTCGTCTGCGGATCAAGCCCTATCGTGGGCTCGTCAAGGAACAATATCTCCGGCTTGTGTATGAATCCCCTTGCTATCTCCAGCCTTCGCTTCATCCCTCCTGAATAGGTCTTTGTCTGCATGCGGGCCACCTTGTCCAGCTCAACGAGCTTCAGCACTTTGTGTATCGCCTCCGCCTTCTTGCTCCCCTTGACCCCGTACAGCCTAGCATGCATGTCCAGGTTCTCCCACCCGGTGAGTTCGTCATCAAGGCTGGGCTCCTGGAACACGATCCCTATGTGCCTCCTTACGTCGTCCCTCTTCGTGTCGACGTCATACCCGTGTATCGATGCCTTGCCTGATGTGAGGCGTATTATCGTAGAGAGTATCGATAACGTTGTTGTCTTTCCTGCTCCGTTCGGCCCGAGCAGCCCGAATATTTCGCCATGGTTAACCCTGAATGAGATGTCGTTGACTGCGGTGAAGTTCCCGAACTTCTTGGTAAGCCCTTCTACGACTATGGATTCAGATACGTCTACCATCCAAAATCACGCTGACTGGAATTCTGTTAATATTCCACAGTGCGGTATAATAATCCCCATCAAGTGACCATCATTTCCCTACGGATAAGACCTTTATGTCGAATACCAGCGTCTTTCCAGCAAGCGGCGGGTTGAAGTCTACAGTTGCGGCCGTGGAGTTCACGCTTGTTACTATCCCATGGAACTGCTGGCCATTTGGCGCGGTCTGCGTAACTCCCATACCTTCAGTAACGATGCTGTTGCCGAAGCTGGAGAGCGGCACCTCGACTATCAGGTTGGCGTCAGGCTCCCCATACGCCTCGCTGGGCGGTATCGTCACGTTCTTCGATTCGCCGACCTTCATGCCTATTACCGCATTGTCGAACCCAGGTATTACCTCATTCGCCCCTACCGTGAAATTCAGCGGCTGCCCTTTTACGTTGGTGTCAAATACCGTTCCGTTGGTGAAAGTCCCCGTATAGACGATGCTCACGTTGTCCCCGGGCCTGACGACCTGTGCCGCCGCTCCGGATGCCATGTATGCGACCGACGCTGCCAATGCTATGAGTATTATCGCGACTGCCATGTAGACCATCCTCTTCTCCATCATTAGTTTTGCCCCGCACTGGTTTATATCGTTTTGCAATTTGTTAAGTAAAGTTGTTAAGTACCCACATATAACCGTTTCGGGACAGTAT
>CAYSQH010000030.1:0-8550 GCA_964433165.1 Microcaldota archaeon
GCTCCTCGAGACGCCCCATTCCAAGATAATACTAGATTGCGGGCTGAGCCCGGAGCCCGCGATAAAGGGCCTTGAGGCCAACGTCGGCTCGGACGTCAACAAGGCGTTCCCGTACCTCGACAGCGCAAACCTCTCGATAAACGAGCTCGATGCCGTCGTATTGACGCACTCGCACATGGACCACGTGGGATTCGTCCCGTATCTATTCAAGTTCGGGTACGAAGGGCCTGTATACTGCACTCCCCCTACGAGGGACATGGCGGCCCTTCTGCTCAACGACTACATAAAGCTGGTGCAGCGGTCCGGCGGGACGCCGCTATACGGTGAGAAGGACGTAAGGAAGATGCTTACGCACATGATAACGAGGGATTACGGGGAGGTAACGAACATAACGGATGAGCTCAAGCTCACGTACCACAATGCCGGGCACATACTCGGAAGCGCGACGGTCCACCTCCACGTCGGGGAGGGCATGTACAATATCGTGCATACTGGGGACATGAAGTACGGGTTCACGAGGCTGTATGACCCTGCCAACATAAGGTACCCGAGGATAGACTCCCTGTTCATAGAGAGCACCTACGGCGGAGCTAACGACGTGACGAAGAACAGGGCCGAGGCGGAGCGCGACCTCATGGAGACGATAAAGAGGACGATAAGCAACGGGGGCAAGGTCATAGTACCCCTATTCGCAGTCGGAAGGGCGCAGGAACTGCAGCTGATACTTGAGAACTACATGACCAACAAGCCGGAATACAAGATGGACGCCCCCGTATATCTCGACGGGATGATACTCGAGGCTAGCGCGATACACACCGCTTATCCGGAGTACCTTAAGGAATCGCTGCGCAACAGGATACTGAACAACAGGTCCCCGTTCGAGAGCGAGATATTCGAGATAATAAAGGGAGAGAGGGACGAGATAGTCGACAAGGGCCCATCTATAATACTTGCCAGTGGCGGAATGATGAACGGGGGCGCGAGCCTGGAGTACTTCAAGAGGCTTGCGGACGACCCGAAGAACACGATAGTGTTTGTCGGTTACAACAGCTCCAACTCATTGGGAAGAAGAATACAGAACGGCCTTAAGGAGGTGCCGCTCCCGGACGAGAACGGCAAGCTTACTCCGATACCGATAAACCTCAACGTGAGGACGATAGACGGCTTCTCCGGCCACAGCGACAGGCACCAGCTTGTCCAGTTCGTCGAGAACCTGACCCCGAAGCCAAAGAGCATCTTCACGATGCACGGGGAGGAGCAGAAGTGCGAGGACCTTGCGAGGACCCTCGGGAGGATACTGCACTGCGAGGGAAGGGCCCCGATGAACCTCGATTCCATAAGGCTCAAGTGACTGCGTGCGCTGCGCAACAGGCAAACCGCCACGGTGCGCAATCATGACGGAATTCAAATACAACAATGGGCACAGCGATATCTCAGTTGCAAGGGAGATATCGGACGCGGTAGACGACGTGGAGTTTCGCGGAATTCATGGATCTGTCGATAGGATAACCCGCATATTGGGCGGCAGGGGAATCAGCGCGGCAAACCGAGACCGTGCCGCAGGCGCGCTCTACCATCTGCTAAACTCGGACAGGAAATATATATCCGAGCGGGCGGCAGAGGCTTTCCTTAAGGTGCTGCTTGACGATGACACCAGCCAGGATGTCAAGGCGATATCCGCCAAGTACGTATGCATCGCGGTGAATGCCATGCCCCAAAACGATGCCAGGTACCTTGAGTGCGTCAAGGGCAACTACTCCTTCCTCGAATCTGTCGGAAATGCGAGGAGCGCGGCGTTCAGGGTACTGGGGTCTGTAGAGTGCATGGGCGGCCCAATCGCAAGGCGCGCCATTGAGCAGGCGAGGAATGGCGGCTACCCCGCGGCACAGCAGGAAGGCAGCCGGGCAGGCGCGCTCGGATTTCTCAAACGCGAATGAAGAAGCACGAGATCTTTATGCAGAGGAAACAGGGTAAAACCGGCAGGAAACTAGCACGATTGGACGAGCTGATACGCACTATAATATCCGATCCCAATGCGGACAAGAAGGCCGACGCGCTAATCAGCATGGCGGAACTCTGCAAGTCCGACCCCGCATGCATTGAAAGGATAATGGACGACAACGAGCTGCTTAAGGATAAGGTGTACCTGAACGAGGATTTCGTGCTGTTTGCGCACTGCATCCCCGGGGTGCTTCCGAAGGAGTCCCTCGCGCTCTTCGAGCGCGCAAAGCGGCATCCCGAGCTTTATGTCCCCGTGGTCAGGGCATACGACAGCCGCGGTCTCTCGGTATCATCTGTAATAAACCTGCGCATCATAGAGCACGACAACGTCGCATATTCGCTTGAGGTGCTGAAGAAGATCCGCACGGCCGAGGTCATGGATACTCCTTTCGGCCCGGCCTTGCGCATCAATATAGAGGGCGGAAACGAGCTCAAGAGCATGCTTGTCGATGCGGTAAGGGACATGCCATTGCTTGAGGAGATGTTCCTTGACAGGGTTGAGGGAAAGACCATCGCGGCCATATGGAGCGACACGGACTACCTCAACTCAGCGTTTATAGACATAACGAGGAAAAAGCCATTCTTCGCATCGATGCTCAAGCGGGATTCGGGCGGCACATGCGGCAACATAGCCCTTGAATTCGCCATGGCCCCGGACCAGGCAGGAAGGCTGCTCGATGCGCTGGAGAATGATGTTCCAGCAATGGAGTCCAAGGAGATACTAGGGTGCTCGCACAAATTCCACACTGGCGACAACATAAATGTCGCATTTGCCATATTGAGCCATGGCAGCCTTGTCGAGAGGTTCTCCAGGTACATAGCCGACAATCATGAACTTAGCGGCATAGCTAACGAAGAGGTTACCTTTTCCGGGAGGAGGTTAAGCATATTCGAGGCCATTGGCATGTCGCTGCGACGCGGCCGCGGATCCGATTATGTGAATTAAAGCATCTGCGGCTCAGAATATCCCGAACTTTCTTGCATTGTCCTTAGATTCCTTTCCTACCTTGTCCGCCTTCACCCTGAACCTTTCCTTTACAGTTACCCGTCCGGTGCCCCTGCAGGCGTGGCATGCCTTCTCGTAGGTCCTCCCGCGGCCCCCGCACACGTTGCATGTGCTCGAAAAGCTGAAAACGCCGAACGGGGTCCTCTGCTGCGAGTGCACCGTCCCTTTGCCGCTGCATGCCGCGCACCTGATCTGCTTTGATCCCGGCTCCCCTCCGGTGCCATTGCAGTTGTCGCATCTCTTGTAATGCTCAACCTGGAATTCCCTGTCGAACCCTCGGTTTATGTCATCAAAGGATATGTAAAGGTTGACACCAGTCTGCTCCTGCTGCTCCTGCCCGAACCCTGCGCCGAACGGCCCCCCTCCGAATCCCATGTCCTGCAGGTTCCTGAATACGTCCTCAAAGTTGAACCCCCTGAAGATGTCCTCTTCTGTAAACCTGCGATTGAATCCTTCGGGCCCGAAGGAATCGTATTGCCTCCTCTTTTCAAGGTTCCCAAGTACCGCATACGCTTCGTTTATCTCCTTGAACTTCGCCTCGGCATCCTTGTTCTTGTTCCTGTCCGGATGGTATTTGAGCGCGAGCTCCCGGTATGCGTTCTTTATCTGGTCCTGGCTGGCGTTCTTTGGGACGCCGAGCGTTCCATAGTAATCTTGAGTCATCTATACCATGCTTTGCCGTTAGTTTCCCGCTCCTGTCGGCCCTTCAGGCCCTGTGCCGTCAGCCGGGTCTCCAGCCTCACTTCCTGCATCAGCGGCGCCTTCCTGCCCTGCATTGTCTCCGCCGCTGCCCTGGCCCCCGGCGTTCTTGTACATGCTGGCTCCTATCTCGTCAAGGGATTTCTGCAGCGCCTCCGTGGCCTCCTTTATCTTCTGGTAGTCCTCCCCTTTCAATGACTCCTCCACGGCCTTCTTGGTCTCGTTAACCTTCTCCTTTACCTCCGCGGGGATCTTGTCCTTGAACTCGTCCAATGACCTCTCCGTGGTGTATACAAGCGACTCGGCGGCGTTCCTCGTCTCGACGGTCTCCCTTATCCTCTTGTCCTCCTCCTCGTGGGCCTGTGCGTCTTTCGACATCCTTTCTATGTCGTCCTTGCTCATCTTGTGCGGGGCGACTATGTCCATGCTCTGCTCCTTGCCAGTCGCCTTGTCCTTTGCGGTAACGTGCAGTATCCCGTTGGAGTCTATGTCGAAGGTAACCTCTATCTGCGGAATTCCCCTTCTAGCTGGGGGTATCCCCATCAACTGGAACCTACCCAGGTCCACGTTGTCCTTCGCCAGCGCCCTCTCTCCCTGCACTATGTGTACGTCGACCTGCGTCTGGGAGTCCTCCGCCGTGGTGAAAACCTGCGACTTCTTCACAGGTATGGTTGTATTCCTGTCTATCAGCTTGGTTGCTACCCCCCCGTATGTCTCTATGCTCAATGACAGCGGCGTAACGTCAAGAAGGACGATGTCCTTCACCTCCCCGGTAAGCACTCCTGCCTGTATCGCGGCGCCGAATGCCACCGCTTCCATCGGGTCTACCCCCCTCTCTATCTTCTTGCCGAGGAGCTGCTCAACATACCTCTGTACTATCGGCATCCTCGTGGGCCCTCCGACAAGTATTATCTTGTCTAGGTTGTTAGGCTCTACCTTCGCGTCCTTCAGCGCCTGCATTACCGGCTTGGCCGACTTCTCTATTATGGGAACCACAAGGCTCTCCAGCTTCGCCCTCGTGAATGTATAGGTGAAGTTGACCGGCTTCCCCGCATTGTCCTGAGCGAAGAAGGGCAGGTTTATGTCAGTGCTAACTGATGTCGATAGCTCTATCTTCGCGCGCTCCCCCGCTTCCCTTAACCTTTGCATAGCCTGGGGATTTTCCTTGACGTCTATCCCAGAGCTGCCCCTGAACTCGTTGGCGAGGAATTCCACTATGGTGTTGTCCATGTCCGTTCCGCCGAGCTGGGTGTCCCCGCTCGTAGCCTTGACCTCGAATACCCCCTTGCCGAACTCCATTATCGTTACGTCGAGGGTTCCCCCGCCGAGATCGTACACGAGTATGCGCATGTCCTTTCCCTGCTTGTCGATCCCGTAGGCCAGGCTTGCAGCGGTAGGCTCGTTGACCAGCCTCACGACCTCCAGCCCTGCTATCTGGCCTGCATCCTTCGTAGCCTGCCTCTGGTTGTCATTGAAGTAAGCGGGTACTGTTATCACCGCCTTGGTGATTGGCTCTCCCAGGAACGACTCCGCATCAGCCTTTATCTTCTGTAGCAGCATTGCGGACAGCTCCTGCGGCTTGTATTCCTTGCCCTGTATCTTGTATGCGAAAGCGGTCCCCATCTTCCTCTTGAATGTGGTTACGGTTCCCTCGGGGTTGGCTATCGCCTGCCTCCTCGCGGCCTCGCCAACCAGCCTCTGCCCCTCCTTCGTGAACGCGACGTAGCTGGGGAATGCCTTGCCGTATAAGCTCACTCCCTCGCTGCTCGGTATCAGCACCGGCCTTCCGCCTTCCAGCACCGCTGCAGCAGAGTTAGATGTTCCCAGATCTATTCCTATGATTTTCATTTCCTCTCACCTTTTCCAAATATTATATTATTTCTTGTTTTCCTGTTCCGTTTGCGCATCTGCCTCGGGGTCCTCGCCCTTTGGCTTAGATATTATGACTGATGACGGCCTTATCATTATGCCGTTGAATATGTATCCCTTCTTCACTACCTCCAGTATGGTGCCCTCCTTTTCCTTACTCTCCTTGACCAGCACTATCTCGTGCTTGTACGGGTCGAATATCCCCTTTGCCTCTATCTCGCTCAGGCCGGCCTTCTTGAGGGTATCAAGGAGATTGGAGTACAGCATCTCCATCCCTTTCGCTATGCTGTCCTTGGAGCCGTTTACCGCCATAATCGCGAGCTCGAACTCGTCTATTATCGGAAGGAGGCTCTTCGCAAGCCTCGCCTTTCCAGAATCCTCCGCAGCCTCCAGCTCCTTCTTCGAGCGCTTCTTGTAGTTGTCGAACTCCGCGGCGAGCCTCAACATGCGCTCCTTCATCTCTGAATTCTCGTCCTTCCCCTCCTCGCGTGGCTCATCCTCCACGCCGGGATCCTCCTTATCTTCTTCGCCTTTGCGCTCCTTTTCCTCTGCCATAAATATCCACCTTGACCTTCCCATCCTTCATTGACGAGAGCATGAGGTTGTCGAACTCCCTTGCGGTGTCGAGCATCCTCTGCAGCTCCCTGTTTATGTCATATTCTATTTCCTCTATTGCCTTATGCATCTCTGATGCCCTTAGGTAGTACTTGCGGCCGTGCCTCACTATGAGACCGGCATCTATGAACCTGTTGAGATGGTATATCACCGTGCTTCGGGCCATCTTCGTCCCGAGGTCCAGCTCGGAGCTGGAAAGCCCCATATTGTTGTATGCCGCTTCGGTGAACCTCCCCAGTATCTTCTCCTCTATCGGGCTGTCCTCTCCTATGCCTGAGAGCCCGAAGACGTAGCAGAACCACCTGAGCATCTGCTTCCGGCTTCTGGAGTCGGGCCTCTCTATGAATCTTATCACTAGCCGATCCATGAGTATATTATGTTCCGATATGCTTAAATATTTTTGTATGAGATTTATGTTGAAATGTCAAACTTTTATTGGACAAATCCATGAATGGCTACTAATTTCCTGTAACAATCAATCACGCAGCCTGGAGAGTGCCATCCTCTCGAGAAGCTCCTCATCAAATCCCTTTCCAGGTTTTATCCCATATCTCTTAGATACTGCTGCGGCATGCCGCTTGTCGGGCTTCCAGTCCTGCACAATTCCCAGCGCGCCTTTCAGCCTGTTGAATGCCTCAGTGCTATCGGCAAATACTATGATCCTGGAACCATCTGCCGCGCCGCACGTCTCCAGGGCATCCTCTATCTGGCCGGTCATCGCAGCGTAGAGCATCATCTCCATCGGGATCTCCCTTGCCCTGTTCGTGCCTTCCTCGAAGGCAAGCACCGCATTGGCATATGCCCCCTCTAGATGAAGCCTGTTTATTATCCCATTCTCGCTGAAGAGCTGCACCGTCCCGCTGCCCTTCCCGCCTTTTGCAAGCCCAAGCATCTCATCCACCCTCAAGTCAGGCCTTGCGGATGTCTTTATTATCGCCTTTCCAGGGTGCAGGTAATCAGGCACGCGATCACATAAATATATGAGACAAAATATAAAACACATTCGCGGCGTTCCCGCGCCATTGCATTTATTCTCTATCGTGGCGTCTGTCAAAGGAAACGAGGGCCACTGCGCTGTTTGAGTACCCATTCCTGTCAAACCCATTAAACATGCCTATGCGCCTCTCCCCGCGCAGCAGTATCGGGCCAAGCTGGAGCCCTTTCCTTACAACATCGGCCCGATGAGGTACTTATCGCCGTCCATGCCGAACCTTTTCCTGAATGCCATCGAAAGGCTAACCTGGTCCTTCCCATGGCGGAGAAGGTACCTACCAAAATCCTTCCTGTCTATTTCCAAATGGATTTTGCCTATTGTGCCTACCGCCATATAATCGCTAATTATCCGTTCGATTTAATATTTATAACCCATTGTCCGGGGTTGCTTTCGCCCGGTTGAACATTAAAAGCAAAGAATTTGGAGAAGAAGCTTGCATAAATAAAGGCTTTAGTAACGGTATGTTCACGGCTCGCTTGCGCTCGCCGCTTACGCACCCGTCCTATCAAAGTCGTCTATTGCGACCGCCCTGAGCGTCTAGTTTCGGGTCTGGCTTCGTCCTTAGATGCTTTCAGGACTTATCCGTTTGGCGCGTGGCTACCCGGCAATGCATTCACAACCGGTACACTAGAGGCGCCGATCCCCTGTTCCTCTCGTATTGAGGGGAGCTTACCCTCTGACGCTAACACTCCCAGTAGATAATACCGTACTGTCTCGCGACGTACTGAACTCAGCTCGTGTAGGATTTTAATGGACGAGCAGTCCAACCCTTGGCTGCTTGTGCACAGCCAGGATATCCTAAGCCCATATCGATGTATCAAACCGCCAGGTCGCTGTGGACGCTCACTGGCGACAAATCGGTTACCTCCAGAGTAACTTGTTTGACAGCTTGGACCCCCATTAAAAGAGGTACCAAAGTTCTTTAAGCCCCTGTTTCCAGTCTGCATCCCACGCTTTTAAGGATACAGTCAGCCCTGCATTTACCTTTTCGCTTACCGCTGGTTTCCCAAACCAGCTAAGCAGAGCATTGGTCACTTTCGTTTCTTTATCGAAAGCAACCGTCCAGTCCAACTACCCACCTGCAGCTGTCCCCTTGCGGGTTAGCTGCGAGACAAATTAAGATTGGTGTTACATTATCGCTCAGCATGAGCCGAAACCCATGCCTCTACGCTCCCAATTACGCTATGCATAATCCATCTAACAACAACAACAGGCTGTAGTCAAGCTTCATGGAGACTTCATTTCCCACTGAGAGATCGCGGCATATTCACCGCGCAGTAAGTTCGCCGGATCCAAAGTTGGGACAGTGGGACAGTCGTTACGCCATTCATGCAAGTCACCTATTAAGTGACGAGGTATTACGCTA
>CAYSQH010000031.1:0-8232 GCA_964433165.1 Microcaldota archaeon
CAACGCGTAAAGCGCCCCAAGGGCTACGGCTATTATCAGTATCGCCCACGAGTAGGTTATCAGGTACTCCATCGCGCTCTGGGCTTTCTTCAAGGTCCTTGCAGCCATATTACCAATTACCTAAACCAAATCAAAGATATAAACCTATGCGGTACTATCGGGCATCCATTATGTACTCCGCGTCCTTCTCGTCTATGGAATATGAATCCGCAATGATGCCCTTCATCTCGCTTCTCGCGACGCCCTCCCTCATGTATTTGGCCGCGGCCAAAGACATCATCCTCATCTCGCTTGATATTATCTTCCTCATGCTAGAATGGAACCTCCTCCTGAGCTTGGATGCGACGGCCTTGCCATGCGCCCTTGATCCCTTGGAGAGGCTCAGGTCCTTTATGACCTTCGGGAACGAGTACCGCGACCTGGTGTCGGGGTATCCGTCCTTCGAGAGCGCTATTCCTGACGACATAAGGACGCTCATGTACCTCCAGTACGTGTAGTACTGCGCCCTCTGCGCCCTAGTGCCGTACATCGATGCATCGGCCAGCGAGCTGTATGCCCTTTTCATCTCCGCGCTGCCTATGTACCTCCTTGGTATGTTCTCGTCTATCCACTTTATCATCATGTCGTTGGCTACATCGGAGTTTATGACCGCGCGGAGCGGCTGCGCAAGGGTATTGGACATGAATATCCTGTCCAGCACATTGAACACGTCAATCTTCCTGTCGCGCAGGCCTATCGCCTCCGTTATGCTGTCGTCGTCGGAATCCGCTATGACCGAAAGGTCGTTCAGCGCGCTCCTTACGTCGCCGTTCGACCTGTTGGCTATCATGTCCAGCGGCTCCGCCCTTGCCTTGATTCCCGTGACGCCGCATACGTTCGCCAGCGCCCTCCTTACGTTGTCGGGGCTAAGCCTCCTGAACTCAACGGGCTCCACCCTCCCGCGCAGGAAGGATATGCTCTGGCCCCACATGTCGTTCGCTATGAACACTATCGGGTTCCTCGACCTATCTATGAGCGACGAGATCGCGGATGAGCCTCCCTTGTCGAATCCCGATGCCATCTCGTCTATCTCGTCAAGCAGTATGAGGTTCCTTCCGCCAAACAGGGATCTCGACGTCGCGGCGGACAGGAGCCTTTTCTCTATGCTCTCCCTGTCCCTGTAGTCGCTCGCGTTCATCTCCACTATGCTCCATCCAAGCCTTGCGGCCAGCAGCCGCGCCGCGGCGCTCTTGCCCGTCCCCGAAGGCCCGAACAGCATGAGCGGGGCCCTTCTCGAACCCCTTTCTATGTCCTCGGAGAATGAGAGCATCCTAGCGACTGCGTCCTCGTTGCCCACTATGTCCCCTAGCGAGTCCAGCCTGTAAAGGTCGTAGCCGTAGTCCAAGAGCAGCACCTGCAGTAATATCTCACGGCAATTTTATTATTAGCTGCGGCGCCGATGTTGGCGCTCCCGCCGCCCTTGCCGCCCCGCAGCGGAAGAAGGGTATTTAAAAGATTGGCTTATTAATATTAACCTGTGAGAAGATTGCTCATGACCGACCATATGGGCGGGCGCCAGCGCGCCGCAAGGCGCGTCTTGCCATCAGTGCCCAAACATCTTGCGCTCATACCTGATGGAAACAGGAGATGGTCCAGTTCCCACAGGCTGGCGCTGCTTAGCGGATACAAGAAGGGCGTCGCGAAGTTCATAGACTTCAGCATATGGGCGAAGGGATTCGGGGTGAAGACGCTTACCGTATGGGCGCTCTCAACTGAAAACATAATGAACAGGAGCTCCTTCGAGATACACGTGCTTTACGGGCTCTATGAAAAGGCCGCCAAGGACCCGAAGATATTCGAGACGCTCAAGGCAAACAGGGCGCGCATAAAGGTCATAGGCAACCGCAGAATGATACCAAAGCGCGTAAGGGATGCCCTGCGCTCCCTTGAATTAAGGACAAGGTCGTTCGGCGACTTCACGATAAACCTGCTCATAGGGTATGGGGGGGTTGATGACCTTTCATACGCATTCAAAAGGCTGTGCTCAAGCGCAGCGACCGGAAAGAAGATAGTCATAAACGAGGAGAGCATCAGCAGGAACATGAGGACCGCCTCGATACCGAAGGTGGACTTCGTGATAAGGACCTCCGGGGAGATGAGGACGTCCGGCTTCCTTCCGCTCCAGGCTGGGTATTCGGAGCTATACTTTGCGGACAAGTACTGGCCGGACTTCGGCAAGCGCGACCTCGCGACCGCGCTGAAGTCCTTCTCTGAGCGGCAGAGAAGGTTCGGAAAGTAGGGTCGCAGTGTTTGCATGGCTTCCAAGGGGGGCAACGACGGGTTCCTGATGGACCACAACCCGTTCTCTTTCGTCATACCGAAAACAATAGTGCTTCTGGCGCTGCTCATGGCTATGAGCATAATCATAGGCACCGCCTCCATAGCGCTGATAAACCACAACCTGATAAACACGCGCTTCCAGTACATACTCGTAAACGGGGCGACTACCGGCATACTCTCGATAATGCTGCCTACGTTGCTGACGGTCATGATAATAAAGGCGATCAGGAGGCACGTCGAGGCAAGGTACATAACGTTCATCGCCATGATAGGCGCTATATGCTATTCGATGTTCATGCTTCTTGGGGGCATAGCGTACATACTCTCCGGATCGTACACGCTCTCGACAGCGATAATAGTCCTCGGGGATGCGAGCATATTCGGGTGGTGGTTCTTCGCCACGAAGATGGTCTTCGGCCCGAAGCGCAGGACCCTCCTGCTCGCGGTGGTGCAGTCCACGCTGAACATCATATTGTATATACCATCCAGCAGGCCGATAAACTCGATCGCGGAGCCGCTCAATATGCTGCTGCTGAAGCTGTATGCCGGAATATTCATATTCATGATAATCAGCTATGCGATAATCTACATCGTCGACAGGCCGTACAGGAAGAACTTCGGGTTCCACGGCTTCGATGCGGTTGCCCAGATGCTGCAGAACTGGCTCTTCGATGCGAACATATCGACGCCTTTCGGGGTCAAGTTCGGCACCCCGGCGGACGTGAGGACCGACACGATAGTCTTCAGGAGGAAGGGCGGCGAGATTAAATCGATATTCTTCATACCCGAGATACACTACGGCCCAGCCGGTACCCTTGCAGGCAGCGATTTCCCGCACATGCTCGAGCATTACGCATCGCAGAAATACAGGGCCCAGGCAATGATAATGCATTCTACGGTCGACATGGACCAGAACCCGATATCGAGCAGCCAGTTCGGGCAGCTGAAGGATGCACTGGACAAGGGCGTAGCCTCATCGTCCCACAAGGGCAGGGCGCAATACACCTTCTCCATCGGCTCACACGAATCGGCGAGCATAACCCGGCTCGGCCTGGGAAATATATCCCTTGTCACGATGACGAGGGCGCCAAGGGTGACTGAGGACGTGCCTCTCGATACTTCGATACTCCTCAAGGAGATGCTCGACGTGCGCTTCGGCCCCTCGGTGCTTGTCGACGCCCACAACTCCAGGTACGAGACCGCTCCGAAGGCGGAGCTCGATGGGGTCAAGCTGAACTCCAGGGCCATGAAGGAGTACGTGGCCGCGATAAAGGCCGTAGGCAAGCCGTCGCACAAGGGCTCCGCCCTGCGCATGGGCGTCGCAAGCATAGACGCGGAGCAGCGCCTGGGCAAGACGGTAGACATCGCAAAGGGCAACGTCAACGTAGCGGTATTCCAGATGAACGGGATGAAGCATGCGATCATGCAGTTCAACGCGAACAACGCTATGCCTAACCTCAGGACGGCAATGCTGCGCAGCATAAAAAAGAAGTATGGGATAAGCGCTGAACTGTACACAACGGACACGCATGCGGTGAATTCCCCCGAATACAATGCGTCCAACGTCCTTGGGCGATATACGGACCACAGGAAGCTCATTTCGCTTGCGGAGGACCTTGTCGCCCTCGCCCTGTCAAACATGGAGCAGGTGACCGTGCACCATGGAAGGGCTGACATGAAGCGCTTCAAGATATGGGGCCCCAACTCAATGGAGAGCATAATAACCGTTGCAAGGTCCACCTACGGCATAACAAGGATCATAGTCCCAATGATAATCGCCATAGGCTTCATCATCGCCGCATGGGTAATACTCATCATATGAGCCGCATTCCCGCAGGTTGCGGCGCCAATGGTAGCAGTTAAATTCCTGCATCCCGATTCATTACCATGATCAAGGCCAACGGCAAGGCGGATACGATCGAATCCGCGATGCGCGGCGGCAAATCCGCCGCGGTAGTGCGGGGATGGCTCTACAGGAAGCGTAGCAGCGGCGGCAAGATATTCGCCGTGCTCCACGACCACACCGGTACCCTGCAGTGCGTCATAGACAAGAGCAGGGTATCTGACGAGGAATGGCACAAGATAGATTCCGCCTACCTGGAGTCCAGCATAGTTGTAAGGGGCACATTGAGGAAGGACGAACGCGCCCCGAGCGGCATGGAGATGGACGTCAGCGAGATATCCGTAGTACACAGCGGCGAGCAGTTCCCGATAACGGAGTACCAGAGCCCCGAGCTGCTTCTCGACTACAGGCACCTGTGGCTCAGGAGCCAGAAGATGAGGTCTATAATGAGGCTGCGGTCTTACGTCTTCAGGTACCTCAGGGAATTCCTGGACAGGCGCGGGTTCTACGAGGTTACCCCTCCACTGCTTACCATAAGCGCAGGTGAGACCGGCGCAAACCTCTTCGAGGTGGAGTACTTCGGGAAGAAGGCGTACCTTACGGAGTCGTCGCAGCTATACTCTGAGGCGATGGTCTATTCCCTTGAGAAGGTGTACACCCTTGCCCCGTCATACAGGGCGGAGAAGTCCAGGACGGTCAAGCACCTCGCGGAGTACTGGCACCTCGAGCCGGAGATGGCATACTACGACAACGCGAAGAGCATGAGGCTGCAGGCCCAGCTGGTGAGCCACGTCGCGGCGAATCTTGCGAAGAGGAACCGCGATCTCCTCAAGTCGGCGGGCGCGGACCCCGAATCCCTGCTGAAGATAAAACCCCCATTCAAGAAGATAACATACGAGAAGGCCATAGGGATCCTGAGCGAGATGGGCTCCGACAAGAAATGGGGCGACGACTTCGGAGTCGAGGAGGAGCGCCTCCTCACCATGGACGAGGAGAAGCCGATATTCGTGTATAACTGGCCAAAGGAGATAAAGGCGTTCTACATGCCTGTCAACAGGGACGGCCGCACCGTAGCCTGCGCGGACATGCTGGCCCCGAAGGGCCACGGGGAGATAATAGGCGGCAGCGAGAGGATATGGAAGGAGGAGGAACTGCTGTCCAGGATGAAGGAGCTGAACTTCAACATAGACAACTACAAATGGTACCTAGACCTTAGGAAATACGGCTCCGTTCCCCATTCTGGCTTCGGCCTCGGGACGGAGAGGCTCATAAAGTGGATGCTGAACCTGGAGCACATCCGTGACGCGATACCCTTCCCAAGGATGATAAATCGGCTCTCCCCCTGATTAGTGCCTTTCCACAAGGAATTTATTACCATTATGAGATTACTCCATGGTAGGTTTGATGCAGAACGTATTCAACTTCTACACGCTGTCGCTGGTCATAATGACGGTATTCGCTATCGCGATGTACCTGATGCATACGTTCAGGAGGAAGCAGCTCATGGGGCTTCTTCCTCTCGTGGCGGCGATAATCACCGCCTTCCTGCTCTACAACGTGATAGGCATCCAGGGCACTGGCTACTACAACCTGCTCCTCATCGACATATGCATAGCGGCCATATCGTCGATACTCGCGGTGCTGTACGTATCCAAGAGCTACGTCTTCATACCGCTGATGCTGCTACTCATAGCCGGGTTCATACTCTACGTCGCGGACTACCCTGGCAACTTCGCATTCGCGGGGATGTTTGCCGTAGGCACGATATACGGCATTCTCTACAGGGAGTTCGTAATAGGCTCTAGGAGGGAGAGGCGCAGGCGCAGCCTCACCGAGAAGCGCACGGAGCTGAACAGGGACTACATACAGATACTCCTTGGCATAGTGCTCGTAGCCGTGCTGCTCGCATTCTCCACGATAGACGCCAGGAGCATAATATTCGCGCTGATAATAATCGGGTACACCGCGATAAATCTCGTGGCTAACCTCCGGCTCTCCCCATCCCACAGGAAAACGCTTGACCTGGAAAGGAGGGACGTTGAGTACGGGAGGGGCGCCGCATACCTTGCGGCGAGCACCGCCCTAGTGGTCGGGTTCACAACAAGCTACGGCATGCTGTTCTTCGGCCTTGTGGCATTGTTCTTCGCCGATTCCCTTGCTACGATATTCGGATTGTCCGCACGCGGGGCTGCCCCGCTGCCGTACAACAGGAACAAGACCTTCACGGGTACGCTTACGTTCCTGCTAGTCGCGGCGATAGCGGGATACCTGCTCCTGGGGCCGTACGGTGTGCTCTACGCGCTCATACTTGCATTCGTCGAGGGGCTGAGTCTATCCATGGATGACAACGTCAGGACCGGGATACTGGTCGTGCTTCTCGGGTCGCTCATCAAGGTTTGACCCTCACGGCGCGGGTATCTCACTCCGCTCCTGCAGCCCCAAGCGCCGCCTCCAGGTCGCAGCCATGGCCGCATTCTTCGTCATCAGGGAGCTCCATCACGAACGGCCCGCTTCCGAAAACATCGCTTCTGAGAACAGCTCCTATCCCATCCATGCCTATCATTCCCTTCCCGATGTGCCAGTGCCTGTCCTTGGTGCTGCCTAATCCGTATTTGGAATCGTTGAGGTGTATGAGCTTTATCCTTCCAGGGTCTATATGCTCCCTGAATTCCCTCTCCACCGCGGAAACCGCATCATGGTCCCTTATGTCATAGCCCGCCGCGAACATGTGGCATGTGTCCACGCACAACCCGACCCTGCCTGAGCCTATCCTGTCCACTATCTCACCTATCTCCCCGAACCTGGAGCCCATGCTCCTCTCGTGCCCTGCGCCGTTCTCAAGCAATACCATTACGGTGTCATCCGAATCTATCGCATCAGACACAGCGGAGCATATCCTCTCTATGCTTCCATCCCTGCTCCCTTCCTTGTGCCAGCCAAGGTGCACAACAAGGTACCTTACTCCAAGAATTCCGCAGTTCCCCGCGTTGTTCACGAGCATCTCCCTGCTCCTGGCGTAGGTGGACTTGTCGGCAGATGCGGGATTGCACAGGTAAGGGTTGTGCGCAAAGGCCTCAAGCCCGTTTTTGCCCACAATTTCCGCAAACTCCCTCGCGTCTCCATCCCCTATGCTTGAATTCCTCCAGGAGCGGCTGCTAGTTGTGAACATCTGGAATGCCCCATACCCGCAGCGCGCCGCCTCTCTTGGCGCATTCGCCACGGACCCAGCTATGGAAAGGTGGAACCCGAACCTGCGCTCCATATCTCAGTATATGAGAGTGAAATCCTATTAATACACTCGGTGCCGTGCATTCCAAAGCTATGGATTTTGCAGGTTTTGCACTGCTTGAGTGCCACTATTCATGCAGCAAAACGTCCATTTAAAAGGTTTGCTTCTTATAAATCAGAGACGGGTGTTTCAACTTGGGAAAGATGAAAAAGAGGGCGTTCAGCCTTTATGACATGGAGCAGTTCCTCAAGGATGCGGGGGCTGAGAAGGTCCATGAGAAGGCGATAATAAGCCTCGAGAGGGAGCTCCAGGATACCGTTAATACGCTTCTGGAGGAGGCGTACATATATGCCAATTATGCAGGTAGGAAATGCGTGATAAACGCATCCGACATAGCGCTTACCGCAGGCAAGCCCATGCGCAGCGCCTCAAGGCACCTCAATGCAAGGGCCCTGCGGCGGCACCGTGCACGCGGCAGGAACATGCATGCCGTGCAACAGCCGAGGGTAATGGTGATGGACAACATTCCCGTGGCCGTAATGCCGCAGGAAACACAGTGGCAGGACCCCGCGCCGTGAGGGCGCGCAGGGCATTCCTGCAAAATCTGCTCCTGGACCCTTTATGGGATAATGATTTAAATCAGGCCGAACAAAGGATAGTTAGCCCTTGTAGTATAACTTGGATAGAACGCGGGCTTGCGGAGCCTGTGATCCGGGTTCAAATCCCGGCGAGGGCGACTTTGACGTGGGGTTATATATAAGAATCCCATTTTGCACCTATTTTTCACTTATAGCTTTCCTTGAAAGTTTCACAACTAGATTTGGGCAGAAAGTAGTGCCTC
>CAYSQH010000032.1:0-8051 GCA_964433165.1 Microcaldota archaeon
GCTTCCTACCTCAGTTTATACAGTGAGATTATGCCAAGAACAACTGCAAGAACTGACAGATCAACACCAAAGCGGGGGAGCGCATGGCCCAACGGTCTCAGACTGCTGGCAAGCCTCTTCTTCCTTTATGTAGTCTTCAACGTGACGGCTGGAGGCGCTCTAGTATTCACGAGCGGCACGCCAACGGTGTTCAACACAACCGGCGAGCTGTGGCTTCCATTGCTTCTGGGCGCCGCGGTGCTCAGCTCCATAGCTCTGTTCTTCTATAGCATAGGAGGGCTGCTCTGGAGGACTGCATCGTCGACCGGACCAAAGCTGGCAAGCATTGCGGCTTTCACCCTCGTGGCTCTTACCGTAACTGCTGGAGCCGCCCTGGGAGTGCTGTTCTGGCTGGCGATATTCGGCTTCATAATAAGCTGGGCAGGCGCAGTCGTGGAGAGGGAATAATTTATTCCCTCTTTTTTATTTTTTCTTTTCGCGCTTCCGAACTTGTCGGAGCCATTGAATGCGATAAAAGCGCATTGAAGTAGCATTTAAATACCTATTCTTTTAATATTTAAACAGTACCGTCTTTGTTAGCCGTAATGCTGTATTCCTGCGGTGAGCTATTGGTTCATGTACCCACACTTATACCGGACCATCAATTGCTGAGCCCAGCTGAAGCCAGGAAGATAGCGAAGAAATACAACTCATTGCTTGAGAAATTCCCCAAGATACAGGACAGCGACCCGCAAGCGAAAAAGCTTGGGGCCAAGCCAGGGGACATGATAGCGATAAATAGGAACGACCCTACGGGCAGTTACACATATTACAGGCTTGTTGTAAAGGGCTGAAAGGCTGACGGAAGGTACGTAAAGGTGTGAATATGAATGGCCATGAGGTATTGGAATCTTACTTGAACTCCACGTCGATGGTGCAGCAGCAGGTCGAGAGCTACAACAGGTTCGCCAGGATAGGCATGCAAAAGGTCGTGGAGAGCAATGGGATGGTAGAGCCGGAAGTATCCGATTTCGCGATAAAGTTCAAGGGCATAAGGATAGAGCCCCCTATAATAATAGAATCTGACAGCTCGACTAGAAAGATCATGCCGATAGAGGCGCTGTCCAGGAACCTCACCTATGCCGCGCCTATGTACATAACATACGTGCCGGTAGTGAGCGGCATAGAGAAGGACGATGCCGCGGGCGAGGCATTCGTAGGGGAGATGCCGGTAATGGTCAAGAGCGACCTGTGCTACACGCACAACATGACAAGGGAGCAGCTCATAAGCGAGGGGGAGGATCCTGACGATCCTGGAGGATATTTCATAATAAAGGGCACGGAGAGGGTTCTCGTAGGCGTTGAGGACCTTGCACCGAACAGGATAATAACGACAAAGGAAACAGGAGGCGACGTAGTGAGCAAGGTGTTCTCCACTACGGTCAACTTCAGGGCCAGATGCAGCGTGACGAGGGACTCGTACGGCATATACAAGGTGCTGTTCCCGACGGTATCGAAGGGAATGGACCTTGTCCTCCTGCTTTCAGCGCTCGGCATAAAGCCCGACGAGGCGATAAAGGGCACGGAGAACAAGGAGGTGCAGAACGACCTTCTCCTCAACATAGACCTGAGCGGCGCCAAGGAATTGACCTCTAACGAGTCGATAATGGAGCTGGGCAAGATAGCGGCCCCGAACCAGACGAAGGAATACCAGAAGAAGAGGGCTGAGATACAGCTCGATACGTACATACTGCCGCACATAGGCGACAGCTCCGAATCTAGGAAGCAGAAGGGGATCTACCTGCTCAGGATGGCCGAGAGGGCGTCGCTGGTGGCATACAGGTACACGCGGGGCGATGACAAGGACCACTACGCCAACAAGAGGATAAAGCTCGCAGGGGACCTCATGGAGGAATTGTTCAACAACGCTTTCAAGTTCTTCATAAAGGACATAAAGTACCACATCGAGAGGACGACAGCAAGGGGCAGGAAGCTCAGCGTCAGGACGAACATAAATCCAGATACACTTACGGAGAAGATACTCTACTCCATGGGAACGGGCTCCTGGCCTGCAGGCCAGACCGGAATCTCCCAGGTGCTCGACCGCATGAACATGACAAGCACCCTTGCGCACTTGCGCAGGATCAAGTCCCCGCTCTCGAAAAAGCACCCGCACTTCAAGGCGAGGGACGTGCACGGCACGTACATAGGCAAGATATGCCCGAGCGAGACCCCGGAGGGAACGGATGTAGGGCTTACGAAGTACCTTGCGCTCATGTCTAAGATAACGGTCGGCGCGGACTACAAGGTATTGGAGGACAAGCTGAAGGAGTCCAAACTGATATGAGAGGTGTTATGCTTGGCCGAAAACAACAACAGGAAATGCTATGTTTACATAGACGGCAGACTGGTGGGCGCAGTCAAGTCCGGAAGGAAGCTTTCGGACGAGGTAAGGAAGAACCGCAGGCTCGGAGTCATATCAGGGGAGGTAAACGTCTCCTACGTGAGGAAGCTCAACGAGGTCCACATAAACGCAGACAGGGGCCGCGTGAGGAGGCCGTACATAGTCATCGAGAACGGCGCAAGCAAATTCACCGAGGAGCTCAAGTCCAGGCTGAAGAACAAGGAGATAGACTTCAACTACCTGGTGAGGAGGGGCATAGTCGAGTACCTCGATGCCGAGGAGGAGGAAAATGCGATAGTCGCCCTGGACGAGGAGGACATATCGAACGGCACAACCCATCTCGAAATAGACAAGTCCTCGATACTCGGGCTCACCATGAACATCATAGTCTTCCCCGAATACAATACTATAGGGAGGCATCCGATTTCATCGAACTTCGCGAAGCAGAGCCAGGGGCTATATGCCACAAACTTCAACAGGAGGTACGATCCGAGGGCGTTCGTGATGTACTATCCGCAGAAGCCGATAGTGAACAGCCTGGCGTACAGGTCGCTCCACATGGACAGGCACCCGAACGGGCAGAACCTCGTCGTGGCGCTTTCCACATACTACGGCTACAACATGAAGGACGCAGTAATACTCAGCAAAGCAGCAGTGGAGAGGGGCATGGGAAGGAGCGCATCCTACAAGACGTACTCGGATGAGGAGAGAAGGTACCCGGGAAGCCAGCAGGACTACTTCAAGGTGCCGCCGGCGACTACAGAAGGGTACCTTGGGGAGCATGCATACTCAAAGCTCAGCGAGGACGGCATAATAGAAACGGAAACATCGGTCGACGAGGGGGAAGCCCTCATAGGCAAGGTATCACCGCCAAGGTTCCTCGAGGAGCAGACGACATTCGGCGTTGGCGAGGAGAAGAGGAGGGACAACTCCGTGACGCTCAAGGCAGGAGAGGCCGGCGTGGTCGACAGCGTGATGATGTGCGAGACCACAAGCGCAACAAGGATAGCGAAGGTAAGGATAAGGAGCAACAGGATACCGGAGGTAGGGGACAAGTTTGCGAGCAGGCACGGGCAGAAGGGAGTAGTCGCGCTCATAGTCGACCAGAACGACATGCCATTCACAAAGGAGGGGATAGTTCCGGATCTGCTGCTCAACCCGCTCAGCCTTCCATCAAGAATGACGTTCGGACACATGCTCGAGACCCTGATGGGGAAGGTAGGCGCACTCAATGGCACGCTTCCCGATGGAACAGCATTCTCCACAAAGGGCAAGGAGCTCATAGACGAATACGGATCTATACTAGAGGGGCACGGGTTCGACAAATTCGGCGATGAGGAACTGTACGACGGAAGGACCGGGAGGAAGTTCTCGGCCAAGGTATTCAACGGGATAGTATACTACAATAGGCTTATGCACATGGTGAGCCTGAAGCTACAGGTGAGGTCAAGGGGGCCTGTTCAGATACTCACGCATCAGCCGACCGAGGGCAAGCCGAGAAGGGGAGGGCTCAAGTTCGGAGAGATGGAAAGGGACGCATTGGTCGCCCACGGGGCGAGCCTGCTCATAAAGGAGAGGATGCTCGACCAGAGCGACAAGGCGGAGGTATGGGTATGCAGGATCTGCGGCGACGTAGGTTACTACGACTACATAAAGAACGTGCCGGTCTGCCAGACATGCAGCGGCAACGATCTGGAGATGGTGGAGATAAGCTACGCATTCAAGCTGCTCTTCGACGAGATAAAGTCGCTGCACATCCTTCCTAGGATAAGGTTCAAGAAAGAGTGATCGCATGCAGGCCGAGGCAATAAACTATATAAGATTCACGACATTGTCGCCGCAGACGATAAAGAAGATGAGCGTAGCAAGGCTCATCGTCCCTGACACATACAACGACGAAGGCTACCCCATAGACGGGGGGCTTGTCGACCAGAGGCTCGGCGTGATAGACCCGGGGCTGAGGTGCAAAACCTGCGGCGGCAGGATAAAGACCTGCCCTGGCCACTTCGGCCACATAGAGCTGATAAGGCCGGTAATACACCCGGAGTTCGCCAAGACTATATACTCGATGCTCCAGTCCACCTGCTACCAGTGCCACAGGGTCCTTCTCACGGACCAGCAGACGGACGACATAAAGAGCGCGATAAAGAGCATAGTGGTGCTCGAGGAGGAATCCGCATCAGCGGTCCTCACCAACATAGAGGAGGAGGAGAACAGGACCCAGCTGCTCAAGAAGCTGAAGTCCGTGAAGAAGTGCCCCTACTGCGGGGTGCAGCAGAGGAAGCTGAGGCTGGAGAGGCCTACGTTCTTCTCGATAGACAGCAACAAGCTCAAGCCGGACGAGATGAGGGATTGGCTCTCGAAGATAAGCGACGATGACCTCAAGGTGCTCGGGATAGACCCTGTGGCGACGAGGCCGGAATGGTTCGTCATAACAGCATTGCTTGTGCCTCCGGTCAACGTCAGGCCATCGATAACCCTTGAATCCGGAGAGAGGAGCGAGGACGACCTGACGCACAAGCTCGTCGACATAATGCGCATAAACCAAAGGCTGGAGCAGGACATAGACGCCGGAGCGCCGCAAATCATAATAGACGACCTGTGGGAACTGCTGCAGTACCAGGTAACCACATACTTCAACAATGAAACCCCAGGGATACCAGTAGCGAGGCACAGGTCCACGAGGCCGCTCAAGACCCTTGCGCAGAGGCTCAAGGGCAAGGAGGGCAGATTGAGGTACAACCTCAGCGGCAAGAGGGTCAACTTCTCCGCAAGGACGGTAGTATCCCCGGATGCGAGCCTTACGATAAACCAGGTAGGGATACCAATAAGGATAGCCGAGAACCTCTCGGTGCCCATACACGTGACCCAGTGGAACATAGAGCACGCGAAGAAATTCGTGGAGAGCAAGGAGTACCCAACGGTTCTCAACGTCATAACCAGCGAGGGCATAAGGAAGAGGCTGACGGACACGAACAGAGAGGAGATAATACAGTCCATCGTTCCTGGATACATAATAGAGCGGCAGCTTGTCGACGGAGACATAGGGCTAATGAACAGGCAGCCAACCCTGCACAGGCTATCGATAATGGCGCACAAGGTGAAGGTGCTCCCAGGCAAGACGATGAGGATACACGTTGCCGCATGCGCGCCCTACAACGCGGACTTCGACGGGGACGAGATGAACTTCCACCTGCCGCAGACGCTCGAGGCGCAGGCGGAGGCGAGGTACCTGATGCAGCCAAAGGACCTCCTTCTCTCGCCAAGGGACGGGAAGCCCACGATGTCCCTCGAGGAAGACGAAATAATAGGAATGTACCACCTGACTAAGGAAGGCGCCACATTCAGCAAGGGGGAGGCCTGCCTGCTGCTTGCGACAGTTGGCATAACCGAGCTGCCGAGGCCCGGGAAGAACGGCAGGTACGAGGGCAAGGCGATATTCTCGATGATGCTGCCCGATGACTTTACGTTCGAGGCCAAGCACGGGAACCAGCACCTTGCGATAAAGAACGGAAAGATAACCGATGGCATGATAAGCGAGGCGATGGTCGGGGAGAGCAACGGCGCGTTGATACTCAAGCTCATCGAGGACTACGGGCCGGAGTTCACCACGGAGTTCCTGCTCAAGATGGCGAAGATATCCACGAGGGTAGCGCTGATGTCTGGGGTGACGGTTAGCATAAGCGACTACTACAACTCGATGCAGATAGACAAGGACCTCAACGACATAATAAACGACGTCAGCACCAAGGCTGACAGCCTCATAAAGAAGTACAAAGAGAAGAAGCTAGACTCCCTTCCGGGATACACGATGCGCCAGACCCTTGAGATGGAGGTCATGGCGGAGCTGGAGGGCGCGAGGACGATGGCTGCAAAGGTGCTCAACAAGAACATAGGCCCTGAGAACAACACGATGCTCATGGCTATGGTCAAGGCAAGGGGAAACATACTCCAGTTCGTGCAGACCAGCATGCTGCTCGGGCAGCAGGCGGTACGCGGAAAGAGGCCATCCAGGGGATACAATGGGAGGGTGCTCCCGTACTTCAGGCGCAACGACAAGACTCCAGAGGCTAAGGGATTCGTGACATCGAACTTCTTCAACGGCCTCAGGCCCATAGAGTTCTTCATGCACGCGATGGGGTCCAGGGACTCCGCGATGTCGAAGTCGCTGGTCATAGCGCAGAGCGGCTACCTGCAGAGAAGGCTCGTCAACGCGATGCAGGACTTCTACGTTGACGAGAGCCTGAGCGTAAAGGACGCGAGCGGCTCGCTAATACAGACGATATACGGGGGGGACGGAAAGGATCCCACGGTCGAGAGACTGAGCAAGAACAAGTGATACTATGGTGAAGGAAAAGAAAGAGAGGAACGAGCACGTGGTCCCGGGAGAGGCCGCGGGTACGCTCGCGGCGCAGTCGATAGGGGAGCCCAGCACCCAGATGATGCTCCGTACATTCCACTCCGCAGGTATAACATCCGTAATAGCGACTAAGGGTCTCCCGAGGATAATAGAGCTCGTCGACGCGAGGAAGAGGCCGAAGTTCCCGTCCATGATAGTGACTCTGGAGAAGGGCGTGGCGAAGAACTACGAGAAGGCAAGGGAGATATGGAGGAGGCTCGAGGAGGTCAAGATATCGAGCATCATCAGCGGTTTCGACGAGACCCTCAGGTCTGGAACGCTGGTGCTGCACTTGGACAGGGAGCGCATGTCCTCCTATGAGATAAACGCCCGCACCGTGGTGTCGAGGCTCTCAAAGCGCGACAACATATCGGCAGAATTGGACGGCGATTCAATCAAGATAAAGATAAAGAAGAAGGATGGCATAAAGTCCGTGCGCACCACCTTCGTGCACGTGCTGAACAGCGCGATAATAGGCGTCGAGGGAATAAACAAGGCGCTCATACAGCAGAATGAGGACGGAACCTTCTACATAACAACCGGAGGCAGCAACATAGAGGAGGTCATGAAGATAGACGGCGTCGAGAAGTGGAACATATACTCGAATGACCAGTTCGAGGTCGCGAGAGTATACGGCATAGAGGCCGCTAGGAACCTGCTCGCAAACGAGCTCATATCTACGATAAGGGACGAGGGCATAAACGTGAGCTTCAGGCACATAGGGCTGCTTGCCGATGCAATGACCTATACGGGCTACATAAGGAGCGCCGGAAGGCACGGCATCGCCGGGGATAAGGACTCCGTTCTCGCAAGGGCGGCATACGAGGAAACCGTCAAGCACTTCGTAAATGCAGGGGTATTCGGCGAGATGGACCACCTCAACGGGGTAGCTGAGAACATACTCATAGGCAAGCAGATATCCCTAGGTACGGGAATCGTGAAGCTCATCATAAAGAAGGAAAACATAAAGAAGCTGAAGTGACCATTGCTGCATTATGCGCTCGCCCTCCGCAGCGGGAATGCCTGGGCTAGTGCCTTGCCATCCCATCCAATTGGCTGCCTTGGTTCAGACTGTGCCTTGGCGAACCCGGCCGTTCATTATTCGCAGGAACCGGGGTTCCGGAGCTGTCGAACCTGTACCATGTGCCCGTCCTGAGGTGCCATACTTTCTGCCGTTCTTCCTTGACACCTGGCCCTGATCTGCGCACGGTTTCCTTATGCCCGCTTAGCCCCAACTCCATTCTGTATTCCTTTACCTCCATCGAAAGG
>CAYSQH010000033.1:0-7473 GCA_964433165.1 Microcaldota archaeon
CCAAGGGCCGTTGCCTTTAGCCATTCGCTCTTCGTTATTACCCTGTTGATGTGCTTGCCCACGCCGACCAGGAACTTCTTCCTGAAGTCAGCCTCGTTGAACATCAGCTGGCGCACCCTTGATAGGGTGTCGCTCTCCATGGTCGGGGTTCTCAGCACCCTCGGTGTCCAGTTTGTCTGCATGGCTATGCTCTTTAGCGTGGAGCCGCTCTTGCCTATTACTAGTCCGGGCTTCAGCGCCTCTATGTACACCTCGGAGAAATCCTCGGCGAACTTTATGCTCGCTATTACCGCATCGTTGGGCACCAGGGACCTTATTATCTCCTCGGCCTTGGCCTTAGGCATGAGCGAGCCCTGCTCGCCCCTTATGATGAGCTTCTTCTTTACCGACGAAGCTATGCCCCTTATTATGCTGTCGTCCTCATAGAGCGCCTTCGGGTTCTTCAGGTATATTACTATGTCAGGCCCCTCGAATTCCGACTTCACGTAGCCTGCTGCCGCGGGAACCATCGACTTTATCCTATCGAAGATCTCGTCGGGGTCCCGCTCCTTGTGGTTTTTACCCTCCGCCTCGTTTTCCAAGAAATCACTTAAAGATTGAAGAATTGTTTAATGGTGCTACTTTGTGCCAATGAGCTTCTCCAGCTCCTTGGCGCCGTATTCCGTGTATCCGGATTTCGTTATCGTAGCTATTAGCATGCCGTCGCCCGTCGCGGAGTTCCTCTTTATCGCTATGGCCAGCGCCTTGGCGACGCTCTTGACGCCCTCCTTGGTCGACAACCCCTTCCTGTACGACTCCTCCAGGTAGCCTATCGCAACCTCGGAGCCGCTTCCGGTTACGGTATACTTCGTCTCCTCAGTATATCCGCCGAACATGTCAAGGTTGTATATCTCAGGCTGGTCCCCGTCGACCCCTGCGACTATCAACTGGACGTAGTACGGCATCATCTTGTTCTGCTGCAATATTATTGAGAGCAGGGATGCTGCAGACTTTGGGGACATCGGCCTGTTCTCGTTCATCTTGTATATCTCGTTCTGCGCCTTGAGTATCCTTATGAGCTCCTGGGCGTCGCCCACGCCTCCGGCCACTGTCATGCCCAGCGTGCTGTCTATTTTGAACACCTTCTGGACATCCGGGCTAGCTATGAACGTGCCCATCGTTGCGCGAGTGTCGGCCCCTATGACCACCCCATCGCTGCACACGATACCAACCGTTGTCGTGCCTTTCAGATGTTTTTCCAGATCATTCATTCCCTGCACCTGCTAAAACGTGTAATGTGAAAAACGGCTTCCCGTCTTGAACCTCTTTGGTCGAATCCACTCAAATCCCAATAATAGAATACATGGAGTATGTGAACCGCTGAAGATTCAGCAATCACTAAAGGATTAACATTATACTTTGAATCAATACCTATATATTAATTACTTCGATTGCTCCGACCTGGCATACCAGATGCGCAGGCCAAGCTGAGGCTTGCGCCTCAGCTGAAGTCTATCATGCTCCCATTGCCTATGAATTGCTGCTTCGCATCCCTGATCTCCGCATAAGCAAAGGTCCTGTGCACCTTGGTTATCTTCACCTTGTACACGTTCCCTATCCTAGTTTTCGCATTCTTCACGAAAACCACGAAGTTGCCTATGCGCCCTATCCCCTCGCCGCGGGCGCCCTTCGCATCCACCTTTACACTGTACTCTAGTCCCTCTTCTAATCCATATTGTTCGATTTCCATCCGATCACCCATAGTGGCATGTGTTGGCATGCACCTATGAATTCCCATTACAATATCGCCAAATAGGCTTTTAATGATATTCTGCAGGAACGTGTAATGACGTTATTTCCTGCCGCTTATACGACGGGCCGGCATGCGGCGCATGAGGAGGGCTAGCAATGCCACCAGCCCAATGGTTGAGGCGGCGAGCACGTACGCGGAGACGGCCTTGTAGTAGTTTATCCTTGTTTCCTGCTCCATCGCCGAGGATCTCGCCTCGTTGAGTAGCGCATACGCGCTGTCCTGGTTCGTGGCATTGCCTGCCAGGCTAATGAAGTGGTATGCAGCTGTGAGGTTAGGGTAGAATATCAGATAGGAGGACTCGTTGACGGAGTTGATGTAGGAATACGTGGAGTTTATCGCTGTGCCAAGCCCGTTGTACTCCGGATAGGAACCCGCGGCCGCGTGCGCATACGCCATGGCAAGTGCCATGAGCAGTACCGCTACGGCGACGCGCATGGGTCCCACCGTTACAGGTTGACGTCTATGTTGAGCTGCTCCTTCAGCTCCCTGTACCTGTTCCTTATCGTAACTTCCGTTACCCCGGCGACGTCGGCGACCTCCTTCTGGGTGCGCCTCTCCCCCGCGAGGGCGCCGGCTATGTATACCGCGGCGGCGCTTACCCCTGTCGGGCTCCTCCCCGAGACCAGCCCCTTCTTCATCGCGTTCCTGAGTAGCTGGACTGCCTTCTCCTGCGCCTCGCCGCTGAGTTTCAGGGCGTTTACATACCTAGGCACATAACTTATCGGGTCTGTAAGGGGTATCTTCAGGTTTAGCTCGTGGGATATCACCCTGTAGGCCCTGCCTATCTCCTTCTTAGGAAGCCCGGATATGTTGGATATCTCGTCTAGGGTCCTCGGCATACCAGCCTGGCGGCAGGATGCGTATATGACCGCCTGCACCACCGTTTCTATGGGTCTGCCTCGTATAAGGTTGCCCTGCACGCACTTTCTGTAGAGAAGCGCGGCGCTCTCCCTTATGTTCTCCGGAAGGCCCAGATAGCTCGATACCCTGTTGAGCTCCGGCAGCGCTATCAGGTAGTTGCGCTCGCTGGAGCTTGCTATGCTTGCCCTTTTGTGCCATTTCCTCATTCTGTACAGCTGGGCCTGCCTCTTCGATGGTATCTTTACTCCGCGGATGTCCTTGTTGTATAGGTCTATCTCCGTAACCAGGCCGCGGTTCGGCTTGGTGTACTTTATCGGTGCACCGGTCCTCGCCCTGGCGTTCCTCTGGTCCGCATCGAATGCCCTCCATTCAGGGCCGGTGTCCGTCGCGTTCTCCTCTATTACGAGGCCGCAGTTGTTGCAGACAAGCTCCCCGCGCTCGCTGTCGAAGAGCAGGTCTATGCTCCCGCAGCTCGGGCACTTCCTTGTGGGCCCGGGGGCAAGGTCGCGCTGGGGCATAGGCTGGGAATTCGGGGTGACGCCAAATGAGGATCCCCTGCCATCGCGCCGCTTCTCCTGCTCATCCGCAATGCTGAGCTTGTTCTGATTTAATATTATCTTCCTTATCTTCGGAGCCTCCGCATGCTCAGGCTTAGCTTCGTTTTTAGTTTTTTTCGTATCGTTTTTCATCTCGTTTCACCTTCGTAGACTCCTAGCACTGGGCTAAGGCTTTTAAATACTTCCTAAAATCAGCCACTATTATTGTGAAGGAATACATATTTAAACTTTTTGGTAGAGGCTTTATATACTCTCCCCATGTTGCCGTCGTTGATACGAAAATGACTGAAGTGTTTATATTTGTTGGTACAGCATATATCGTAAGGGGGTACTATGGAATTCAACACCTATCAGCGCGAGGCCAGGAAGACCGCGATCTATCCGGAAGAGTACAAGCTCCTATACACCACGATAGGCCTGTGCGGCGAGGCTGGGGAACTGGCCAACAAGGTGAAGAAGAAGCTGCGCGGCGACGGGGAGCTGGACATGGAAGGCATTGTAGGGGAGCTTGGGGACATACTGTGGTACCTGTCGCAGGTGGCCGCCGACATCGATGTGGAGCTGGAGCACATAGCGGCGAAGAACATAGAGAAGCTCAAGAGCAGGCAGGAAAGGGGAGTGACGAAAGGGAACGGGGACTACAGGTAAAGCATGTTAGCGGCAGACCGTAGCCCTCTTTCTGTTTTAGGCAGCATTAGTCTGAGCGGCTCTAAGGCCTTGCATACACACATCGCACCGCATCGGCGCGTTTCATCCGTTGCAGCACGCTCGTAGTGTCATCGCTTAATGCACTGCTCCGGTATCGTTTCTGTTCCGAATTCGGCCTTGGGCCATCGATGCGCTTCGTATGAGAGGAGCTTCCTCCTTTCGGTAGGCTGCCCGTCTGCCGCCGTTAATTATTCGCACTTTCACCTTTTTATAAAGATATGCCGCCGTACCAAAAAAACGTCTATTGGCTAACCCATCTCTAACGTATTTATATCTTGGTTGCTGACGATTATTTCAATGGGATGCGACATACGGGCGGTGCACGCAATTGGGGCTACCTTCGCCATTGAGCATGCAGGCGACAAGAATAGCAGGCTCAGGAGAGGCATCGCTGCCTGTGAAACGACTCCCCCGGAAGTCCTAGACGCCATGGCCAGGCGGAAGGGAGAGGGAAGGCCTGTGCTCTGCAAGATAGTGGACAACCCCGCCACCAGCCGGGCGACCCTGGTGCACCTGATCAGAGAATGCAGCGACAACGCCTGGAAGCTCTGCATTGCGCACAAGGCGATGCTCAGGTTCCTAGAGGAGGGAAGCATACCAGATGTAGTCTTCAGCATTGTGGCGAACCTGCCAGACCGCAGGGGCAACTATATGCTTAAGAATGTCGCCCTTGCCAGCTCCGCGATGCCATACGGAATGATGGGGATAATGAGGCATGACCACAACAAGGAGATTGCGGAGAGGGCGCGTATGCGCATGCTCGAGTTCTTCAGAAACTGAACCGAAACTACACGCTCGGGTTTTTATTCATTGGCTCCCAATAAGGGAACATGCCAATACCCGCAATTAGCACGACCCTGCTTAGCGAGATAGTGCTTGTGGCCCTGATAGCGGTAGTATTGTTCGTGATCTTCAAGATAGGGGGGAAGATACTCAAGCTCTTCTTCGGCATAATAGCGAACAGCATACTGGGAGTTATAGCGATATTCCTGGTCGACTACCTCTTCCACATGGGGATACCGATCGCAGTATACACGCTGATACCAACTGCGCTCTTCGGGCTCCCCGCCGTTGGAACCCTTATAATACTCAAGTTCTTCGGCGCGCTCGGCTAGGCGGCGCGGGCTTCATCCACAGGCGAGCTTTATGTCGCTCGCATCCACTGTCTTCCTCTTCGCATGAAGCGAGAGCCTTACCGCCTTGCTCGCTATATCGAATGCCGCCCTGTTTATGTGCTTGTGGAACTCCGCCGCTGCCTCGGAGCTCACTCTTGAGGCGCCCGCCTCCTTCAGTATTCTCCTTGCAGTCCCCTCTGATATGTACATTGAATATACCCTGGAAACAATGGCGGCAGCAAACTTAAAAACAGGTACGTTTTAGCGGAAGGGCGATGCCGCTACTGCAGCTGTGCGAAGACCTTCTCCGAAACCTCCTTCCCGAGTATGGAGGCAGCCTTCTCTCTGTTCGGGATTATCTCCGATGCCTTCCTTATCCCGTTGGTATACAGCGCCCTTGCCCTGACCCTTCCTATCTGCTCCAATCTCACCAGGTCCAGCAGCTCCTCCTTGATTCCGTACCGCATCCTGACCCTTATGTTCATGAGCTCCCTCTGAGGCATGCGCAGTATCCGCGCTATCTCAGATGAGGCATAGAGCAGCCAATCCGCATTGGTTATCTTCGTGTAGAGCGCCCCGGGGGTAGTGGAGTATTTGTCCATTATCTCCTGCTCTCTCTTCTCGTCCATCCAGTCCCTGAGCATGAGGGCCGTGCTGAATGCCTTCTCCGGATAATCATCCGAGGCGGGCATCGGGACGTTCATGACATTTACCAAGGAGTAGTACATCTCCTCCGCCTCCCTCGTCGCCTTGACGTGGGGCCTCATCTCGAGGGTATTCGATATCATGTACAGCATGCCGATAGAGTCTGGCTCCGATGAGAGCATGTCCACTATCCACTTCGCTGACATCGGGTCTATGTACAGCTCGCTCACCCTCTTCCCCAAACGCGTAGCCGTGAACCTTGGCCCGGCAGCATCTATGAACCCCCATTCCTCCAGCTCCCCTATGACCTCCTCTAGGAGCCTGTTTATGTGGCTCGCGCTGCCGTACTGGTGGCTGTAGAAGGTCTTAGCCATGAATTTCTCCAGTGCGGTTGCGCTGTTTATGAAGTCCTCGGCTATGAATGCAAGGACGTGGGTCCTTAGCACAGGGGCTATACCCAATGAGGAGTTTATCGGCTCCGGCTTCCTGCTTATGTACTCGAGCATGTCATCCACCCTGTCCTTTGCGGATACCGCTATCAGGGCCCTGCCCTCCTTGTCGTATCTCGGCCTGCCCGCCCTGCCGAACAATTGTGTTATCTCGTTGACCCCCAACTTCTCGCTGTAACCGCCGCTGAACCTGCTCGTGTCCCTGACCAATACGGTATGCGCGGGGGTATTTACGCCGAAGCCGAGGGTGGTAGTCGAGCATATCGCCTTTATCCTGTTCGCCCTGAATGCTTCCTCTATGGCAGCGCGTTGCTTGTTCAACAGGCCGGAATGGTGGAATGCCACCCCATTGGAGACGAGCCCGGAGAGCTTCCTGCACTGCTCCGTCGGCGAGTCAAGGGCATTGAGGACTATTGAGCTCACCCTCTCGAGCTCCGAGAGGTCCTCCCTTGATAGCTTTCCCTTTATGAACTCGGAAAGCCGCACCGCGCCGGCCTCAGCCCCCCTTTTCGTGGAGAAGAACACCAGTGCCTGCTTGCGCCTCTCAAGGACATCCTCCACGACCCTGACCTCGGGGACCTTTCCCTTCCCCGCGAGGCTGTCCCTCCTGTCATTGTAGTATGCAGTACCGTCATGCAGGACCCCTTTCTCGAGCTTGACCGGCCTGTAATCGCTCTCCACGAGCGCCGCCCCCATCCACTGGGCAAGCTCCGTGGCGTTGCCTATGGTGGCGCTCAGCGCGACCATTTGAGCATCGCACATCATTGACAGTTTCGTTATCAGCAATTCCAGGGTGGGCCCGCGCGACGAATCCTCTAGCATGTGCACCTCGTCGAATACAATGCATCCTATGCTGGAGAGCCAGTCCATGCCGTGCCTCAGCAATGAATCGAACTTCTCCGTCGAAAAGAACAGCATCCTGAATTCCCTCAGCCAGAGGTCGTTAGAATCAAGGTCCCCTATCGAAAGGACGGAGCTCACGTATGGGTATGATTCCTTGAACTCCGAGAACTTCTCCGATGCTAGCGCCCTCATCGGGGCTATGTAGATGGCCTTCCTGCCCTTCAGTATCGCGTTCATGCATGCGATCTCCGCGATTAGCGTCTTACCGCTAGCGGTTGGGCTGGAGACCACCATGTTGGTTCCGGATAGAAGCCCGCTGGCTATCGCTGATTCCTGCGGCGGAGTAAGCGCGGATATGCCGCGCTGGGACATCGATTCGGATATCTCCCTTGGTATGACGCCAAGCTCTGAGGCCCTCACTTTTATCGTTATTAATTCTGCTCCGTCATTAATTAAATCTTTTGAGCCAGGCACTACATGCAGGCAGTACAATAGGTTATAAA
>CAYSQH010000034.1:0-7404 GCA_964433165.1 Microcaldota archaeon
ATCAATACTGTCCCGAAACGGTTATATGTGGGTACTTAACAACTTTACTTAACACCCCTACTTCCTGTTGGACCTCATGCCGTTCATAGCCTCGTATATGGAGCTTTTCCCGACCAGCCGCGCCTTTATCTCATCGATGTCGTTCCTCATGACATTCCTTGCGATGTGCTCCGCCTGCTTGAACTTGTTGGAGAAGGAGTTGAATGCGGATATCGCCGCTATGTATGCGTCCCTTTCGTGGGGGTTCTTTATGCCCATGAGCCTTGCCGCGATCCTCTTCTCGGACATCTTCAGCTCCCTTTCAGGGCAGTAGAGCCTTGAGCTGAAGGCAGTGTTGACCTTCCGGACAAGAGCGCTGGGATATGCCTTGTCGCTTGCAACGATCACTGGGGCTCCGGCCTTCCCGACGGTTTCTATTATCCAGCTCTCGCCTCCGAAGAGCATATGCCCCTTGAGGATCAGTTTCCCATCTAGGTCAAGGCAGGCTATCCCGCATGTCTTTCCAGGATCTATCCCAACTATGAGATGGACCAGTAATTCACCCATTTATCCGGGAAAGGGAGTAGTTTATCGCGTATCCCAACGTCTGCGGCAGGGTCTGGTACCTGCAGTTGACTATTATGTCCGGGGTAGAGGATATGTTGTACAGTCTGGCGAATTCCGACTGCGTGTTCAGGTAGCCAGACACGTTGTCCATGCATGCGCCGAAGCTTGTGATGTTGAGGCCCGATCCCTCAACTACTTGGTAGAGCGTCTGGTTGCTCAGTGGATTGCCGTTGAAGGCTATGCTGAGGTTGGACATGAATTGCGGGAATCCCTGCTGCCTGGAGGCACACTCCATGTAGCGGCCGAGGTTCTGCGTCTGGTTGAGCCCGAAGCCACCGTAGTGGTTTATCGAGTATACAGTGAATATGAAGAAGTATGAGGCGTTCACGCTGCCCTTGAACTCCCTGCTTGCGTTTATTACGGAATCTATCGCGGTGAATGCTCCAGGGGCATACGGGTCAGTCACCACGTATATCGGTATCGGCTTTGAGGTCTTGCATGCCACCTCATTGTACAGGTTTATAGTGCCCAGGGAAACAACGTCGTTCCTGGTGGTCATCTTCGGGCTTATCGCCTGCAGGAATGAGCCCGCAAGGCTGAGGTTGGAGTCGTACAGCAGCAGCGACATGTTGAATACTTTTCCGTTGAGCAATGGATCCATGTAGGGCACGACTACGAGCCATTCCCTGCTCTGCGGTATGTAGCTAACCGTCGACCTGTTCACCAGTGAGTAGTATGGAACAAGGGCAAGGGATGTGTTGACAGTGGAATATGCCGCTATGTACCTCTCTGCAGCGCCAAGGGCCTGCGTGGCGTTGTGCAGGACATTGGAATTGCACGACGTGCAGCTGTTCACTATGACCCCCTGTTTGAAGGTGCTCAGCGCGAATGCAAGGGCTATCAGTATGATGACAAGGGCGAGCAGGGCTATGTGAAGGTAGTCAAGCCCCAGCCTCCTGCTGGCCGGCCTTATTATGAACACGGGCTCCTTCCCGTTCCTAGCAGGTTTGTTTGTCTCCCTTGCCATTTTGTAACACCATTCGGGCCTGGTGGGATTTTCAAAACTAATGTTTATTTGAACCCACGACCTTCACCTTAGGGGGGTGCCGCTCTATCCAAGCTGAGCTACAGGCCCTTTTCGATAATGATATCTATTTAAGTTATTTAAATACTCCCTAATCCTCGGCTTTGCTCTAAAGTATGCCTATGCGGAATGCTACATCCTCTCTATTGCCTCTATGCCAAGGAGGCCGAGCATACGCTTCATCGTTCCCTTGAATGCGCCTGCGACCTTGAGCCTGAATATCTTGTCATTGTCCGAGTCAGCCTTGAGTATCGGGGAGTTCTCGTAAAACGATGAGAATCCATGCGCCAGGTCGTTCACGTATTCCGCTATGGTGTTTGGGCGCAGCTCCCTTGCGGCCTTCTCCGCGATCTCCCACTCCATGGAGAGGAGCTTCAGCAGCTTGAACTCGTGGTCTGTGATGCCGTCCATCGCAGCCTCGGCCCTCAGAAGCTCCTTTGGCGCCTCCTCAAGTATTCTTGTGGCCCTTGCGTGCATGTACTGCGCATACGGGCCAGAGTCCCCCTCGAAGTTCAGCGCCTTCGCCCATGAGAACACTATCCTCCTCTCAGGGCTCATCCGCAGGAACTCGAACTTTATCGCCGAGAGGGCTATGCTGTTGACAGCCTCCTTCTCCTCGGCCTCGCTGAAGTTGAACCTACCGCTCATCCTCTTGCGCGCCTCGTTCTCTGCCTCCCTGATGAGGTCGTCGGCGCTGAATCCCATCCATGTCCCCTTCCTTCCGGAGAGCGCCCCTGACTCAAGCTCCACCTCCCCGTATGCAAGGTGCCTTATGCGCCCGGCCCCATTTCCTTCCATTGCCCCGAACACTGCCCTGAGCACCGATTGCGGATGGCTTTGCCTTATGTCTATTATGTTTATCGCCATGTCCGCCTTCGGCAGCCTGAGCCCATTGCCGTCCTTCCCTGTCGTCATGAGCTTTGTTCCGTTGTCCTGCGTCATGAAGACGGAAAACCTGAACGTATCCTCGAGCATTCCAAGCTTCCACATGTGGAATGCGATGTCCTTTGCGAGGTACGTCGCGTTGCCATCGCTCCTTACCAGGACCTTCATGCGCTCCTTGAGCCCCTTCAGGTCATCGGTGAGGTTTTCGATGGAATCGAGGTCTATGACAGTGCAGTTTGCATATTCCCCGGAATCCGGCTTCTTCACGAATCCGTATTTAACCATGAGCGCCATCGCCTTCTCGAGTATGCGCTCACCGAGTATGTCGCTCTCCCAGACCATTATGTCGTGGAATACCCGGTAGTCGGATGCGGTCTTGCGCTGGGCCCTTATGCATTCCGTCACGAGCTCCCTGAGGAGCGTGGATTCGTATGTGCCATCCTGGGACATCAGGGCCATGGTTTTTTGAATGTCAGATTTTGATCCCTCGTCCATGTGCTCGTTCGCCTTCACGTACTCCTCGCCCAGCCAGTGGTCGAACTTTCCCGTCGGCCTGGCATCGGCGCTGTTGATGCGCCACCATAGCGTCTCCGCCATCTGGAGCCCGAGGTCGTCTATGTAGTCCTCACGCTCAACGGAATACCCGATATAATCGAAGGTCTTGGACACGGAATCGCCGAGCAGCGCATTCCTCAGGTGGCCTATGTGCCAGGGCTTGTTCGGGTTCACGCTTGGATACTCTACTATCACCCTGCCTTCCTTTTCGCTTTTGGCCCCTGCATCCCATGAAAGAACGAGTTTGGCGAACCTCTTTTTGTCAAGGTGGAAATTCACGAACCCCTTTTCCGCGCTGACCGCCGCCACGCATTCGGGTTTTGAGATGCCCTTTGCCAGCTCCTCCGCTATGCCGTTCGGGCTGCCCCTCCTCTCCTTGGCTATTCTGAACGCGATGCTCGATGAGATGTCCCCAAGCTCCTTAGACATCCCGACGGTGGATCCTATGTCTATACCTCTGGTGCTGATCTTCGCCGCGGCTGCACGCAGCGCCTCCGTTACCTGTTTCCTTGCAATCGAGTATGCGGATTCCATGCGATTACTTCACGTGCCGGTGCAATGCCTCCACTCAAAACAATTTTAAGCTTTGCATCCATAAGATTATATCTCGTGTGCTTTTAAAGATGTGGTGGTGGAATCCCAAAGGTCTACAAGTCTAACAACAAACTTGCAATATACGTTCCGTACGATGTGGTGGAGGCATTGGGCCTCAGGGAGGGCGACGACCTTGATTTCCTAAAGTACGGGGACGGCACATTTCTCGTGGCCAAGAAGGTTGACATAGTGAAGCTGCTCTCAAGGCCGGAGCCAATGCTGCAGAGGCAGGAGAGGCAGCTGCCTGCAATCCAGCAAGCCGTGCAGCAGAAGGGGCAGCCAACCCCTCAGGAATTGGTGTTGCTCAAGAAGCTGGATACAATAAGATATGCTGACAGGACTGAATCGAAGGTAAGCCCGATGCTGGACAGTTCCGAACGGGCGATGCTGCAGAACATGATAAAGAGGCGCATGGTCACATACTTCAAGAAGAGCGGGGAGCGCGAGGCGAAGTACGGCATAAGCAAGGAGCTCTACAATAACTACCTATACAGGAAGAGGCCGCAGGTGCAGGAAGGGCAGGGCCAGCAGGCGTCGCCGCCCCAGCAGGCGGCCCCGCCAAGGAAGCAGGCCATATCCCCAAGGGCGTGGGAGCAGAAGATAGGAAGCGAATCGTACATGCAGATGCTAGAGGCGAATGGCTTTCTGGTGCTCTCGAACGAGGCCGAGGCATCATCGATATCCGCGGCGCTGGAGGACAGCATAAGGCGCGGCCTAGTCGTAGGCACAAGGGCGTTCAACAAGAAGTTCTACATAGGGCTCAGGGGCTACATAAACAGGTTCGCGCCCAAGATACTCGACGTGATAGAGCAGAAGAGCAAGAACATATCCGACATAGCCAAGGAGGTCGGGATGGAGGAGGACGGCGCAAGGACCATACTCTACTATTTGTCCGAAAGCGGGGACGTCACTGAAGTGAGGAAAGACATATTCAGGGCTGCCTGAAGATCACGCAGCCATTATGAAGTGGTCTGCGATGAGTATGACGAATGCGAAGACCGCAACGGCAACTATCAGTATCTTTGGGTTTATGTGCGGCCCCTTTGTCGGCGCGTCGTAAAAGCTTGTTATTCCTGCGGAACTCTGCGGGGTGTAAACTCCTCCTGCCATATGTAATGATTCGCATGCGGTCTTTTAATACTTTTCCGCTCATCTATCCTTGCAGATGATCCGTTGGCCTTCGACAGCTACTACAAGAACGATCCGATGCCGGACATAGCGAGCCAGGCGGCCAAGCCTGAGGAGCTTCCGCCCAGGATAGCGGAGCCGTTGATGTTCTGGATAGGGGTAGTCATCATCGCCGCGGTGCTTCAGCTCGCGGCGATTCCGTTTACTATCATGTACCACCATACGGAGTTCAACAGGTACTTCAACGAGTTCGCAGGGTATGTCCTGCTCCTCCCGGGGTTGGCCATAATACCGCTAATAGAATCCGCATGGATGGGCTACCGCGTCGGCAGGTTCGGGAATGGGAGGGCGCATGCGGCCTCCCGCGGCATTTCCAATGCTGCCTTCGGCTCCATCGTGTACGGGGTAACCATAGTGATAATATACATAATCATGCAGTACCTGAATTCCGGGGTGCTATCATCGATTAACACGATCACTTTTCTTGAGTATCCACTAGCCATACCGATAGTGATAAACATGATAGTGGTGCCCATCTTCGCAGCCGCATCGGCTGGAAAGTCCGCGTCATGACCTTGCGGCACTGACTATCCTTATGACGTCGTTGTCCTTGAGGACGTAGTCCTTTGAGAGCCTCATCTTGCTCCTCGCGTCGACGGCATAGAGCATCCCCTTCGCGATGTCCGTATGCACCCTTGCTGCAAGCTCCAATGCGGTGGAGCCCCTTTTCATAAGCACCGCATCGGGCAGCACCCTGCCAGCTCCATCGGTCATCCTGTTCTCGTCCTCGATGGGATAGACGACTATGTTGTCCTGTATCCCGAACACCGCCCTGTCTAGCACGTCAGACAGTCTTCCGTTGGCCTTGATGAATCCCCTCATGTACTCCAGCGCACCGGCCTGCTCGGCGCTCGCGTTTCCTGTTATAGTGAATCCGGGGCCTATGCCGCTTATCATGTGCTGCCTCTCCGCCTTGGCGAGCGCGAGCTCTATCGCGGCGGATACTCCTATGACATCCGTTTCGCCGAACGCGGATTTGAGCATGCTGAGCTGCCCCTCAGAGCCTTTGACGTCGCATTTGTTCGCGACAACCACCATAGGCTTTATCGATTCCATGAGTGCGGCGGCGAACCTCTCGGAATCCCCCTGCGACCACGATATCTTGGTGCCTGGGAGCGCAGATACACCGATGGCGAACCTTATCTCATCAGTACCTATCCTGAGGCCTGTAAGTGCATCGGCGAGGGCGGCAGCCCCGTCCGCCTTTTTCGACATCTGAGGCATGTGCCTCATGACTATTGAAGCGATCCATTTGGCTATTTCTCTCCTCACCATCTTGACGTCCTCGGCAGGGTCGCATGAATCGCACGGATTGCCGCTGCCGTCCGTCCTGCCGCTAGCGTCTGCGACTACGAGAAGCACGTCCGCCGCGGACATGTCGCTGAGGAACTGGTTACCCATTCCCCTGCCCTCGCTGGCTCCCTCGACAAGGCCTGCGACGTCTATCACGTTTACCGGTATCCTCCTTGTGCCGTTGATGCACTGCGGGTTCCTCTCGCATTTCACGCCTAGCTCTCTCTCCACGCACGGGCGTGTGGCGTATGCAATGCCAATGTTCGGCTTCACCGTGGTGAACGGGTAGTCCGCAATGGCGACATCGTTCAGCGTGAGAGCGGAGAACAGGGTGCTTTTGCCCTTGTTCGGAGCGCCTACGATACCTATGAGCATGAAATCAACCTCAATCGAAAAGTCTTATCCGTATTATCTTCTTCGCCTTCCCCTCCCTGAGCGCGTAATACGCCACTATTAGCGCAAGCACGAGTATGACCCCGAATTCCAATGCCTCCTTGGGCATTCCGGTGAAGAACACGAGTATGGCGATGATCCCTATTATGGCCAGCCACGGATAGAGCGGCATCCTGAACCCGCTCCTCTTGCCAGACCTCCTGAAATGGACCACGTCGAACCCCACTAGGAGATAGCTGAACAGCAAGCCGAAGTTTGCTATGGATGCTATTATGTATATGTTTCCGGCAAACAGCATGGCTATGCCTACTACCGCGGAGACGAGTATGCCATTGGATGCGACGTCTTTCCTCTTGTCGTACTTCCTGAAGAACCTTGGCAGCAGCCTGTCGGCGCTCATCTGGTACAGCAGCCTCGAGGAGCTGAGTATCATCGCCATAGCCGCGGATGCCGTCGCTATCAGTGCGCCTATACCAACGGCGTGGAACAGCCAGGAGGGCGCATGTACATTCCTGAGCGCGAATGTGAGCGGGTCAGCGCCTATCCGGTATGCGTTTGCCGGAAGCAGAAGCAGCAGCGCAACGACAACTAGCGCGTATATGATTATGCTTATTATGACGGACGAGATTATCGCCTTTACGTATCCTCTGGTCCCGTCCTTTATCCTGTCCGTTAAAGTGGATATCGCCTGGAACCCCGAGTATGCGAAGAACACCACCACGGATGCGGCGAAGATGCCAGAAAGGCCGCTCCCGCCTATCCCCACGGAGAAGTTTGATGTGCTCACGTGCGCCCTCGACAGGGCCATCAGCATGGCGAAGGCTACGAAAATCAGCAGTATGGCTATCTTGACTATCACAAGGCCG
>CAYSQH010000035.1:0-6858 GCA_964433165.1 Microcaldota archaeon
GCTATCTCTAAACTGACGATGAAACCCACGCCTTTAGGCGTGGGAGAAGGTCATTAGTATAAGAATTTCTGCAAAAATACACCAAGGACATCTCCCAAACTAAGACTGTAGGAACCAAATAAAATACTGGCCAGAACATGACTTTAGTGCCATGCCCTAAGTGTAAAGTAGCTCCAGCCAGATTCGAACTGGCGTTTACGGCTCCAGAGGCCGCCGTCCTTTTATGGTTGCATAGCTGCAATGACCACTAGACGATGGAGCTAAATACAGTATATTATTGCACTGTGGCTTTATATGTTTTCGTTGGATTAGATTTGTGGCAATGCGATGAGGGGCAACATATCATCAGTTACTGAAGTAAGGGACATACTCATAGCGGATTTGGTTCTCATAGTGGCTTTTTCGCTCACGATAACCGGGGGCCTTGCCGCCTTCTCCGGCAGCGGCGCGGCCAAGGCTGTAGGCACCTTCGAGTACTACCTCCCAATAGCGGCGCTAGCGGTATCCCTGAGCTTCATACTCCACGAGCTCATGCACAAGTTCATAGCCCAAAGATACGGCGCGATCGCGGAGTTCAGGACGTCATTCAGCGGCCTTGCGATAACCCTTGTTACCGGGGCATTCGGATTCCTTCTCGGGATTCCGGGTGCGACGATGATATACACGAACAGGTTTACGAATAGGGAGGACGGGATGGTCTCGATTGCAGGCCCATTGACGAACCTGGCGGTATTCCTCGGCTTCCTGGGGCTGCTCCTGGTGACCTCCCCGCTTCCAGGGTCGTACCTGTTCAATGCGATAAACTTCACGATATTCATAAGCCTGCTTCTCGCCTTCTTCAACATGCTGCCTATATTCCCTCTCGACGGGAGCAAGGTGTTGAGGTGGGACCGGAGGGTATATGCGGCGTTCATGCTGGTGCTTCTGGGGCTCATAATAGTTTTCAACGTGCTCACGATCCTCGAGGTGCTGATAATGATAGGCATAGCCCTGGTCTTTTCCTTCATTTACAGGTTTACGCTGTGAAACCCCATCTATAAGGGTATTAAAAAGATTAGTTAGCAAGTATCTACGTGTTCGAATGCCAGACGAAGTGGCGACCCCTCCGGGATGGGATCAGCAAAAGCCCGGAGTAGAGGAAACACGCACGACCATAGACGCCCTGCTTGAGATCCTCAGGTCAAATGGGAAGTCGGAGCTCAATAGCGTAGCGGTCATGCTTAGCATAGATCCTAGGATAATAGAGAAGTGGGCGAAGGTCCTCGAGAAGGGCAACCTCATAAGGATATCCTATGAGGTCGGGAAGATGTACCTCGAGCCCATGAGCTACACTCCCGAGAAGCAGCAGGACATGAAGAAGAAGACGGATGTTACCAAATACATACTTGAGGAGGACCTTGCCACGGAGAAGATATCCCTGGACAAGTTCTCGAAGAGCATAGACAGCCTGAACGTATCCATAGACAACATAGAGAAGATGTACCAGCGCAAGCTGCCCGACGTGCAGAAGATAATCTCCGAGCTGGACAAGGCCTACGAACCGATAGAGCGGAAAAGGAGGAGCATGGACCACATAAAGTCCGAGGCCGAGGAGAACTTCAAGGAGATAAGCCGGAAGGCGGACAGTCTATACACGAAGCTCGGGACATTCTCTCCGAAACAGACTGAGATGGACATGAACGACAAGCTTAACAGGTTCAACAAGATATTGGAGAACATATCCGATGCCCAGAATACCTTGAACGAGATGGAGCGCAACCAGGGCAAGTTCTTCAAGAGCATTGAGGCGGACATAAACACCCAGGTCAAGGAATTCAGGCAGCAGCTTGGCAGCTCAAGATATAACATAGAGCAGGTCATCAAGTCTAATTCGCGGCAGCTCAACGAGCTCGTGAAGGAGATGAGGGGCCAGGTGCATTCGGCAAAGAGGCTATCAAGGGAAATAGAGGGCTTCAGGAAGGAGTTCGAGACCGCGAAGCACGACCTTGACGTCCTCAAGAACGACTTCGTGGACAGGTACGAGATGCTGAAGACCGGGATAGTCAACGACAGCAAGCTCGTGGATGCGCAATCAAAGAGGGTCGAGGACGAGATAAAATCGATAAAGCAGAACCTAGGCGATGCCTCGAAGTTCGAGGAGGACATAAGGAGATGGCAGAAGGAGATGAGCGACATATCAAGGGAGGTGACCGCGACCAAAACGGACATAATCAAGCTTACGAACCAGCTGAATGCGGTCGATTCCAACAGGAACATGTCCATAGAGGCCAAGACCAAGGCTGTGGATTCCATATCCGAGGACGCGAAGAGGACCAAGGAGCGCACGAGCAGGATAAGGAAAGTTATAAAGGACACTACAGAGGATATGAAGAATAAGGCCGAAGGCCAACCCGGCAGATAGGATGTATGGGGACAAGATAGAGAACAGGAAGCTGGCTGCATATGAGCTCGACGCTCACGGCACTACCGTGAGGATAGAGATAATAGAGGGCTCGGAATTCGTTCCGTTATACAACGTCTCATTTCCCGGAATCGGCGACGCCACAAAGCTGCTCATAATGTCGCTGAGGAGCGAGCTGACCTCGATGGTCCCGATAGACCCGTCAAGGATAGAGGATAAGAGGTACCAGAATTCCTTGAACAGCAAGTACGTGGATGCGGGAAACATACTGATAGACAAGTACATACCCGGAACCAATGAGGACACCAAGCGGCTCCTCACCTCCTACATAATAAACATGATGCTGGGCCTTGGGGATCTCGAGGTTCTCATAGCGGACGACAACCTCGAGGAAATAGCGGTCAACGGCGCCAAGGACTTCATCTGGGTATTCCACAGGAAGCTCGGATGGTGCAAGACCAACATAAGGCCGAGCAACGACAATTCGATTTACGATCAGGCCTCGCAGATAGGCAGGAGGGTCGGCAGGGAGATAAATAACCTGGCTCCGCTCATGGATGCGGAATTGTCTGACGGCTCCAGAGTAAACGCAACGCTCTACCCGATATCGCAGACCGGGAACACGATGACGATAAGGAAGTTCGCCAAGAATCCGTGGACGATGCCAGCCCTTGTTAAGTCGGGGTCGCTCTCGCCAGAGATAGCATCGCTTGTATGGCTCTGCATACAGAACGAGATAAGCCTGCTGTTCTCGGGGGGAACCGCAAGCGGAAAGACCAGCTTCCTCAACGCATGTAGCATATTCTTCCCGGCAAACAGGCGCATAATATCGATAGAGGAGACAAGGGAGCTCCAGCTGCCGAACTTCCTGCAGTGGCTAGCCATGGTGTCGAGGGACCCCAATCCCGAGGGAAAGGGGGAGATAACGATGTACAGGCTCATGATAAACGCCCTGAGGCAGAGGCCCGACATAATGCTTGTGGGAGAGATAAGGACCGAGAAGGATGCAGAGACTCTCTTTGAGGCCATACACACCGGCCACGCTGTGTACGGGACGGTCCACGCGGACAATGCCCAGGATACCGTAATCAGAATGACCAACCCTCCCATAAACATACCGAAGATATCCTTGAACGCCCTTGGGAGCATAATAGTGCTATTCAGGCACAGGGCTAGGGGCATAAGGCGAATGCTTGAGATGGGCGAGGTCCTGGAGACCGGGGACGTCAATGTCCTTTACAAATGGAACATACTCGACGACAGGTTCGCGCAGATAGCCGAGATGACGAGACTTCAGGACACCATCACCCTTTATGGAGGCGTCACGAAGAAGGAGATAGCCGACGAGATAAGCGAGCGGGCGGTGATAATGCAATGGATGATAAAGAACAATGTGCTTTCCATAGACGATGCCGGTCTGGTCGTCGCGAACTATTACAAGCACAGGGACAAGATCGTGCAGATCGTTAAGGACGACGTGCCGTACACGAAAGGGTTGCTATAGTGGTTATGTTGCAATATCCCGAACTGATAAAGGTCGTTGAGGAATTGGAGAAGGTATCGACAAGAGTGGAGCTCACTAAGATAGATATATCCTTGCTTGAGGAGGGCGAGTCTGTCTCCCCCCAGCGGCCGACGTTCTCCAAGCTGCTCGAATCTGCTATGAGGATAGAATCCGAGTCGGATGCAATGCACATGCCGCACTATCATTCAAGGGCCGTGCAGCCCCCTGGGCACCCGCAGGAGGGCAGGGTGGCCCGCCAGGTGCAGGAGGTGCAGGTTGCGGCATCCGCATCAGCTGGAACGGCTGCACCGCTGCCCCCATACGCGCAGCCTCCCGCGGCACATCTGAATACCGCGCCCGAGCCTGCGCATGCGCAGGCGGAGAAGGAGATAAGGGAATTCTCCGAAAGGCTGGGCACGGCCAAGAGGGAACCCGGCGGCGCAACGGTCTTCGCGGATACGACCAAGGGCGATCTGGTTCTGCCCCAGCTGTCGATACCTGACCAGATAACGGAGCTGCAGAGGATAATAGAGGGAATCAACGAGCACGTTTTCGACGATTACCACATAGGGATAGTCAGGAAGGAGCTCCTCGGTCTGCAGAGGTACGTAAGGTCCGGAGGCACCGAGTCCGCGATAGCCCTTTCAGTGCTGCAGCTCAGGGACAAATACCTTAAAGAGGCTATAGAGCTTATAGGTGCTGAATGATGTTCGGCAAAAACTCAAAGGCCGCGGCACAGGCCGAAGGCGTTTCATCGCAGTCGCAGCAGGCGACCCCACCGCCAGTCCAGCTTCAGCCGGCGCAGAAGAAGCAGAACCCTGCATCGAAGCTAAACACAAGAAGGCCCACCAGCTTCAAGAACTACCTCGAGGGCATAGGCGTCAAGAAGAAGGGCCTCGAGTTCGCCCTAAAAGAGCAGGGGATAAAGGCCACGATGTACGAGTTCGTAAGGAACATGCTCATAGCCTCTATAGCTCTTGGGGTCATCCTTGGCGCAACGCTCGTGATCCTCCTCCAGTTCCTGGGCCTTTCCATGGTGAAGGCCGGGCTGTTCGGCGTGCTGATGGGGTTCGCCATTGGGTACATGGGATTCCAGATGTTCCTCAATTACCCGACGCAGAAGAGCAAGTCAAATTCCAAGAGCATAGAGAGGGACATACTCTTCGCAGCAAGGGACATGATAATATCGCTGCGTTCGGGAATGCCACTTTTCAACGCGATAACCTCGATAAGCACCGGCTACGGCGAGGCGAGCAGGGAGTTCGCCAAGATAGTGGAGAGGGTGCAGTTGGGGATACCGCTCGAGGATGCGATAGACCAGACAGTATCGGAATCAAAGAGCGTATCATTCAGGAGGATAATGCTCCAGGCGGCCGTGAGCGTAAGGGCAGGAGCCGACGTCGTGAATGCTCTGCAGAGCGTCATAGATCAGCTCTCCCAGGAGCGCATAATAGAGCTTAGGAGGTACGGGCAGAGGCTGAACGCCATCGCGATGTTCTACATGCTGTTCGGAATAATAATGCCGAGCATGGGGATAGCTGTGGTAACTATACTGACCACGTTCATAGCGATATTTACAGTCAACGTCACGGTGCTCGAGGCCGCGCTGGCTGGGATAATATTCCTTCAGATAGTATTCATGGAGATGATCACCGGATCCAGGCCGGTCTTCTCGTTGTGATATAATGGCCGGGATAAAATTTGAGAGGCTTGTATCAAGGGACGTGGTCCGCATGCTCTCAAGGGAGCTGGACCTTGCAGGTGTCAAGTCCAGCGTCGAACAGATACTCAAGACGATAATCATAGTCGCCCTCGCATCCTTCATAATCGTCACGTTTGTGCTTTACATCATGGGCTTCAGCTTCCTGATATACGCGCTGGGCGGCCTTCTGAGTGGCGCCCTTGTCGTTGTCATATTCTACATGATCCTTGAGTACAAGATAGACGGAAGGAAGACGAAGCTGGAGGAGATGCTCCCGGACTATTTGCAGATCGCATCTGCGAACCTGAGGAGCGGCATAGCACTTGACAGGGCGCTGCTGCTCGCGGCAAGGCCCGAGTACACATTCCTTAGCGAAAGCATAAAGGAGATGAACAGGAAGATATTCGGAGGGGAGAACTTCGACGACGCCCTCAGGGACCTCTCGAGCAAGTTCAGGTCCTACCAGCTGAGCCACGCGATAAGGATGATACTCGAATCACTCAGGTACGGCGGGGAGATGGCTGATCTAATAGAGCAGATATCGAAGGACATGAGGTCCCAGCAGATGACCCAGAAGGAGGTATCCGGGCAGCTGTTCATGTACAGCATATTCATCGCCTTTGCGGGCCTCATAGCCGCGCCGGTCCTATACGGGCTTACCGCGCAGATGATAGTTGTTACCGATGCGGTTTGGAAGGGGATACTCACGCAGAATCCGGGCGGGCTTCCGAGCACCGGCATATCCTTCCTGAAGCCGAGCCCGCCGAAGATAACCCCCCAGACGTACCACAGCTTCTCCCTTGCGGCGATAGTGGTCATATGCGGCTTCGCCAGCCTGATAATGTCTGCGATATCAAGCGGATCGGCCATCAAAGGCATCAAATTCCTCCCCGCATTCATAGTCATAGGTATAATCATATTCATAGTGGTGCAGTTCGTCATATCGAAGATGTTCGCAGGCATAGGCGCGGGCGTATAGCCGCAAGGCCACCCATGTCGATCGGTGAAAACAGTCTGCAATTGCCGTTATACCAATCAGACAATCTATGAACGCATGGGTGCAATGCCATGTGTCGTGCAGCGTTTCTTGCCAAAGCAGCTTCATGGCAATATCGCCTTCAACTCTACAGTCTGACATGATTAATTCCTCCTTCTAACGCCACCACGCCGCAATAAGTCAGAAAATGATTGCGGCGTATATAGCTAACCCAAAAAGTGTTACAACTTCCACTACCCAGAACTTTTGACAAA
>CAYSQH010000036.1:0-6512 GCA_964433165.1 Microcaldota archaeon
CAGAGAAAGAATAAAAGAGTGTAAAGTGGATACTTTACAGGTTTACTTTACACTTAGTGTGCCAGATGTGCAGCTGCAAGAATCAGATTATGTTCACGGCGAACCACCGTATCATGCCCTTCAGCCGTATCCGCCATGGTGATGTGTTCTTCTTTATGTCGTTTACCATCGTCTTGTAGAGTATCTTTTCCTGTGGGTCGAGCTTGCCCTCCTTCACCACGACCTGCTTCTTGCCGTCTATCGTCGAGGTCTCGGTCTTCGTTATCACATCCTTCTTGACCATCGAGTACCATTCGTCAAGGGAGCTGCCGCTGTAGTCCTTGTCCTTGAGTATCGACATGACGTCCTTCATCGAATACTCCCTGCTCATGTTGTGCTCGAACTCGTGGAGCAGCGGGAGCATCGCCGCCTTGTCCGCGATGCGCTCTATGTCCGCTGGGGAATAGCCCATCGTGGCCCTTGACAGCCTGCCGTAGTGCAAGTTGCTGACCGGCTTGTTCCTCGTGTAGTACCTGAACAGCTCCTTCCTGATCTTGTAGTCAGGGGGCTTCAGATATACACTGTCACCGAACCTCCCGCTTCTCTTCAATGCGGGATCTATGTCCCACGGGTTGTTCGTGGCGCCTATTACGAATATCCCTTCAGGGTTGCTCTCCACGCCGCTCATCTCGACAAGGAACTGATTGACCGCAAGCCTCAATGCCGAGCTGTTGCCCCCTCCGGGCTCGTCGCCACCCCTCTTGACTCCGAGGGCGTCAAGCTCGTCGAAAAATATTATGCACGGGGTGTTCTTCCTAGCCTGCTCGAATATCGCATGGAGGTTCTTCTCCGTGTTTCCGGTATACATGTCCACTATCTGGTTTACCCTTGCGATTATGACGTTCGCGCCCGCCTCACCTGCCACAGCCCTGACTATGTGGGTCTTTCCAGTTCCCGGAGGCCCGTACAAAAGCAGGCCAAGCCCAAGCTTCTTGCCGTACTTCTTGAAAAGATCCGGCTTCCTTATCGCAAGGACCACGTTATCGGTAAGGTACTTCTTGACCTTGTCCAGGCCTATGACATCGCCAAAGGTTATGTCTGACTTGAAGAAGCTCACCCTCTTTATCTGTCCCTCCTCCACGATGTCCTTCTGGTCCTCTTTCGCCACCTGAAGCTGCTGCGAGCCGGATGAAACCCCGGAATCCATATGTATAAGCGAGTCTATGTGCTCCAGCCTGTTCTTCGCCTCGACGTAATCGGGATTGTTTGAGAGTGACTTCTCGTACCAGTATCTTGCACCGACGAGATCATTGCTGTTCTCCGCTATATCGCCTATGAGCAGCGGGGCGTCTGCGCTCTTGGGCTGCAGGGTGAGCACCATCTCCAGGTCGCGCTTTGCGCCATCAAGGTCGTTGGATACCCTCTTGGTGAGCGCTCTGTTGAAGAAAGCATCGGCATACCGGCCGTCTGTCTTTATCGCCTCGCCGTACTCGGCTATCGCCTCGTCGAACTTGCTTTCCTCGAACAGCGCATTGCCCTTTTTCCAGTGCTCCTTCGCGGCGATGTCGACTACATGCTCTGCGGAATCGTTCCCCTGCTTGCCCCCGCTTTCATCTTGACCGGCCATCCAAAATCATGAGTAGGTTTTGTAAGGATACACTATGACGCTATATATTTATAAAGATTCATCTGCTACCGAAGCCATCTTGTCTAGGAGGAGGTTGAGGGATTTATCGACAGCGGCTATGCGCGGGTTCTCCCTCCTCACGTTCAGGAATTCCGCACTGTAAATCCTGCCGGATATCTTTGATATGTCCCTGTTCAGCGTGGAAAGCGATGAGGACTTGACCTTGTACCTGCCGTTCAGCTGCCTGACGACGAGCTCGTTGTCCGAATATAGAGTGATGGAAAGCTGCCCAAGCTCATACCTTGACTCGCACCATTTCAGCGCAAGGAGTATGGCTTTGTACTCCGCGAAATTGTTGGTGGCCCTTCCGTTGTACTCCGAGTGACCGTGGATCATCCTGTCATCCTCGTATGCCATAAATCCGGATGCACTTTGGCCGGGGTTGCCCCTTGCCGCCCCGTCGGTGTAAATGGTTATGTGCCGCATCGGATTAGCTTGGTACCGCACAGCTCAAATATTTATAGGTTGAGAGACAATTGTCTCTGTGGGCAAGATGCATGCGTATGACTTGGATGATGGGACCAGGCTCGTAAAGGCGGCAAGGAACAGCATAGAGCTCTTCATATCCAATCCGCACTTCAGGAAGGATGTTGTCAAGAGGAGCGTAGAGGACCTTGACAGGAGTCACGGTATATTCGTAATCCTGCTACACTACCCTACGCGAGAGCTGCGCGGATGCATAGGATTCCCAAGGCCCGTTGGCGCAATAGGGGAACTCGTGGTCGATGCTGCAGTGGCTGCGGCATTCGAGGATTCGCGATTCGTGTCGGTTTCCAGGCATGAACTTGAGGACCTCATAGTCGAGGTCGCGATCTTATCCGACATGACAAAGGTGGGCGGAGGAGAGGGCAAAAGGCTTAGCGAGATAAAAATAGGCAGGGACGGATTGATGGTAGAATACGGACTGCGCATGGGGATTCTTCTTCCATCCATTGCCGTCGAGAACGTCTGGAACAAGAAGAGATTCATGGAGGAGGCATGCGAGAAGGCGGCGCTTCCGCGCAACTACTGGATGCAGCCAAACGTGAAGCTCTACAGGTTCGAATCACAGATGTTCGTCGAGGAAACCCCGAACGGCAGGATAGTCGAGGCGACGTGCGAGGGTGCCGAGAGGCCGCGCGTAAAGGCACCGCCAAGGAAGAAAGGGAAGCGCGGAGCGCCGAGGAAGCGAAAATAATCAGCATATTATATTTAATCCCACAAACATTTAAGCGGGGCTCGTAGCTTAGCATGGTTGGAGCGCTCGACTGATAATCGAGAGGTCGTGAGTTCAAATCTCATCGGGCCCACTAATCCTATTTCTTCCTTACACGCTAGGGCCATGAATAGGATTAATAATTAGGGAAAGCGAATGGTATGCAACAGATTGTGGTTTCATGCAGCCAGTGACCGTTGGCATAACGTTCGGCTTCGCCTCCATGCTGCTTTTCGGGATAGCCAACTTCATCGCGGGCATATATGCGAAGAGATACGACCCGATAATGGTGCTTTCGTGGTACTTCTCATCGAGCAGCATAATACTCCTTGTTGTCGCCTTTGCGTTCTTCAGGGTTCCACATGTCTCCCCGGCTGGCGCTGTCGAGCTGATAGGAGCTGCTATAGCGAGCGCAGCCGGCATATTCTTCTTCTATCGGGGGCTTGGCTCAGGGGACATATCGGTTGTCGTTCCGATAGCCTCGGCATACACCATACCTGCGGTGATAATATCCGTAGCCGTGCTCGGCGAGGCGCTAGACGCGATGCAGATTGCAGGGATCGCCGTGGCGGTGCTTGGCACCGTGCTCATCGGGATAAAGTTCGGCAATCTGAAGAAATCAAGAGGGGCTCTTTCCTCGGGGATAGGCTCTGCGGTGCTGGCCCTCTTCATATGGGGCGCGTTCTACCCGCTGATAGGTTTCCTGTCAGAGGGCATGGGATGGATCTGGCCAGTCCTGGTGTCTTCCGCGGGCACCGCCATGATATTCGTAGCATACGGGCTGGCTACCAAAAGGGACATGAGACTTCCCCGCAAGGGCTCCCTAGGCATATTCGCATATGCATGGATGGCCACGACCGCATTTGCGCTCTACAGCGTAGGCGCAGGGACAGGAAGCATAGCGCTCGTTGCGGCGATAGCTGCGGCTGCACCGTTGGTTACCGTAGTACTTGCCATGATGCTGCTCAAGGAAAGGCTTGAGCCAGTACAGGCTGTTGGGCTGGCTCTCGTACTAGTGGGGCTTATTGCAATATCCGCCTTCAGTGGCCTGTGATTATCCTTTTTGCAGCGGAATAGTACTTCTTCGATTCCTCGGACATTCCCGGATAGGATTCCAGCACCGCATTTATGGCGGTTATGTTGATGCCCTTGGCCTTTGCCTGAGCCTGCATGTGCCCCACCATCTTGGATATGCCAGGTTCCTTAAGGTGCTCGCCGTTGTCATGTCCGCCCCTGAGCATTGTTGACATGGCGCGCTGTATGGCATCAGTTATTGGCGGTGCCTCGGCGAAAAGCCTCATTGCCGTGCCGGGGTCCAACTGAACGTCCGTTTGCCTGCTGAGGAGCTCCAGGGCGTTTGCATATATCGGGAATATCGAATAGAATACCATGTTGTGCACCGCCTTCGCAAAGTGGCCCGAGCCGCTCGGACCGACATAGTCATACGAACTCTTGCATGCAAGGGCCTTGAACACCGGCCGTGCAGCCTCGAATGCATTCCTGTCCCCGCCTATCATCAGAGCCACGTAATTGCCCACGTCGTAGGGACCTCCTGCTACCCCGACATCAAGGTACGATACGCCGAGCTTGCTGAGCAGCATGTGGTTGTCCATAGAGCCAGTGTATATCGAATTGGAGCCGTCTATGATTATGTCCCCACTCTTTACGTGATCGGAGAGCTTCAGGACCATCTCCCTGGTTGGATCGTCAGGGGCCACCATCAGCCATATTATAGGGTTTCCGCTATGCGAATGCACATGGGACACTAGGTCCTTGAGGTCCTCCGCCACATGAACGTTCTCAACATCCCTGAAGAATTTCGCCTTTTCAGGGGTCCTGTTGCATACCGCAATTGGGAAACCGTTCCTGCGCAACGTCTCCGCTATGTTGGCGCCCATGTCCCCGAGGCCGATTATCCCTATGGTATCCTTTTTCGCTTGGGTGCCACTCATTCATATCACTTGATACAAAACCGCAAATGTAACTTTATAATAGGTTTCTTTCAAATATATAAAATATACCGTCCAGTTTTGAAATAGACGATATTATGGGGTGCAGATTAGGGGTAGTGGGACTTGGCCATTGGTTCGCATGGCTAAAGGCAGGAGTGAATTCCGATGAGGGGCTTGACCTGAGAAAGGCAGTCGGGACCAGGCCATTCGCGGACAAGGCGGAGCTTCTCGCAAGCTTCGGCATAGACAATGCATCGTACTACATCTCCGACGCATCAGGAAGCATCCCCGAGGACTTCTTCAATGGCATAGACATGGTGCACATATCGGACCCCAACAGGTTCCACATGCTACAGGCAATGGAATCTCTGAGGCACGGCAAGAAGGTGATAGTGGAGAAGACCCTTGCGACCGACGAGGGGCAGTTCAGGAGCATAGTCAATCACATCAGGGACAACGGCCTTGAGGGCAGCGTATACCTGCACCTCCACTACATACACAAGCAGCCGTCGGTCAGGCTCGCTTCAGAGCTTAAGGACATCATCGCGCGCGAGGGCAGGATACGCTCCATAAGCGCCGTGTTCTTCGAGGAGGCAAGCGAGGAGGACATGAGGAGAACCTGGCTCCTCGACATGGCCAATGGGGGCATATTCATGGACTGGGTGCACCCATACGAGGTCATATACTATTCCACAAGGTGCAGATTCGGAGCGCTTTCGAACATCAGGAACCTTATCGTAAACGAAAACTACAGCAGGGAATTCCCGACTGGAGTTGAATCGGTTGTCGGACTTTCAGGAGAGAACTTCGCGGAAGGGGCAACGGCTACGATAAGGGTCGCAAAGGGGGTTCCGGCAGGCAAGTCCGCCAGGTCAATAAGGATGCTCTTCGAATCCGGAAAGGTTCTCGGCATGGAGTTCCCCGGCCATGACAAGGAGTTTAGTTCGCCTGAGAGGGGATCGCTGGGGTTCGCAGTTTCTGACGGCGGACAGCAGATGGGCCAGCTCACGGGAAGCAACACGTCGGAGCTTTTCGTGGGCGACGTGATCAACCTATGCAGGGATGGCAGCCACGGCGGCCTTAAGATAGACGACATAGAGGAGATATTCAGGCCACAGTGGGAATACCAGAGAGTATACAAGGCCATAGGCATTGAATCCGGAAACGAGGAGGTAGGTAGGTTCATCTCCGAGGGCATCTCCAACTCCCCACATGTGTAATTAAAAATGCATGTATGCAAATATGAGGAGGTGACCAGCCTTGGCCAGTAGAGTGGGCATCAAGCACGTAATTGAGCCGCTGATGGTGGTGTGCTCCGTAGCGGCATACCTGATAGCCATCTCCTACGATTCCGTCGCAACGGAATACCCGTTCGTGCCCGTCCTTGCCATGCAGATCGCCATAGGCATCGCGATGGTGTACGTGCTTGCAGGCCTCATAATCGTCTTTGGAGGGCCCGCCAGCAGGAACGGGGAGGCACACGAAACCGCGCATATATTGAGGCTTGTCGCATACCCGGTATTGGCCATAGTTATTCTCCATACCATGAAGGTGTCAATTGCAAGCCTTCTCGTCGGAGCAGGATTCCTGGGCATAGTCGTCGGCCTTGCTACGCAGAGCACCCTGGGGAACATATTCGCAGGGCTGTCGATGCTCTACTCCAGACCTTTCAAAGCCGGGGAGAAGAGAACATTCATAC
>CAYSQH010000037.1:0-6368 GCA_964433165.1 Microcaldota archaeon
TCAGAGAAAGAATAAAAGAGTGTAAAGTGGATACTTTACAGGTTTACTTTACATGTCTCCGTTTTTAACGCATCGTCCTTGCGGGCGAATATAAGCGTGGGCCTGAACCCTTACGATGTAGCAGTAGAGCCTGGAAGCGATTTAGTCTACGTTACGGACTTTGGGAACGGGTCGGTATCGGTCATAAATGCCGCAGACTATGCGGTGGAGCATACTATAAAGGTGGGCATCGCCCCGACGCACTTTGTTTTTTCGCCTGACGGCAGATACGCATATGTGGCGAACAGCGGCGGCGGGACCGTTTCTGTAATAAGCACGTCGAATTATTCGGTTGTTGCAAATATAGCCGTAGGAAACAATCTTGCCGCCATAGCAATAACCCCAAATGGGAGATTTGTGTACGCTACTGACTACAATGGAGATGTGGGCGAGGCCGTCTATGTGATAAATGCTGAGAACAATTCCGTTGTATCAACTATAAGGATTGGATCCCAGATTCCTGTGCCGCCATGATAGTTAATGCCTCAATTTTATTTAAGGGGTAGGGGGAGGCATCCTAATCGGGGTGTACCCCATTTTATGCAGCTGCTCTGTAATATGCCTAAACAGCACTGTGTCGGCGGCGATTTTCTCCTTTTGCTCTTTATTGAGCTTTATCGCATAGCCTTTTTCGATCTTGTAAATGGCAATCCCGTTCAGGTCCTGCTTTATACTCTCATTTACGGCCAGGTATCTGCTGTCGTCGAAATTGAAAACTAGCCATACATTGTATATTTGGGCTTTTGTTACTAGCGGCCCCGTTTCCCCATTGCCTTCGTTTATTGTCTTGGTGTATTTTATGGCTCCTGGAGGCATATGCTTTGAGCATGCGGCTGCATTCAATGACAGGCATGATGCCAGTGCCGCAATGGATGCAACTGATGCCGCAGTCCTTTGGAGATGCTTTAACGTGCCTATGTTATCATAGGCTTTTGCCGTTTTTTCCATTTTATCGCAGATGTATATACGTCTTTTAAATATATATAACTAAAAGTCCCCAACGTCTTTTGCCGATGACATGATAAGCCGCTTTCATAGTACTTTCGCCAGCCCTGCGAGGACGGCGCGGTCCCGTACAAAAGCAGTGCTGCAAGCGCGAACGTGAGCAGCGACAGCCTTAGGTTTCCTGTTTTGCCCATGTCCTCACACCAGCTTGCCCAGTCTCGCTAGGCTGGTGTCGCCCCCGAACAGCGGGGATAGTCCGGTTATTGCTGTTATGCCCAGGGCCAGGTTGACCAATGGTATGAAGAACGACGTTATCCCCATAGGTCCGAATGCGTTGAGCATGCCGTAGAACGTGGAAAGGGCATTAGCGGGCTTGCAGTACGAAAACAGGGGGAACGTCGGAGAGGAGCTGCCAAGGGCGAACATGTCGAAGAGGTACTTTATGCTGGAGAAGACGCTGGCGAACGGTATGAGCAGGTTTACTATGTCGGCGCCCTCGGCGGTTATGAGCCCGACGGGCTTTCCGCCCACGTTGGGCCAGCAGTCGTTGGCGTATGCCACCGCCTTCAGGTTCGGCTCCACGAAGAAGTTGGTAACGTAGTTGCCCGTCGACACCCCCACGTTGGGCCATGTTCCGTGGGGCGTGGCCGGGATCGAGGTTATCGCATTGAACCCGTACGTGGTATTTAGCCCGTTGGGGTTGCCTGTTCCGGTGCCGACGCCTATGCCGTTCGCCAGCGAAAGGTATTCGAATGCGAAGACCGTGGGGAAGACCATAAGCCCGACTATGGCAACCGCTATTAGGAGGCCGCCCAATCTTCTCGTGAACAGGGTGCTCCTAAGCACGAACCCCCCGAAGAGCAGCCAGGGCCATATGTACATGAATATGGAAAGCAGGAGCATCTGGGCTATGAACGCCTCTGTTGACCACGTAAGGAGACCGTTGATGGAGCTAAAGCCGCCAGTGATGAGGCTGTAGCCCTTGTACGGGGTGAAGGAGGCGCTGACATTCAGCAACGGCTGCACCACGGAGCTCGGCACAATGCACGGGGGCGTGCATATCTCGATTGATGGGGTGAGCTCCGACAGGAAGCCCAGGAATGCGCCTATGGTGAATGAGTAGTTCAGGTTGGCCGCGGTCTGGTTAGTCAGGTTTGCTATTATTACCCCTGTAGCGGCTATCGGATAGTCCAGCCGCTGTGTTATTGACGGGTTGCCGTTGGGCTTGACGAGCGAGCACAGGCCGACATACTTGGCGGTGGTGCTGGACGGCCCGGACAGGAGGGAATTCGACTTGCTCAGGACGTCAAGCTGCGAGGTCGACATTATGTTGTTGCACAGCTGGCTTATCGCCGAGGGCTTCATGAGCGAGGTCGCGCCAAGCGATGAGTAGAATACCGTGGAGAGGGCGTACAGCGACCCGATTATTATCCCGACCATTATCACAGTGCCTATGAACTGGTAGAACTCCCCCAATGCCGACTGCTTGACCGAACTGTTGTTGAGCAGCACCCCAAGGTAGTACCATACGACCACGACCATAGCGTCCAGCATCATCGCAACGAATACCAGTGGCATCAGCTGGGCGTTGGCGTTCGAGAAGGTAGAGGCCTGCAGCAGGAATTGGGCAGGGTACATTGTCATCCCCAGAATGACCCTGCGCCCTCGATGCCGCGGTTCAGCGCCTTGGCAAGGCTCGCCGCGAACCCTATGGTCACGGCGATGTCTATGACTATCATAACTATCGACTCGAAGAGGAACCTAGCGAGCTCATTCACTATGAACTGGGCCTGGGACACCACCTGCCACGGCAATATTATACCAGTTGAGGCGAATGAGCCCATAAGCAGCGGCGCAAGGGACTTTATCCCGCCAAGTATGGGCCCGGAGTATGCGGTGGACGGCACCGATGTGAAGTAGGTGTTAAGCGGTATGTTCGGCACGACGTACGTGCTCTGCACGTACTGGTACGACGGATTTGCCGATGAGAATATCCATGCGATGGCCCACCCGTTCATCGAAAGCATCAACGGGTATATTATGTATGCGGCTATCGCTATCGCAAGCACGGAGTTTGCCGCGACCCTTAGGTTGTTCCCAAGGAATGACAGGGACCTCATCGCTATCGCCACGGGCAGCACGACCGTGAATGCGGTGTACTGCAATAGGGGCAGCAACAGGAACTGCAGAAACAGCATGCCGACCGCCACCGTCATCATCGGGACTATTATCTCTATGTAGAATCCGCTAAGGGCGTTGAAGAGCAGGCTCAGCTGCACAAGCCCCGCAAAGGAGAGCTTTATCAGGTTCCCGAAGACCGCCTCGCCCCCAAGTATGTCCCTCATTATGCCGAATGCCCCGGTGAACTTCGTGTTGAACAGGTCGCCTATGTTCCCAAGCACCTGCCCCTCTATCGCATACGACACTGACGTGGAGTAGGCATTGGTAAGCATGTTAAGGCCTGTGTTTACGCTGAGGTTGCCAACGTAGTACTCGGAATACTGGAACGGGTCCATAGATGTGTGCGTCAGGCCCTTGCTCATCGATGATGAAAGGGAGCAGGCGGTTGTCGCGGTGCCGACTAGCGCGACGATTATCACGGCGCTCAGGAGCGCCTGCGTCAGCTCCGACCTCGCAGCGCCGCGGATGCGCTCGCGCATGTTCGCAGACAGCAGGGTGCTTATCGAGAATGCCACTCCGGAGAGGAGCATGGCTATCAGTATTATTATCAGGTTTATCACTATCCAGCTCGTTGCCCCGTATAGAATGCATGTGTTTGCCATCTTTCCACTACTAAGTCAGTGAGAACCTCCTGTGCGGCGTCATGTATCCTCTTACGCTGCCGCCCAGAAGCCCCGCTATTCCCTCGGTTATCGCAAATCCTATCACTACGTCTATTATGAACAGCAGGAACTGGACCAGAAGCATCAGCATGTTGTCCGTTATGAAGTTGAGCATCGGGAATACCCCGTTTACGAAGGCCCCGCCGAGGCCTATCCAGAATCCGGATCCGGCCTCAGATATAACCGATGTGGACAAAGATGCGGATGGGCCAAAAGCAAATGCCACCGGGGCGGTGCCGAAAACCAGCCCTGGGGCTACGTCAGCCGCACCCTTGATGAATGACGCCAGACCCTCGTAAAGGGTGCAGAGTATGTGCTGCGAGAACGGGCAGGAGGGCTGGCCTACCGTAGACGTTATGCTGTACATGTAGTTTGTTATAGGGAGGTTGAACCCTACGAGGAGCGCTGGATATACCAAGGAGAGGCCGATGCCGAAGGCTATCAGGGAGCTGCCGACCTTCCTGACAAGCGGCACGGACCTGAGTATGACGCCCGCTGGTATGAATATCCCAAGGCCTGCAGACACTATTACGGTGAACAGGTCATACTGCATCTGGAACGCGATGACTATCGGGTTGACAACCCTGATCGTATCCGCGAGAAGGCCGCTCGTGGTGCTGGAGAACGTGGTGACGAGCAGATTCGCAGATGACCCGAAGTTGGCGCTCGCCACAGTGAATCCAGGTATTATAGGCACAGGGAACCACGTGTCGAGCTGCAGGCTCGTTATCAGGTCGAGCCCCTGCGCGATCCCCAGCACCCCTGCCCATGTCGCGTAGGAATTCTGAAGCTGTGGATAGAGGTACGAGTTGTATGCCACGTTGTACAGGCTCCCGAGGTTCCCGGCAAGGGCCGCGCTGGTATTCCCGGCTGTAGGGGTGTTCCCGGCAAGGGCCACGGCGACATCGCCGCCTATGACCAGCGAGGAGAATATTATCGCCACTATTATTGCGCTCTTTACCGTCTCCCACATCTCCGCCCTCCAGAAGCCCTTCAGCCTGTCGAAGGAGAGTACCTCTCCGAGAAGGTAAATGATGCCAACGAAGAAAAGGGAGACGACGACGCCAATTGCGCTGAGGACCGCGGCGGTGCCTATGCAAGCGCCTATGGTTGTAGATGTACTGTTTACCACGCACTGCACCGTTGAAACGTTAGGCGCGGATGCGGCAGATGAAAGGCATGCCAGCATGCCAACGGCAACCAGTAATGCCAGCGCAAATCCCGATATGCGGCGCATAGGTTAAGCTTCAAATGCAAGTTATTAATACTGATACGCGTCGGGGCGATCTCATGATGCCATAGGCATCACTTCAGGAGCTTGAACCTGCTTATGTAGAGCTCGCCCAGGAAGAGCATAAGGAACGGGAGCAGGAGCAGCGAACTGAAGATCAGCATGACGTATCTTGAGTATACGGTTCCCGCTATCGCTATGAAGGCGGTATCGAAAACCGTAAGCAGCACTATCGCAATGGCCGCCCATGCTAGGAAGTACTCGGGCTTCTTCCAGAAGAACTTCCAGCCCGCGCGTATGGAGCGAATGAAGTTAGCCTCGTCTATCACAACTGACGATGGCGCATAGAACATGATTGGGGTCATTATTAGCGCCGCAACCGCTGTCGCGAGGCCGGAATAGCCGCTGTCGAATGTAAGGACATTGACTAGCACCAGCACTACCGTTGTAACGAGCAGGAGCGCAAAGACCCTTCCGGTGTATTTCTCTATGCCCCTTATGACCTCCGTCTTTATCTTCGTCTGGGTCCTGCTGTGCTTGACGACTATGTTTATCGCCACTGTTGCGAAGCTCAGGAAGAGCAGGGAGAAAAGCGCTGCCACGATTATCACCGCGGCGCTGAGCGGGTTGAGGTTCAGGTATATGCTTGCCGTTCTCAGGAACACGCCACCCATGTCATTGTATGTCGGGAAGGAGGCGAAAAGCGGTATTATGAATGCCAGTATGAAAGATATCGACGAGAACAGTATCAGGTATATGTTGGCGAAGTAGGTCTTTATTGTATGGTCTAGAACGTTCCACATGCAGGCACTCCTATTTTAAGGAATATGGGAAAGAAAAGAATAAAAAGAGGATGCAAAAATGTGCATGGCCGAAAGGCCATGCCACGCATCGTTATATGCCCAGGCCGCCGCCCGTCCCTCCGGCATTTACGTTCGATCCGCAGACCGGGCCGAGGGTTACAGCAGCATTCTGGCTCGTCCCAATTATGATATTGAGGATGAATGGTGCAGCGACAGCTATTGCGACGCCTATTATCCCGCCTATTATCATGGCCATTCCATAGCCCATGAATCCTCCCTTGGCACTTGCAGGCATGAGGTTAGCGCCTGCATATATCGCACCTCCGAGTATCATCAGGGTAAGGCCGAGTATGAATATCACGTCCTTTATCGTATTGAACACCTCGCAGAGGGTACCGGATATCGTTACCTCTGCAGCTGGAGTCGACTGCGAGAATGCCAATCCGGCAAAGCCCAGCACCGACAGAGCCACGAGAAACAGTGAGACATACCTGGTCACACTTATCT
>CAYSQH010000038.1:0-6305 GCA_964433165.1 Microcaldota archaeon
ATACCGATAGAGGCACTACTTTCTGCCCAAATCTAGTTGTGAAACTTTCAAGGAAGCTATAGGCCTGGGTGTGAGACGTAACGCGAATGCGATGCAAGGAACCGCTCAGCCTCCCCGATGTCGCTTTGCGTCGTAAGCTTGATGTTGTACCTGGCGCCCTCGTACACGACTACGCGCCCTCCCACGTTTTCGACCATCATTGCATCGTCGGTAACGTCGTAGTTTGTCCCCTCGTGTGCCCTTGCTATAAGGGCGTAATCAAACACCTGCGGCGTCTGTATGAGCCTGAGGTTGTCCCTCTGCACGGTTTCCTTCACTACCTCGATGTTATACTCCAGCCTCGTCCTTTTTATGGTGTCGTTTATCCCTACGGCGGCTATAGCAGCGCCGGTCTCCTTCACTGCAGCCAAACCCCTTCCCAGTATGTCATGGGTTATGCAGGGCCTGGCGGCGTCATGTATCATTATGGTGCCGTAGTTCCCAATGAGGCAGTCCAGCCCGTTCTTGACGGAATCCTGCCTCCTTTCCCCTCCTGGGCACACCCTCATCACCTTCCTCCAGCCCTCCTTCATGACCAGCTCCTCGCCCTGCTTAATATCGTCCCTGTTCAGCACGAGGACGATCTTATCGACAGGGGCATAGCCCTCAAATGCGTCTACCGTCCATGTCAGGGCCGGCCTCCTGAGAAGCTCCATGAATACCTTGTTCCTGCCCATTCTGGTGCTCAGGCCCGCACCAACGATTATCGCTGCGGTTTTAGATTTCTCCAGAGTTGCCACCGTATCGAATTGGAATTGTTGCATGCCTGCTGTGCTGCGCCCTAAATTAGTTTACCTGGCCCTCGCTACGCTTCAGCTCCCTGGTCCCTATTATAGAGACCGCCGCGCCCCTTTCCCTTGGCGGCAGGGTATCGCAGTCTATGTGCAGTATCCTATCATTGCCATCAAGCTGCAGCTTTCCGTCCTTGAACTGCACAAGCGTGTAGAACCCTATGAGCGAGGCCATGACGTGGCTCTGCCCGTTGAGGTCGCCAAGAGGCTTGCCGTCCTTGCGAAGCTCCAATACGCCCTTTGAGCTGAGCCTGTTGTGGTAGTATTGCGCGGGATCCTCTGGGGCCACCTCTAGCAAGTCCCTATGCAGCGGCTCCATCTTTGCGGGGTCCATCTTTATCATGCCTATGGTAGTGTGCAGCGTAGTCACCAGAGCGTAACCATCGTTCAGGCCGGATTCGGTAACTACCTTCTGGACCTCATTGGTGACGTCCTTGTGCCAGAACCCGCTGCGGGGCTTGTCGGGGACCGTGAACCTCCTTATAGAGTCCACTTTCACTAGCGAGGCGGTAAGGTCCAGTTCATGCCTCCCTATTTCCTCGTCTATGAGCGCTGGCCTCCCCCATGTGCCGTAGTCGAGCTTGCTGCCCTCGAACGGTATCGGAAGGTAGGGGGTCATTATCGAGCCTATGGTGTGCTGCGGCCTCGAGCCGTCGTTTATCCTTGACAGCACCCTCTTCAGCGCCTTCTTTATGTCCCTTGCGGTCCCGCCAAAGCTGTCGAACTCCGAAAAGGTATATGTGAAATCGTTTATTATCGCTATGCCGCTCCTCAGGTCAGGGCGCTCAAGGACCGCGTTCTTTACGGTCATGTCAAGCGCATCGGCCACGTTGACCACTATGTGCTTGTCAAGCAGCCTCTCGTTTACCTTGCGCATTATGGCCTTCTCCTCCTCGTTGCATATGCCATCCATCTTGTCGAATACGCTCTTGGGGATTATGAGCTCCTTGCGCACCTCGAAATTCATCTTGTGGCCCAGCTCGAACAGGGCCCTGACGTGCTGTATCTTCTCCTTGTCCTCTGTAAGGAACAAGGGCAGCTCTCTCCTAAGGGTCTTGGCTACGCTGCCGCTTTCCTCTTTAACGTGAGTTTGCGGAGTTCGCATCATCGTTTCTGTCATGCAATCATCGGTCGTTATGCGGCAATGCCCGGGATTCCGCTTATCCTGGTCGCCTTTTGGCAGTACTGGGCGGTTACGCCGCCCATGGTGTGGTCCTCCTCATATGGCGCATATGTGGCTTCCGTCGCAGCATGCGAATCATGCACCATTACCTTTTTGCCATCCATCTAAACACGCTATGATAACGGTGCGGCACGTATAATAATACCCCTTTGCGGTGCGGCATTTGACGTATCGCACCAAAACCATAGCGGCTTATGCCCCTTTGTGACCCGTCAGGTCAGCTTAATATATTTTAAAAGGAGTAAGAATATGCTGATAAAATGGCCGGCAACTGCATAGCGGCAGACAGGAACTTCGCAGGGATAATAAGGCACATTGATGGCAGCTACAGCGCCAAGGCTCCTGCAAAGATAAATAGGATATTGAGGATAAGGGATAAGGACCCAGTGACTGGGCTTCACAATATTGAATCGGTCATGCTTCCAGTCTCATCCCCTGTCGACGAGCTCAGGGTATGGCCCTCCCATATGGGGGATTTCAGGATAGAGGGTAGCATAGTCTGCAACAAGGACAGCAACATACTGCTCAAGACCAAAAGGGAGCTCGAGAGGGCCATGGCGGAAAAGGGCGTCAGGCCGGAAATAAACTGCATTATCAGGCTCCACAAGGAGATACCGATAGGATCCGGAATGGGCGGGGGCAGCTCCGACGCCGCCGCGTTTTTGAGGATAGCCAACAGGATCTTCAGCCTAGGGTTCAATGCAAAGGAGATGGTGTCAATAGCATTGAGGATAGGCAGCGATGTACCATTCTTCCTGAATGGGGGTCATGCAATCGTCAATGGGTCGAATACCCAGATAATCACCCCACTGGAGTGCCCGAACCTGTATTATGTAATAGCAAGGCCCCACATGAGGCTGGAAACAAAGGAGATGTACAGCGAATTCGACAGATTTGTTGCGACTTCCTACAAGAGCTTGCCATCCCCGCTCACCATGCCAGACGAGCTTAAGCTTCTTGGGAATTCGATGGACAAGCTGGGGATCAACGGCCGCACGAGCAGGCTGTCAATATGGACCGGTCCCATCAGCAACGATTTCATGCTGCTCGCCGCCGCCAGGTGCAGCGATGTACTCCTGTTGATGAGCCAGATGTCCCCGAATGCCGCAGAATGCGGGCTGACCGGCAAGGGGCCAACGGTGTTCGCGGGATTCGATAAGACCGAAAGCTGCAACAGGTGCGCGGATAAGATACTGCCGTGGTTCAACGGAGACATTTTCATAGCGAGGCCGGTAGACAGATGGAACATGTAACCGGCAAGCAGGAGCCCTTCCTACCTCCTAAAGAATTCGCGTAGGCCGTGCATCTCCGCAACATGCTCCCTTGCATATTTGTCCGCATCAAGTATGTCCTCAAGCGATGGATTGCTCCTTGCGGAATGGCTGTCCATCGCGCTCCTTACGGATTCTTCTATGTCTAGGAACCCTATCCTTCCTTTCAGGAAAAGATCCACTGCCATCTCGTCCGCGCCGTTCAGCACCGCAGGCATCGTGCCGCCTATTTTTGCAGCCATACGCGCAAGCCCCAGACATCCGAACGTATCCTCATCCGGCTTGTAGAACTCGAACCTTTGCGATGTAAGGTCAAGCCTCTTGTCCGATGGGTTGGGATTCCTTGTCCTGTATATCGCATGCTCTATCGGCAGTCTCATGTCCGGAAGGCCAAGCTGGGCCTTCATGCTCCCGTCGCGGAACTGCACTAGTGAGTGGACTATGCTCTGCGGATGGACAACGACCTCTACCCTTTCCATCGGTATGCCGAACAGCCAGCTGGCCTCTATTATCTCGAAACCCTTGTTCATCAGGGTGGATGAGTCTATCGTGATGCGGCCGCCCATGGTCCATGTTGGGTGTTTGAGGGCATCTTCCTTCCTGGCATTCTTCAGCTCGCTCCGCTTCCTATTCCTGAAAGGCCCTCCGGATGCGGTGATTATCAGCTTCTCTACCTCTTCAGGTCTTTCCCCGTGCATGCACTGCCATATCGCGCTGTGCTCGCTGTCTATAGGGTATATCCTTGTGGCCATGACGTGCCTCATGCCCATCACAAGGCCTCCAGCCGTTACCAGCGTCTCCTTGTTCGCAAGGGCCACGTCCTTTCCATTCTTGATGAACTCGATGTTGGGGACCAATCCTGATATGCCTACAGTGGAGCTCACCACAATCCCTACGTCGCCGCCGGTGCATGAGCCTATGGCCTCATCCTGCCCCGCAAGGGTCTTGATGCCCGTGCCCTCCAGCCCGAGGCGCAATAGTTCGGACCTGGATTTGTCCACGACCGCCGCATATTTGGGCCTGAATTCCCTCGCCTGCTCGATGAGAAGGCCTACGTTGGAGTTGCAGACCAACGACACTATCTCGTATTCCCCGTGCCTCCTTAGGACGTCGAGCGTCTGAGTGCCTATCGATCCGGTAGAGCCGTATACCGCGATTCCTTTCTTACTCCTTGCGTTCATTTCCCATCCTCCTTCTTTACGTCGTGCCCCCCGAACTCGTGCCTTAGTGCCGCGAGCATCCTGACGCTGAAGCGCTGCTCAGACCTGCTCCTGAATCTCTCATACAGCGATTCGGTTATCGCCGTGAATGGTATGTTGTACTCTATCGCGGTCTGTATCGCCCATCTTCCCTCCCCGGTGTCATTCACATATGGCGCAATGAGCGAAAGGCTCCTGTCGTTGCTCCTTATCGCCCTACCGGCAAGCTCCACTAGGTAGCTCTTTATCACAGAGCCGTTGTTCCATAAGTCGCATATTGCTGCTGTATCGAGGTCCTTGTACGGCCCCATGTCGCTTATCAGCTCCATGCCTTCGGCGATGGACTGCATCATTCCATATTCTATCGCATTGTGGACCATCTTGACGAAGTGCCCGGAGCCAGCCGGCCCCGTGTAGAGGAAGCCGCCATCGACGCTAGCATCCCTGAAGAGTCCCTCTGCATACTCATATGCCTCCCTGTCCCCTCCGACCATTATGCACATTCCGTTGAGAGCACCGTACGGACCTCCGCTGCATCCTGCATCCAAATAAAATATCCCGTTGCCGCTTAGGGTTTCATGCAGTCTTATCGAGTTCTTGAAATTGGAGTTGGAGCCGTCTACTATTATGTCCCCTTGACTCAGAAGCCCGGCCAGCTTATCTATCATATCATTGGTAACTTCCCCAGCGGGAAGCATCACCCATATGAGCTTCCTCTTGCTGCCCAGGGCCCTTGCCATCTCCTCAACGGACTGCACCCCCACGGCGCCCTTGGTCTTTACATCCTCAAGCGGCCCGGGAGACCTGTTCCATGCGATTACCTTGTATCCCTTCCCGAGAAGGTTAAGGACTATGTTCTTCCCCATCTTTCCAAGGCCGATGAAGCCTATCTCCCTGTCCATCGAATCAATACGAAGAGGGCGGTCAGTTTGAATCGTTGTCGCTTATGGCATCCCTGAGCCATTGGTCCCTGCTTATTATTTGGGCGTCGCTGAACCTTTGCGATAGATTCAAAAGGGCGTCCGCAATTGCCCTTACCTGTTTGCAGTTTCCATCAATCGAGAAGGATGACACGAAACTATCCACGACTATTGTATTGCATGCCCCGGAGCCCCTGACTCCACTGACAATGCTGTAGTTTATGGAAAGTCCATCGGCAAACATCCTGCCCTTGCCCTCATTCTCTAAAATAAAGTTCTGCACCAATCCATGCCTGGTGTCTATTATCTCATTAGGCATGCGGGCCCTCATAATCCTCCTTGACCTGCCTAAGCTCTCATCGCTGTCCGAATAGTCGCGTTTTTGTACCTTCTGCAAGCCCTGCTGCTTTTCCATTTTAATCACTTGCTAGAGCTATGCCTTGCCTAATATAAAAGTGTTTTGTTTGGATACCCATGCGCCCAAAATTGTCTGGCATATGCGTTCATTCCCCTGCAGAGCCGCTTAGGTGCTGCAGGTACTCCCTTGCCTGCAGCGCAGCTTTGGTCCCGCTTCCCGCAGCAGTGACCGCCTGCCTGTACACCTTATCGGCAACGTCACCTGCGACAAACACCCCATCTATATCTGTCTTTACCTCGTCCTTGGTGACGATGTAGCCCTGCTCGTCAAGCCTTATCTTCCCCTTGAGGAATGACGTGTTTGGGGAATGGCCTATCGCGATGAACACCCCGTCTATCCTGAGCTCCAAGGTCTCGTTGGTCGACAGGTTCCTTATCCTGACCCCTGTTACCTTCTCGTTTCCAAGTATCTCCTCGACAGTGCTGTTCATCATGGTCTTGATCTTGGGGTTTGCCATTGCCTTCGACTGCATTATCTTGCTGGC
>CAYSQH010000039.1:0-5860 GCA_964433165.1 Microcaldota archaeon
TCCGGTCTCGCGCTGCTATATCTAGCGTTTGCCTACCTGCGGCTTTCGTATCCGCTGCTTGTACTTCTGCTCATAGGTAACATCCTGTATCTCGTGTACAGGAAGTTTGGCGGCCGCTGAACCGCATAAAAGATATTGACAGTTAGGTTTAAATATATTAAATCTAAACTAGTTTAAAGTTAAACTATGGGGTTGCTGATGGCCAAGCACGTGGGGGAGCTGGGCAAGCAGATACACGGGAATCCTTACATGACTAAGGACATGGCAAGGATAGTCCTGAAGCTGATACTGCTGCGCAGGATACAAAAGAAGGAGGTGTACTCCTATGCACTCATAAAGGAGTTCGACAACCCGAGGATATCAGGGCTTTTGAAGAAAAAGTCGGGGGTCAAGAACGACATATACAACGTGGTTAAGGTCCTCGAGCAAACTGGATACATAAAGGCAGCCGCAAGAATGGACGCCGGTCGCCTGAAGAAGTACTACACCATAACCCAGAAGGGCAGGAGCGCGCTCAAGGAATCGAAGAGGCTCTTCATGGAAAGCATGAGGGGGCTCATGAGGATACTAAGGTAAGATTATGGTCGAACCGAAGAACATGATAGAGATAAAGGGTCTTGTGAAGAGGTTCGGCGACTTTACCGCCCTGGGCGGCGTAAACCTTACAATAAAGAAAGGGGAGGTCTTCGGCCTGCTGGGGCCCAACGGCGCAGGGAAAACGACGATGATAAACGTCATACTCGGACTTCTCAAGCAGACGAGCGGCACCGTAAACGTTGACGGCATGAGCAACCTTGACCATGTCGAGGAGATAAAGCAGGCTGTCGGGTTCATGACACAGGAAACCGTAGTCGAGAACGAGCTTACCGCAAAGGAGAACCTCGAATTGTTTGCGGAACTGTATCATGTTGACCCGGCAACGGAGGGGAAGAGGATCATGAATGCATTGAAGGACGCGGACCTCGTGAACTTCGCGGACAAAAAGGCGGGCACCTTCAGCGGGGGGATGAAGCGCAGGCTGGAGCTCGTGAAGTCAATGATACACGATCCTCCGATACTGATACTTGACGAGCCCACCACGGGCCTGGACGTGCAGAACAGAAGCCAGCTGTGGGAGAAGATACGCGAACTGAACAAGAAGGGGATAACGGTAATACTGACTACGCAGTACCTCGAGGAGGCGGATGCCCTGTGCGAACGCATAGCCGTGATAGACCACGGCAGGATAAGGGCGATAGGCACAGCATCGGAGCTGAAGGCGATGGTAAGCACCGGCAACATACTTGAGATAGTCGCAAAGCCCGGAGACACCGCCGACCTGGTGAAACTGCTGAAGAAGCACGGTGTCGAGGCGCTGGTCAAGGGAGACAAGGTGATAGGTTCGCTTCCTGCCGATTCAATAAAGACATTCAGGAGGATAATCAATGCAATAGAGGACGGGAAGATAAAGGTGCTGGCGATAAGCATGCACCTGCCTACGCTCGACGACGCGTTCATAGAGCTGACCGGGTCGCAGATAAGGGACTCGCTGTCGGACGATGCCGCCACGAGCAGCAGGAACAAGATGTGGAGAAGGTGAATGAATGGGCCTGATCGGAGATACGCTGACGCTTTACAAAAGGGAAATGCTTATCTACAGGGCCAACATAAGGACCAATCTTGCAAGGGCGGTGGTGTTTCCGCTCATACTCCTCGTGATATTCGGCACAATAAACGCCACTCCGAGAAACATACCCGTGGAAGTGGTGAACTACGCAAACAACCCCAAGTCCCTGCAGTTCATCAACAACCTGCAGCAGCAGAACATAATTGCAGTAAGGGGGGTCACGTCGCAATACCAAGCGCTGAAGGATCTTAATGGGGGAACGGTCGATATAGTGGTGGTAATACTCCCCGGGTTTCCCGGAGGCAGCGGGGCCGCCGCAGCATCCCCGTCAGTGTACGTGTATTATGCAAACAACTACGTGAGCCTTGGCAACTCCCTGCAGGTCATAACATCCGCAGCATCGCAGTTTGGGGCTATGGAAAGCGTCTCATCGCAGAACGGCTTCCTCCTTGCCGGCAATGCACCATCCGGAACGGTAAACCTAAACCCAACGTACGGCACCAAGGGGAGCTACAAGACGTTCATCGCAGGGGGACTGTTCGGCATGGTTATAGTGTTCGGGGCGATGTTTGGAGGGGGGATGTCGATAATCCAAGATAGGGACTTCGGCAACCTGAAGGCGTTCTTGATAACGCCAGTGGAGAGGACGGCGTTAGTCTTGAGCAAGATGCTCTCGGGGACCACGGTCGGATTTGTCAATGCAGTGGTCATGCTCGCCCTGGTGTTCGCATTTGGGATAAACATAGCGATGGGATTCGTCGGCATACTGTGGATATTCGCGCTGTCGCTGATAGCGGCGTTTGGGTTCAGCGCCATTACCAGCGCGCTTGCATCAAGGATAAACAAGGTGGAGGTATACGCCATAGCGGCGCAGACGATAACCCTTCCATTGTGGTTCGTATCCGGGGCGTTTTCCCCTGTGACGACCCTTCCAGAGTGGCTGCAGCCACTTAGCGCTGTGGATCCGCTGACGTACGTGACCATAGGCATAAGGGACGTTATGATGAATGGGTATTACCCTGTTCACGAAATTTACGTAGACATGCTCGTGCTGGCGATTTTCGTGGTCGTATCCACAGTACTCGCGATAAAGGTCTTCAAGACAAGGATTGAATGATTATATTGAATTGGTGAACGGTGAATATAGATGGAATCTAGGAGTCTGCTCAGGATTGCGGTCATCGCCATGGTATTGGCGCCGCTATTTGCATCGGCGACATACGCTCAGAGCGTCACCGCCGCGGCCAACGGGGCGCTTTCGATAGTGTCGCTGAAGATATCGCCACAGCCAGTCGTTGCTGGAGGGAACGTTACGGTGGTTTTCCAGTTGTACAATTCGTACAAGAACGCGCTCACTAACGTGAACCTCCAGCTTTCGGCAAGCAACCCGATCATAAACGTCTCGCCGTCCAGCACGACGCTCATAACCTCGATAGGGCAGGGCCTCTACGGCGGCGGAGTGGGCTTCTCCAGCTTCGTCTACAAGTTCAAGATACCGTCAACGTTGAATGCCGGAGAGTACACTGTTGACGTGCTGGCCAACTACCAGACATCGCAGCCGAACAGTTACGGCGGAACCAGCGACCTGCCCGCGGCATCGGAAATGCCGATAAACTTCTATGTTTACGGGACCCCGTCGATACAATTGAGTGCAAACCCGACATCGGCGCTGGTCCCCGGCGAGTCCGCAAGCATCCCGGTGACGGTGGTTAATGCGGGGACGGACATAGCCAACAACGTCACCATAACTCTGCATGATTCGCCGTACTTCAAGGCATTCGGCTCAAGGCGTTTCAGCCTTGGGTCTATAAGCCCGAACGGGCAGGCGACATTCACCGCAAGCATACAGCCATCTATAAACATATCCAATAGCACGTATCCCGTGAATGCCACGGTATCGTACATTGCGCAGTCCGGCGAATTTGTGAGCGTCAACGAGGCGATGGAGCTCAGCACCCTGATAAACCCGCCGAACATCGTAGGGAGCATACTCAGCGGCAACCCCGCGAACCTTTATTCCGGGGGGAACCAGACGCTTCAGGTACAACTGCAGAACATAGGCCTGGGAACCGCAAAGAATGTGACGGCAACATTCCTGGACGGGCCCGGAATAGACGTAGGGAGCATATCCCAGTTCTACGTCTCGTCTCTTGAGCCTAAGGCCTCCACGATAGTAACGGTATACATAAACGCAAACAAGACGAATCCGGGCTCATCGTCGTTTTCACTGCCGCTGTCGCTCAGGTACTACACCTCCAATTATGGGGGCAATTACAGCAAGCTGCAATACCTTCCGATAAACATACAGAAGTCCGCCGTGTTCAACATCACGGCAGAGATGGGATCGCCAAAGCCCGGTGCCGCATACAGTCCTGTCACCTTCGTGGTGCAGAACACGGGCAACGCGGCGGCGCAGCAGGTGACATTCAGCCTGCAGACGACGTTCCCAATAACCCCTGTAAACCCGAACGTCTACATACCTACGATAGCCCCGGGGCAGTCCGTTAACGTTACATTTTACGTGAGCGTCGACGCCAGCGGAAACTCCGGAAGGTATCCTGTAAGCATGTTCGAGCAATGGAGGCAGCCCAATGGCGCTGTCGACCAACAGTTCTCCGGTTCTAACGGATACTATGCAACGGTGAGCGGGGGTGGCGCCAGCGCGTTGGAGAACGACCTGATATACGCGATCGTTGTCGCGGTGATCGCTGTGTTCGCGTATCGCATGTACATGCGCAGGAAGAAGGAGCAGGGACAGAGCGGCAAGAAGGAAAAGGATTAAAATAATGGCTGCGATAGAGAACCAGGGGTGGCAGATTGGTTGACATAGATTCGCTCGTAGGTTCTGCGATGTCGAAGTACGGCCTGCCGCCGTGGACCAGGCCTTTCATATACCGGTATGCGCGGCGAAGCCCAGTCAGGGCATTCAAGTTCGCGACAAGCCTGGTTGACATAAAGAGGAAGAAGGGCAGGCTTGGGAAGGATTATATCGCCCTGCCCAACGGGACTAAATTCAGGAGCGAATCCCTGGCTAGGCTGCTGTGCCTTTTCTACTATGGGGAGGAGCACATGGCTGACGTTGAGAGGTCATGGGCATCAGGCAAGGGCGAGCCCAATGCGATATACAGCTCCAGGTTCGGCGAGATGGCCGAATCCGACACAAGAAAGGCAAGGGCGATAAGGAACCTCATAGAGGGATTCGGGCACAAGCTGGAGGAGGGCACCGACACCATAGACAAGGTGTTCGACACCATAGGCATGCTGAACGGATGGAACGAGCGAATAGTAGCCACCGGACTGCTGATAAGGTATTCCTATTCGCACACGTTCGGCATCGTATTCTACAAGGCGTTCTATCCCGTATCGCCGGAGCTCATGAGGTCGTTCGGGAAGGCCTTCGATGACGGTGGGGAGAGATGGGACAGCGTCGAGGCTATGCGCATAATATCATCAGGGGAGCTCGGCAAGGATGAGCTGCTTGGCCTTGCGAGGAACGTCCTCGCATGTGTGGCGTATTCGATAGAGAGCAACATGCCGCTGGCCAAAGAACTTGGAATAGAACGGGAGGTCAAGCTGCTCATGGACATATCCATCGCCTATCCGTTCGAGATCCTCAAGGAACACGGAATGGAGATCGACGTCCCGCAGGAGGTCGCAAGGGCCATAAGGCATTCCAGGGAATTTTTCTGAACCGTTTATCTGATTCATTACAGCAACGGCATAATGTATATAAGCTTTAAATCACCATCCGTAATCGGCAACATTGAGTGATAGCATGGCAAACGAAACGGAAACGATGGCTGAGGATGGATTAAGGGCTGAGAATATTGTCTATATTGGCAGAAAGCCGACAATGAACTACGTTCTTGCGGTGGTGACGCAGTTCAACAATGGGATGAAGGAGGTAATGATAAAGGCAAGGGGCAACTCTATCTCAAGGGCGGTGGACGTAAAGGAGATAGTGGTCAACAGGTTCCTCCCGGATCTCAGGGAAAGAAGCATAAGGACCTCCTCGGAGGAGCTCCAGAACGAGGATGGCACAAAGTCAAAGGTAAGCGCCATACACATAGTGCTCGGCAAGTAATACTGCGGATATCCGGCTGCACGGATTTCGTGCAGCCCTCTTACTTTTTATCACTTGCTTTTTCTCGAATTCAAAGGTTAAGCTTTGTTCCAGCCCAAAGACTAGGCCATGGATTCTAAAGTTAGAGGGGTGTGGGGTGTAGCGTAATCCTCTGCCTTTAGGCAGTCGAA
>CAYSQH010000040.1:0-5604 GCA_964433165.1 Microcaldota archaeon
CACAAGGATAAAAACCTTTACGACGAAAATGTTAAATAGTTATTCAACACAGCATCGAAAAGATGAAAGATACGAATAAATAGGTAACATTCGTATATTCCAAGATGGCCGGCGCAGCGGAGGAATATGCGATGGCAGGGCCAGGGCTGGACCTGCAGGAGTTCGTGAAGAACGCCACCTGGAGGGAGCTGCTGGCCGAGCTTGTCGAAAAGAACCAGCTAGACCCTTGGGACATAGACATTGTCAAAGTCGTCGACAGCTACATAGGCATCGTGAAGAGCATGAGGTTCATGGACCTCAAGATACCCGCTAACATAATGCTTGCTGCGTCGATACTGCTAAGGATGAAGAGCGACACGATAAACGTGATGCAGATCGAGGAGCAGCAGGAGCTCCCCGAGCCCGCATTCGAGGGAAGGGTAATTCCGGATGTGCCAGATCTGGTGCCTAGGCTGAGGATGCAGCCCAAGAGGAGGATAACCCTCGAGGAATTGATGGATGCACTAGCCGGCGCTATAAAGGTCACGGAGAAAAGGGAGCTGATGACTAAGCGCAACCTGGAGCCTATAAACATACACGTCGACAAGGACGACATAGACGACAAGATGGATTCCGTATACGAGCTCGCAAGGTCCAATGCGGACAGCGAGGGCGTAACCACCTTCAGCGCGATATCCAAGGGATTCCAGAGCATGGAAGGTATGCTCCTTGGGCTTTTCGTCCCGTTGCTGTTCCTTGCAAGCAACGGCAGGATAATGCTGCTGCAGGACAGCTTCTTCAACGAGATATTCATAAAGCTTGAGCGTGATGCTGATGGAGCAAAGGGATAGCGGCAACTACAGGAAGGTGATAGAATCTGCACTATTCGTGTCAGGCAGGGCGATGGGCATAGAGGAGATAGCCGGCATAGCTGGAATAGGCTCCGTAGGCCATGCCAAGAAGCTCATCGCTGAACTGGAGGATAACTACAGGAAGTCCGACAGCGCCCTCACCGTGTCAGTAGTGGGCGAGAAGTACGTGCTAGCCGTAGCAAGCGAATACGCAGGCAAGGTCAGTTCCCTTGCCGGATCCCCAGAACTTGGGAAAGGTTCATTGAGGATACTCGCGTACATCAGCAGGAACGAGCCGGTCATGCAAAGCTCAATAGTCAAGGCCTTCGGCAGCGCAACCTATGACCACATGAGGGAATTGCTCGATAAGGACTTCGTCAGGGCGGTAAGGACCGGAAGGACGAAGAAGGTCGAGACTACCCAGAAGTTCAAGGAATACTTCAACCTTTCAAGATAGTGGCATCATGGACATCTCCAGATCGAAGTGCAAACCCTGCGAGGGCGGAACGAAGCCCTTCAGCACCGCGGAGGCGAAGAAATACATGAAATTCGCGGGGGGCTGGTACCTTAAGGGCAAAAGCATAAGCACCGAGAGGGAATTCAAGGACTTCAAGGAAGCGATGTCCTTCGCCTTCAAGGTCGGGAAGGTCGCGGAACCGGAAGGCCATCACCCGGACATCTCCATCCAGGACTGGAACAGGGTGACGCGGACGCTCAGCACGCATGCAATAAAAGGATTGTCGATAAATGATTTCATACTGGCGTCGAAGATAAACAGGATAAGGTAAACTTGGGGCCTGTAGTCGAATGGTAAGACGTCTCTTTCACAGAGAGAAGATCCGGAGTCCGATTCTCCGCAGGCCCATATCAGAAATTACGACGACAGGCAAGAGTCCGAATGCAGCGCAGCAGCAAGCAGAAAGGAAGGGCTGAGTTCGTGATTTCTCACAAATCCGAACGGCAGAACCTCAAGGTATTTATGATCCTCTCCACGACCTAAATGTCGTGGTATCATAGGCAATTACATTACAAGTCTCATTTGTCCGGAGATGTCTTGTCTTCTGATGTAATTTGCAGTGTTTTCTCATCACGAGGTCTAACACTTCCGTTACTGTATCCTGCACTCCAGAAGTGTCCTTTGAAGTATCTCAACCTGTGGTTAGGAACTTCTCTGAATACGACGTAAGATGAATAACCTTTCAATAATTGGACCGCATATGAGATGGACATTGTATTTGGTATACTCACTTCCAGATGCACATGCGAATAGTCGTCCCCGAACGAAAGTTCCTTTATCTTCATTTTGTATCGTTCTGCAGTATCGTAGAGCGCTTTTCGAATTGCGTCTATCGTCTTAAGTTTTCCGAACATTTTGTATCTGTATTTGGTTACGAAAACAAGATGTTGGAAGTTGTACTGATGGCCAACTTCATTGGCCGATGGTTCATTATTTTTTGCAGTTGCTATGCTATTTATGGTTTCACGTTTTTGCAGAAGCGCGGCGCAATTTTTTCCGTGCCGCAGCTGCATTGACGGAATATCGCAGTGAGAATTTAGGAATTGATTGCGCAATTCACTGAGGACTGAAGTCGCTCAGTATTCTTGTGCGCGGCGAATAACAAAAGGGCCTTAGCCGGGATTTCCGTGTTTTTGATTAAACTTTTTCTGGAAAAGTTTACATGTCGGACCCGGTCTAGAGGATCCACAGTCCTCCGTGCAAGCCGTTACACCACTAAGGCCATGTAGGTATATTTCTGCGGCAACCATTAAAAAAGCGCCATATTCCCGCATGCATGTCCAATGCAGTCAAATCAGCGGGTTGGAAAACCGGCTGTTGCTGTGATGCCCTCCGCAGTCCTATGGAGGCCGCCTATGAAAGCCTCACCGCTTGTCAGCCTTGATGAAAACAGTCTTGATGCGAGCTTGGATTCCGCTATACGGCCGGTGAACCTTCCGTTGCGGAATATGACGAAGTTTCTATACCCTGCGGCTATGTCGCGGTACTCGGTTGAATCCAATTCTGCGTTCTGTAGCCACCTGTACTCCGTTATACTTGATATCCTTCCTTGATCGCATCTGACATGCACGTCAAGGGCCCCCATCTGGTTTGCATCCAATATCCGCCATAGCTGACCCGCTGCCGGACGGCTCCGCAGCTGCATGCCTACTATCAATCCCATCCCTCCCCTTGCAAGGGAGAATGCCCTCCTTGCTTCCCCTGCATTCCCCAGTTCCATTACCAGGATATCGGGGACCGCGTCCCCCGCCGCCCTCAGGACGCCCATTCTGGAGGAGGCGATTGCCCTGGTAGTATTGGAGCAGCCCCATCTGATAGAATCGAATTGGGTAAGGACGGACGCATGCCTTGGGGCAAGGGAGTGCAGGGCGGCGAGCATAGCCTGCCTGCCATCCCCGCTGACCAGTATGTTCATTCCGGAGCCTATCGCCATCGATAGGTATGCCATGGCCATCCGCTCATCGGGCACTGGGGCAGCATCGACCAAAAAGACACCTTGTATTCAAGTATATTTATTCTCTTAAAGGTATAAATACATTTACCTTTGTATTTATGGTTTTATTTTTATCTTAGGCGGTCGCCTGGCATATAAGAAGCTTTAAAAAGATTCAATCACAAATAGTACCATGGCAAAGAAGGAAAAGGACAAGGATGAAATATGGGCGCTAAGAAAGGCGCTTAGCAGGCCCAACTACGCCGTAATAGCGCTTCTGCTTCAGAAGAGCCCCAGGACCACCAGGGAGCTTTATGCAGTCCTTGAGAAGAAGTTCACAAGGAAGACGCTTATAATAACGCTCAGGGAGCTGTCGCTGGATTTGAACATTATACAGCCCACGCACATAAGGACGGAAAAGGGCTATGGATTGGGTTACAGGCTAAACCCGAAGGTCAAGGAGATAGCAAAGGGAGTCCAGAGATTCTCCAAGGTATTGGAGGGCATAAGGGGGCAGGGCTGACCGCTATTCCCCGGATACGCCGACCTTCTTCTGAAGCTTGAACATCGATAATATCTCATCGGTAGTGGTGGCCTCGTCCGGGCCCTTGTCTGCCCTTACCGCGGAATCCTTCCCCACCAGCCTAGGGAACCTGAGCGCGTAGCCGGTCTCTATACCCTCATTGTCCCTTGCCCTTCCGCACGTGTGCATGGGCGACCTCGTTATCTCGTCCGCATTTATCGTTACTACGTACCTTGGATCCACCCAGAAGTCGGGCTCTATGACGGAATCGACCCTTGCGGGCCTGCGGGCCACCTTTGCCTTGTTAAGCAGCTCCCTCAATTCCTTCATTTGCACTTCGGTGAAGCCGGTGCCTATCCTTGAGATCGTCTCGAACATGTCCCTCCTGCTGTTGTATACACCGCACAGCAGGCCGCCGAACTTGAACTCCGCCCTGCTGCCCTTGCCAAGGTAGTACCCAAGTATGACAAGGTCCATGCTGTCCGCCAGCTTCGCCCTGTAGCTCCTTTTGAGCTTTATCCACGAGAACTTCCTTGCCCCGGCTATGTATGGGGCCTGCAAGTCTTTGGCCATCACGCCCTCCAGGCCATTCTCTATCGAGCTGGCGAAGAAACTGTCCAGCTCCTTTGCCGACTTGGTGACTATCCTAGTTGTGGGGCTTATCAGCTTGCCCTTCTTCAGCATGTGCTCTATTTCGGCTCTTCTTTTCTCGTATGGCTCCCCGAGCCAGTCCCTGCCGTCCTTGTAGAGAAGGTCGAAGGCGAAGAGGTGCAGGGGCAGCTCCTCCGCCATCTTCTTTATGTCGTGCTTTCTCTTCCTCTGTATCGTCTCCTGGAACGGAAGATACTCTGACGTCGCCTCGTTGAATGCTAGCGCCTCACCCTCGAATATCACCTTTTCGGTATCTATCTCGTCTATTACCGCATCGACGAGGTCGGGGAACATCTCCGTGGTATTCTCCAGCCTCCTTGAGAACAGCCTCACCTTGTCCCCGTCCCTGTGGACCTGCACCCTGAAGCCATCGTACTTCTGCTCCACTGCCGCTGTGCCATGCGTGCGCTCCAGTATCTCATCGGCTGTCGTAAGCCTCTCCGCAAGCGCTGGCCTAACAGGCCTGAACAGCGACACCTTGAATGATTCTATAGCCTTCGGGCCCTTGGACACCAGCTCCTCCGCGACAAGGCCCAGGTCGCTGCATATGTTGTATGCCCTTTCTATCTCGGCCTTGAATCCCCTGCCGTCTGTCGCAAGCATCGACAATGCCTCCATTATCGTTGAATCGCCTGCGCCGGTCCTCAATTGCCCGAGTGGGTACCTGACTATGTATTTCGCCTCCTCAGGGGATGCTGCGCCTATCATGTCAGCGAGCATGTTGACCTTGCGGTCCTTGCTGCCCTGCCCGGAGGTCTTGGCGATCTTCATCATGCGTTCATAGACGTCCATTACGCCGTAATGCCGCTCCGTTAGCCCTTTCAGCTTGGTTGATGCCTTGAGGTTCTGGACCGCAAGCCCAAGGTCCCCGGTTTTCTTGTACTCCCTGTCGACCTGTTCTTTCTTGAAGCCGGTTGCTATCGCCGCGGCCTCCTCGACGAGCATGTCAGCTATGCCAATCTCCAATCCCTCGAACGGCGGCAGGAGTATGCCCTGAGTTATGTAGACAGCAGCCCGGACCTCATCCCTGCCTAAGCCCTTGAGCATGGAGGTCAGAAGCTCCATCATCTTGAGCCTTGAGGATATACCCTCTAGTCCATCGTAATACTCGGAAAGCTCCCTGAAAAGCATCTAAAGCGCCAATTCTATA
>CAYSQH010000041.1:0-5583 GCA_964433165.1 Microcaldota archaeon
CAAAGGGCAAAGAATAATAGGTTTCCATTCGATAAACTATTTATTCAACAGAGCAACGTGAAGCCAAAAACCCCCAAGGGATGCGAGGAATGCCTAAAGGAGGGCATCAAATGGGTGCAGTTGAGGCTTTGCCTCGAATGCGGCCACGTGGGTTGCTGCGATTCCTCTACAGGAAAGCATGCGCGGAAGCACTACGAGGAGACGAAGCACCCGATAATAGAGGCCCATCCGGGCAAGGAATGGAGATGGTGCTACATAGACGGCACATACCTGGAATAGGCGCAAACGGGAAAACCGCACCGTAGGATTCCGATTAGCTGATCGCGCGCTTTACCAGCGCGGCGATCTTTGCCTCCTCCGTGCGGGTCAGCTCAGTCAATGCGAACGAGGTGGGCCACATTTTGCCCTCGTCGAGGTTCGCCTTGTCGCTGAATCCCAGTGTGGAATACCTTGCCTTGAACTTCCCGGCATTCTGGAAGAAGCATATTACCTTGTCGCCGTTGGCATATGCTGGCATGCCGTACCACGTCTTGGGGGCGAGTGAGGGCGCGCTGGATCTGATAATGGCATGCACCCTCTTTGCCATAGAGCGATCGGGCTCCTTCATCTTGGCGATGGCGGCAAGCACCGCCGCCTCGCCGTTCGACTTCGCGTTCTTCTCCTTGAGGTACTCCTTCATGGCCGCGATTTCCTCCCTGTTAAATCCCTTCGACTTATTCGATGGATGTCTTGCAGGCATTCCCATATCATCACTCAGGTTCTAACAGCAATTATATTTGTTTAGCTTGCTCAGCGCAGTTTATTAAGCTATTTCAGGTCGATATCCGAACTTATGCCACTGGCAAGGTTCTTCCCGGCAATCCGCGACTGCTCACCCGCTCTAGCTATCTTGCTGCCGGGATCGGAATAATCCACGAACCCTAACGCCTTCCTGGTCCACGGATGCCTCCCGACCACCTGGTCGGTCATCTCCATTAGCATCCTCCTGTATGAGAAGTGCCCCGAAGGCTGGGTGCGGAGCTCCGACATATGCTGGAATTCGCGAAGGTTCATGCCGAGCATGAACCTTATCCTGTGGTTGAACAACGTCGCATACTGCGACGTGGCAGTAAGAGATAACGACACCAGATTGGCATTCAGCCTTTCCATCCTGGCCATTACATCGGTTACCTTGTCAGCCATGCCGACCGCCATCACCTCAGGAGGCATTACGAACCCAAGGTCGCAGCCTATCAGCTGCCTCTGCTGGGTAAGCATCCTGTGACGCTCAAGGTCCCTGTATTCAGCGAAGCTTCCCACAAGGTCGAATACAATGGGGTACCCTGCCTCAAGACCGCGGCCGCTCCTGTCGCGCCTGCTGGTCCTATTGCCTATGTAATCATCAATGATGCCTTCCTTCTCCTTTAGCCCCAGCTTACGTACGGCATCGGTTATCTGACGCAGGGAGAGCTTCGAATACGGAAACAGCATGGATGCTATAAGCTCGTCTGCATAATCCGAGCGGTCGATTAGCGTCACGAACTCCGCGGTAGGGGCTGACCTCGGCAGTATGCGCTCCGCAAGCGCATACATCCTCCGGTTCCTTTCGGAATAGCTTGGATCCTCCCTGCTCCTCTTTATGTAGGTGGGTATTATCTTCCTCAGCTCGTTCTCGAGTTGTATTCCTCTCTCCCTTTCCTCAAGTAGTTCGCCGCTCTTCATTTTCGTTATCAGGTTCGTAAAGAACCTTCCGTTGCCGTGGACGCCAACCTGCGTCAAGGTGGATGCAGGAAGCACGCACCTGCCAACATCGAGCGCGGCGCAGCGTACCGTAAAATTGTATGCTACCCTGAAGGCCTTTTCCTCGACGTCGTCCTCCAGCTCATTCTTGTGGACCTTTGTTTTCTTACCTTGACGTTCCACCTCTATCTCGAATTTATCCTCGGGCAATTGCACCTTGAAGTACTCGGAGAGCTTCGCTACGAGCTCCGCATAGGTCTCGAACGCGAGGTCATTGACGGCCTCGTATTCATTGCCAAACTCGGAGTCCATTATTTCCTTGGGTCTAAGGTATCTCCACCTGCCGTCCGGGCCCTTCTGGTCGAACTTGACGTAGCGGGTCGATTGCTCTATTGGGGATCCCCCTATCCTCCTGTCCTCTATCGTTTTCGCGAGTATCTGCGACACGTTCTCGAAGCCCACGTGCGTGCCCTCCAGTTCGCCGACGGACTCGTCACCGAATGCGTTAAGAACCCGGTCCATCAGCGCGGAGCCCTTCTCCTGCGACGGTTCGCCGTCCTCCCCGAGGAATTCATTGACCACGGTTAGCTGCATTCCTGTCGCTGCCCTTGAGTACCTGGCCAGCGCGCCTCCGACAAGCTCAGGCGGGAGCCCAGCTATAACGAATGTGTCGCCACCAACTGAGCTGAAGTACTTCCTGAGCTTCCCCTTCACCTCATTTGGGACCTCATCCATAGATGCATACTTTTTCCCTGCGGGCCCGGCTTTCTTGTGGGTATCCACCATTAAATCAACCTTTTCCACTCCAAATTTAACTTCTGATTTATGGTATTTATAGATTCTTGCTTGGTTTGGCAACGCAGATATTGATTTAATGCTTTAATGGCGATATTATACCGAGGGGTGTAGATGGCGCTTGAGTCCGTACGCAAGTCGGATCCGGAGCTGTTCGGATTCATGAAAAGCGAGCTGCAGAGGCAGCGCGACGGACTGGAGATGATACCATCGGAGAACTTCGCCAGCCTGGCGGTCCTAGAGGCCTGCGGGTCCGTTCTTAACAACAAATATGCTGAGGGCTATCCGGGAAGGAGGTATTACGGGGGCAACCAGTACATAGACATGGTAGAGTCCCTTGCGATATCCAGGGCCAAGTCGCTTTTCGGGGTTCCGCATGCCAACGTACAGCCATATTCCGGGTCCCCTGCCAACCTTGCGGTATGCATGGCTGTATGCAAGCCTGGCGACACAATAATGGGCATGTGCTTATCCGATGGCGGGCATTTGACCCATGGCAGCAAAACCAGCGCCTCCGGAATACTATTCAGAAGCGTGCAGTACGGCCTAGGCAAGGATGGCCTAATAGACGTAGATGGCGCCAGGAAGCTTGCCGAGGAGAACAGGCCTAAACTGATATGGATAGGCGCGACGGCGTATTCCAGGCCGCTGCCGTTTAGGGAGTTCTCTGAGATAGCCGACAGCGTTGGGGCATACCTTGCCGCGGATATATCCCATGTTGCCGGACTGGTTGCAGGGGGAGTGCATGATAGCCCGGTAGGACATGTCCACATAGTAACGACAACCACCCACAAGACCCTTAGAGGCCCTAGGGGCGCAATAATCATGGTTACCGATAAGGGGGTAAGGAAGGATCCGGAGCTTCCAGGAAAGATCGACAGGATGGTATTCCCCGGACTGCAGGGAGGCCCGCATGAGCACCAGACCGCAGGCATTGCCGCGGCACTGCTGGAGGCCGCGGCACCCGAATTCAAGGAGTATGCGGCGCAGGTAGTAAAAAACGCAAGGGCCATTGCCGTAAGGCTGATGAAGAACGGCATAAAGGTAGTGTCCAACGGCACGGACAACCATCTGATGCTCGTTGACCTTACCCGATTCGGCAAGGGAAAGGGAGTATTCGTGCAGTATGCGCTTGACGAGGCTGGGATAACACTGAACAGGAACACCGTACCGAATGAGCCGAACAATCCGTTCTATCCGAGCGGCATAAGGCTAGGCACCCCGGCGCTGACGACCCGCGGCATGAAGGAACCAGAGATGGAGCGGATAGCGGACCTTATCACCGAGGTGATAATTGAGGTGAAGGGCAATGAGCTCCCTGAAGACAAAGACGCAAGGAACGACTGCCTCAAGAGATACAAAGAGGACATCAAGTCCAATGGAAAGCTCAATGAGGTAAGGGAGAATGTCCTAGACATATGCTCAAGGTTCCCGCTATACCCGGAACTTAGCGTATAGGTTTGCCCTCAGCAACGTGCCTGCCCTTATTCTTACCCGGATCGGCCCAAAAGAGCAGATCACGGGTAGCTGTATCCACCAACAGTGGTTGTCGGCTGGGTTGTGCTAGCCGCTGCAGAGGTATTCGCAGATGGCGCTGGCGCGGTAGCCTGTGCGGGCCCTACCGTGAAGACCCACATTATCGGCTTGTAGAACTGCGTGTTCGTCATCGTGCCAGTGATGGAGTTGTATGTCCATGCGTTCTCCGCAATGTACTTGCCGCCAGTATACGTGCCTGCGGATTCGTTGAACGTTCCGCCTACGTATGCCCAGCTGTACCATGTGCTCGGGTAATGCGTTATCGTCGTAAGGTGCACAGGGGCCTTCGTCGCGTTCACGAACGAGATCGACGGGCTTATGCTCCCGTTTACCTCAAAGGCGAAGCCATATGCAGGCGTCTGGTTAGAGTAGCCGGACGGGCTGCTCAGGTTCATGATGTTGAATGTTGCGAGCGTGAAGTTGAATGATTGGAGCATATTGTTCCCGACCATTGCGTATGTGCCCGCAGGTATCATTACGGTTATGTTGACCCCGTCGGGAGCTGTCACCATCACCGTGGAGGACTTGTTTGGATTTATCATTATCGTGCTGCTGCTGAATTTCGTCATGACCGGGACAGGCATGGCGTTGATTGTCGTTGAGGCCGCGGTAGTCGAAGCTGTCGTCGCTACTGTGGTAGGTGCCTTTGCATGAGATGCCGAGCTTCCGTAAATGTAGTATGCCGCCGCTATCGCGATTACGGCCACGATTATTATGCCTATTACGATTCCCGCCTTTGCCATGAGGATTACCCTATAATTAACGCATTACGCTTTTAATACCCATGCGTCGGCGTCCATGGTGGGCAATCGGGATGTCATGCTTAGACATCGTACAGCGCGTTGTTCTCCAGGTGTATAAGGGCCATCTGCACCGCCTGCTTGGTATAGTCCTTTCTTGTCATCCTGCCGTTTGTCAGGAGGCCTATCGCACCATCGGAGGATCCCACCTTGCGGTCCTTTGTCAGGCCGCACCTGTAAAACGCCTCGTTTGCATCGATTCCCTGCTCGTTGATCATCTTAGTAACAACTGGCGGGAACTCAAATGCGCAGGACAGCCCTATGTGGCATTTGGTCCCGTCATATATGGCGCAGGCGCAGAAGTCCATGCTCCCGGTCTTGGTCTGCGGCACGCTCATCAAGCCGGACTCGATGCCAAAGCTGTAGTTGCAATCCTTGAAGGACCTCATGGCCCTGTTTATCGCGCCCTGCACGGTCTCTTCCAATGATTTAGGCTGTTCCGAAACCCCTGAACCGACCGCCAGGCTTGACATGTCCGCTCTCCGTAGAAGGTCATAACCCCCAATCACTTCCCTTACGGCCTCAACCTTCACGGGGTTTTTTGACGCTACGTTTATTCTCACCATAGGATAACCCGGCATTCTTGAAAAAACCAAGCAGGCGTTCGCAACAATATACAATTTCCAGAATTTTCCTCCTGTAAATCCGTTCATTGCAATTATTGGCAAATATTTATTAAAAGTGTTAAGTAAAGTTGTTAAGTACCCACATATAACCGTTTCGGGACAGTATT
>CAYSQH010000042.1:0-5142 GCA_964433165.1 Microcaldota archaeon
CTTTGTCAAAAGTTCTGGGTAGTGGAAGTTGTAACACTTTTTGGGTTAGCTATAATTACCAATTCATCGCTGTGGGATCCGCATGTAGAGCAACCCTTGTAAGGCAGGGCAACTGGAATATAGTCAACAATTCAACCATATGGAATCCATCGATACCCAACGAATCAATCCCTGCATCCTTATATCTGACAGGCAAACCATCATGGTGGGGGAACCTTACATGGCCGGCAATAGGGCCAAATCCTACGAATCCCAACACGCTTCTTGATGGTGAAATACCCGCACAGGCTAGATACTATGCGCTCAACAATATAACCTTTGGTCCTTATAACGGTCTTCTTGTTGCCGGGAACGCCGTAGAGACGATGCAGGGCGGCAATACTATAATAACCGCAAACGTGTCCGGAGGCACCCCTCCGTATTATTACTCATGGTATTTCACGAACTCCACTAATTCGTATTATACAAGTTCATGCATTAACTCCAATAACGAACTTCCTTACATTAACAAGTCATTGTCAGTATCGCCTGCAATCAAGTCCTACTACTGCTACCAGGTAATGGACAGTTCGTCGCCAGCGCCATATGTCGTATACTCCAATTTTGCATATGCCCCGTACAATTCAGTAGTAAACGGCACGACTTCAACGACAAGCACTACCGGATCCTCCTCAAGCACATCAACCTCAACGACCGCGGCCACAACAGCCGCTACGTCCACATCAACAACCTTTGCCTCCACGACCGTTAGCTCCGGGGGAGGAGGAAGCGGTGCAGGAGGCGTCGGTGCAGGAGGCGGCGGGGGAGGATCGTCCAAACCGGTCGTGATACCGATAAGCAACGGCTACATAATAACCGGCATCGCGCAGCTCAATTCCGTCAGCGTGAACCTGTGCGGTACATCGATAAACGTGGTAGACAACTTCATAACACCATCATATTCAGGGGTAACAGTAAACAACAGGCAGTATACCTTGTTGCAGGGCTCCCCAGTAAGAATTGTGCAACTGCCGAACAAGACCTGCGAAATGGCGCTGCTGAATACGTCTTATCTGCCGATACTACAGACCGTCACGGTTGAAATATATTCTAACATAACCGTACCGAATACATACAGCGGGATACTGAAGATAAGCGGGAACGGGCCAATGAAAGAAAACATAAACCTAATCAACGCATCTGTAGACATATACCTGAAGAAGGGCCTTGCAACCCCACAGTACACCTTAATAGACCTGTTCGCATCTAATGCGAACTCAGTAGGATTGCCCACGAATGGAATACCCAAGAACTATACGCTTATCAAGGCTGTGAACCTCAGCATCTACGGGGTGGGGCAGGTGCGTGCTAATGTGACACTGGAATACAACTCGTCAATGTCGCCAATTCCACTAAGGCTCCTAAACGGTTCATCGAGCTGGGAAACGATCTCCAACTATTCTGACAATTCCGTTGCATCAGCCATCGAATTCACGAACCTCAATGGCACCGGGCTCCTAGGGATATTCGTGCCGAAATCTCCGAACATAACAGCTACGTTATCAACGACCGTTTCATCCATAACAACATCCTTGCAGCACACTACAATTACAACAACAATACCTGAAAAGATAGCAAGGGAGCCGTATGGCCAGTATCTCGTCTACGCAGCGATAGCGATTATATGCGCATTTGCGATCTATGCAAGGTTCGGGTTAATGTTCCCCCCTCGGAACAAACGACCTCCGCCGATAATCCCGAAGGCTTCGCCACAGCAGCAAATGCCTGAGCAGCGGATTCCTGGGCAGCAGGCGCAAAACACCCCTTCGCAGGGTGGCCAGCCTAACCCCCCGCAGGGACCCATGCAGCCAAGCATGCCAGATAACAGGGTTTAAATATTACCTAATCCATATAACATCTTGCTACTTTCAAGTTCATTGCAGTGTTGAAATGTATTCGCAGAAGGCACATACAAAGGGCGCAACGATACCCAGCTCCCGCACTCAGGGCAAAGTGCCTGCCGGGATGCTCAGGACCGATGCTTTCGACGGGCTTCCGGGTTCCGCCTGGGCGAAAATAAGCCCTGAGGAAATTGAAACGGTGACTTCCGTGGCTCACAACATCCTTAAGATGGAGGAGGGCGGCAGGATAAAATCAACCGCAATCTCGATGCTATCAATATTCGGGTTTGACATGAGGAGAAAACAGTTCGACAGGCTTGAGGGACTGTTCGAACGCAGTCCGGATGCCGCATTGTACTGCATCAAGGACGAGTACATACGAAGCATAAGGTCAACGGGAGGGATGTCCATAGCTCACCTGGCGGTGCATTACAATCCCTACGCCGCGGAATACGCCCTGAAGCGCAAGGCGATAAGGGAGATGGCGACGAACAACAACTACACTGTGGCGCATGAGTGCATGGCCAGCCATGCTCCTATACTTTGGAGGTATGCCTATGATTTTCCCTCGATAGGAGGGCTCTCAACATTCAGGAAGGGCATGACCGTAATACACATGGCTGTGCAGGAATCCGCGGCAGCAGCAAGAAATGTGGACATGGAGAAATTGTATTTCATAAAGACGAAGGATGGCAAAACGCTCAAGGATGCCGCAGCGCACTGGACCAGCCCCGAAAAGGACGGGAAGCCTGCGGTAACGGATAGGATATGGAACCGGTTCGGAATATTCCTTACACACATGCCCGCGCGGTAATGCGCACTGCTACTCTAAACTATATTAATGCGAGCATCCAAATCGAACAATGAAGTTCATTGGTGTGGACCTCGCATGGTCCCCTAGGAACAACAGCGGGATAGCTCTAATTGAGGGGACCAGAAGAGGCGGCAGACTCAGGTATGCGGAGCTTGCCCTGTCCGACGATGAGATAATTAATATGATATCGAAGGAGAATGGCGATGCGCTTGTCGCGATTGATGCGCCGCTCATAGTTCCTAATAGGACTGGGAGAAGGCTGGCCGAGGAAATCGTCGGCAGCCTGTTCAGGCGGTACGATGCAGGGGCGCATCCCGCGAATAGGACACGGCTTGGGGAGTGGTCTGGCGGGAAGATAAGGGGCGAGGAGATTGTCAGACAGTTGGGGTCCTTCGGATTCATCCACGATCCCGTGATTGCCCGCTACGAATCGTGCAGGAAGGTCTTTGAGGTGTATCCGCACCCGTCGATGGTCGTTATATTCGGGCTAAATCACATACTGCAGTACAAGGCCAGGCCAAATAGGCCAAATTCCGTGAGGGTAAGAGAATTCAAGAGGTATGAATCGCTGCTGCAGGGGCTTTCATCGGGCAAGCCGCGCCTGGAGATTCCTGAAGGGCTGCTAGGCCGGAACATATCATTGATGGGGCCATCGGAGCTGAAGCGGCATGAGGATGCGCTAGATGCGATATTCTGCGCTTACATAGCATATTACTGCTGGAGCAATCCCGAGAAGTGCATGGTGCTCGGGAATATGAGGAAGGGGTACATACTGACGCCAGTGTTCGATTACATGAACGGGGAGCAGAAGCAGCTTGTGTGACCGAGGCTGTTCATGGTACTGTCAGCCTAATGCACGGCCTTTCATGCCCCTAATAAAGGATTTTCCCGTCCGCGTCGCACCTTTCCAGTTCTGCGGCATGCTTATGCCGCCCTTCCACGGTCTTTGGTATTGTATTTTCATTCATTTTGCGCACGAGTCTCTCCAGGTCCTGCGGCTCTGGGACGTTAAGTTTAACCCCACTGCCCTCCAAGCATTTAATGACCTCCAGCGCGAGTCTTTTGTGGTCTCTCTCATTGCCATTTTTGTCTCTTTCCATGCCAGCACCCATTATGGAATCGACGTACCCTGATTTATAACCGCACTATCGCTCCAGGCACTCCAATAGGTTTAAATATTCTTACTCTTAAACTATTATTCAGTACTTTCTGTGTATTCTTTTTACTGGAAAAGTAATACTGGATGAAGGTAAAACCGACGGTGTTATAAATGGCGAAATCTTACGTAAAGTTCGAGGTATCCGACGAAGTCGCGGCTAAGACATACGAGGCGCTGCAGCTGGCAAAGCAGTCCGGCACTATCAGGAAGGGCGCAAACGAGGTCACGAAGAGCGTAGAGCGCGGTCTGGCGTCCTTTGTGGTAATAGCGGGGGACGTAGAGCCGGAGGAGGTTGTGGTTCACATACCATTACTGTGCGAGCAAAAGAAGGTTCCTTATTCGTATGTGCCGAACAAGGCAGACCTTGGCAAGGCGATAGGGATGAATGTCCCATGCACCGCGATTGCGGTTGAGGGCCAGGGAGGCGCCTCAGGCGCGATAAAGGACATTATAAGCAAGGTGACGGGACAGTCGCATGCATCTGCGGCAGAAAAGGAAAGGGCCGAGCCAAAGCATGAGCCGAAGGAAAAGCCCAAGGCGCCCAAGAAGCTGGAGAGTAAGGAAGGGAAGCAGGAGGAGAAGGGCAAGGAGACGAAGGCGGAAGGAAAGGAAGGCGAATGATTTAGATGCCCGACCAGAACCAATCAAATCAGGATAAAAGCCCAATCGAGCAGCCGCAGTTCTCTGGATTCCTGGCGGAAATCGTAGACGTGAACAGAAAGAGGAAGACTGGAATAGCCGGGGAGATATACTCGATTTCCTGCAGAATACTCGAGGGCAATGACAAGGGAAGGATAATAAGGAGAAATGTGCTCGGGCCGATAAGGATCGGAGACGTTATAAGGCTGCCTGACACCAGCAGGGAGGCAAGGGAAATAAAGGTAAAGTGAGGGCTACACATGAAGTGCATCTACTGCTCCATGGAGATAAGGAAAGGAACCGGCACCGTGTACGTTCACAGGACGGGTTCCGTGGAGTACTTCTGCTCCAACAGGTGCTTCAAGAGCAGGACCGTCATGCACAGGAAGCTCAGCAAGAAGGTCATAAAGCAGAAGTCTGCAAGGAAGTAAACTACTCCTAAATAACAGGCATTGTCGGCATTGCTCGGTTTGCCGCGTGCCGCACGGATAAATTGCAAATTTAGGCGCCCCCGGACATGCACAGCCGGGCCATAGCCCTATCCCTTCCACCCAGGGCTTGCTGACAATTAAATGCTAATGCCACATATATAATATTTATAGTCAATCAGATAAATATTTGAACATCTTAGGCAAAATTTTTTCATTGCT
>CAYSQH010000043.1:0-5014 GCA_964433165.1 Microcaldota archaeon
ATCAATACTGTCCCGAAACGGTTATATGTGGGTACTTAACAACTTTACTTAACAAGACAGTGTAATTATTAAAATTCGCCACATATACGTTGCCGTGCAAAGCTGTTGCGCTGTTCGGCACCGCATCTGTTTTTATCACGGAAACTATGCCGCGCGAAAGGTTAATCAGATAAACGGAGAAGTTGCCTGGGTCTGCCATGTAGGCAAAGCCTTGATTGCCTGCAGACAGGCTGACGGGCTCCATGCCTGCAGAGAAATTGGATGTTATGTTGTCCGTTACCGCATTCACTACATACACTTTACTGGAAGCGTCGGCCACCGCAACGTAAATGGCGTCTCTATATATCAGAATGCTCGGCGGGATGAAGGATGATGCATTAGGCAGCTCTAAAGACTCTACAGCAGAGCCGTTCAGGAGATCCAACGCTAAGACCGTGCCATTCTCATCGGCCACGAATCCTGTCTGGTTAAAATCCAGGGTTCTCTGATTTCCGGCAGTCCCGGAGGCGTTTGCGGGCGTTGTATAATTTATCGAGGTGGTGCTTGTTGAGGCGAAGTAGTTCAGCCCACCATGGTAATAAATATAAAAATAAAAGGCAGCAGCAGCCAAAAGCAGTATTACAATCGCATATCCTAAGTTCTTATGCATGAATTATGATAAACAAACTATTTATTTATATGTTCCTTAGAATAGCTGATGCTGAGCAAGAGGTTTTTAATATTTGGAATTTTATTCGTTGTTATTCTATTTGCAGGAAGAGGCATGCCTATTGCAAAGGCAGCCCAAACCTATTACGACCAGCAATACTGGCTTAATTACGCACAACCAAATCAGGGCACAACAATAAATGGCATCGTAACAGCAGTTCCCCAGCCAGAGTTGAACAGCGGTGGGCCTGGATACATTTTAAACGGCTATACTGACAAAGGTTACTGGTTTCAGGTGTGGGTTGCGAAGGACTGGGCCAAAGGCCAAGTCAGCGCGCCAACAGGAACTTGGTTGCTTTGGTTTAATGTATTAACGCCGCAGGGTTGGATTCTTCCAGAATGGTTTTCATTCAAAGGCACCGTAAACGACGGCGACAAAATTCAATTACAGATGCAGATTTCCGGCAAGTTCCTAACAATGACTGGAAAAGACCTTAACACAGGTGCCACAATGAGAATACCCCTCTCATCATTCGGCTCGACCCAGTTTATAGGTTCGCCAAATTCACCCTTTTTTGCCACCGGCACAGGAACCGGTCTTATGGCTGAACAATACTTTAACGGTAACCCAACATACAGCAACGGAGTGCCAGCAGATTCCTTTTCACAAAGCGTGAAATCAGCATGGTTATCAATCGATGAATACTGCGCCTCGGGTCCAGGATGCACATATTCCTATATGTATTTTGCCACTTCGAATGAACCAATAAAACCTACTACTTCAGCCGCGGGCACCAACACGATCTTCATCAGCAATGTTTTCGGGACAAATATAATCTGCGAAACATACAATTCTGCCGGAGTTTATGTTACCCATGCTAATGGTTCAATATGCAAGCCCGGCATTTCGTTAACCGAACAGTCTAGTAACGTGCCATACGGGCAACAAGACCTCATAACCGCAACGGACGCGTCCCCATCAAGCACTGTCAACATTCTAATAAACGGAACTCCTGATGGCGGCTCACCAGGTACATTCGTCGAATCCAATGGCCTAGGTTCTGTCTCATATAACGAATGCGGATCGCCATCCACATGCCTATGGCCAGGCAACTACCTCATAACCGCCAATGATCTTGTACATTCTGTAACAGAGAATCTGATTGTACATCCGAATCTTACTATCAGCGTACAGAATTCAATCGATGTATATGGGATAGAAGACCGCATAACCGCCATTGTGTTTCCATCAAACAAACTGATTACACTGAAGATAGACAGCAACCCTGTCGCAAGCGGCACTGGCAACGTGCTGTATGTATTGTGCCAGGCATTATGCCTGTCGCAGGGAAGCTATACAATATCCGCAAGTGTCGGCGATCCCTATATTGTCAGAGAACCAATTACCGTAGTTTCATCAACTACATCAACTTCTACATCGACCACAACTTCAACGATAACTGTGCCGCCCCTGCAGGGCTCGAACACAGGCACCCAGGGCTCGAACACAGGCACCGGATTCGTCCAAGGGCTGTGCAACGGCTACCAGGGCTACGGCGGCATAATACCGCAGTCGACCATACTTGCAGGGCACTCCGGGGGCCAGCAGGCGGTCCTAAGCTTCTCGATAGTGATAATGCTTACGGTGGTACTGGCGGCAGCGATGCTCTACATGATAAGCTACGTGTTCAACCTCAGCTTCCTAAGGGAGGTGATCAAGTCGGAGTTCGTGGAGATACTGGTGACCGCCGCCGTGGTCATAATATTCATAGGCGGCTTCTACATAGCAAGCGCGAGCGTAGGGGCGTCCAACTCCTTTGCCGCGGCAGGCAGCGGATTCGGCCGTGGCCTGTACGTCAGCGACTGCGTGTACCTCGGCAGCCAGTCAGTCAACCTCATTGTGCCGATACTGATAATCAGCATGGAGAAATTCGCCGTGACGCTGATCTCGTCCCTAAAGGTCGTGATCGCCCCGCAGGGATTCGGGCTTAGCTTCTCCCCGCTGCGGGGATTGGCCCTGATAAACGACATGTTCGGCCTGCTGGTAAACGCCGCGTATGTGCTGATGGGACTCATATTTTCGACCATGGGCCTGCTTGGCCTAATATACGGGCTGTTCCCGCTGTTCCTCTATGCTGGGATACTGCTGCGCTCCCTTCCATGGACAAGGGCGGCAGGCGGCGCGTTCCTAGGGATATTCGTGGGCTACTACATACTGTTCCCCATCCTGCTGCACGTGATGGTCGCAAGCTATGCGCCTGCGCTGCAGTTCACCGGCTATTTCAGCTTCACGTCGATACAGAACTTCCTCGGAAAGGCCGCGGGGAGCAGCGGAGCCCTGCAGTCCCTGGTTGCCGTTGACTCGTTCTTCGTCTCCGCCGCATCGTACCTTGTATCCGGGGGGATATACGGGGTCGTTAACGCATTCATCCTTGGGGTGATAGAACCCATGCTCGTGGTCTCCATGTCTATAATACTTTCATTCCTGATATCATTCGAGATAGCGGACATCGTCGGGGATGCGCTTGGCGCGCCCAGCCTATCGTCCAAGGGCATACTTGGCAAGGTGATATGATTATGCTGCCATTGGTTCCATTGGTTCTGCTCGGCCTCATTCCGGCCCTGAATCCGGTAAGCTGGATACCGATAGCCGCGGCAGCCGTACTTGCGGTAGTGCTGGTCGCGGCGTTCATATACGCGCTTGCAAGCGTAATAGGCAGCAGGAACGCCATGGCATGGTCGAGGTTCCAGATATACGAGGCGCTGCTGTCTATGCTGCTCCTCATAGCCTTCGGCTCGATATCATACATATTCTTCCTGAGCCCGCAGGCGATGTACTCTAGCATAAACATCGTTCCATCAAAGTGCACCGGAGCCGTCGACCTGTACACCCTGGCGTCATGCGACGTCAGCCAGTTCAACAACGCGACCTTCGCGCTCGCAAGGTACACGTTCTACGCGACTTACATAACATCCACGGTTGCCGGCATGACCGAGAAGGTGAAGATAGACCCGGTGTACATAGACACAGGGATAAGCCTTAATTTCGAGGTGCCTCCCCTGTTCCCGTCCAACATGGACACGCTGATGGATTACGTATACGAGACCTACCTGTTTACGCTGATATTCAACCAGCTGCAGCTGATAGTGCTTTCGGCGTCGGTGTTCTTCCTCAGCCTGTTCGTCTCCCTGGGGCTTATAGCGAGGACCTTCGGCTTCGCTAGGACCTTCGGCGGGGCGATGATAGCCCTGGGCCTAGGGCTTGGGATAATATACCCGCTGCTCGTATCGATAACCTACGGATACATAGACACGGCGATAAACGTCACATGCCTGCAGTCGCTGTCGTGCGCGGTGCCTAACGTGCTTCTGGGGGCCGTGCAGCTCATAGGGCAGATCTCGTCAGGGCCTATGTTCACCTCTGTGGGCGCAGCGGTAGGGGGGTTCTTTTCGTACATAATATATACGATAGCAGGCCTAACGATTATACCTGTGATGAACGTGGTGCTGGTTGACGTGTTCATATCCGACTTCTCCAAGGCATTGGGTGAGAAGATAAGCATAGAGCACCTATTCACTTCGATAATATAGTGGTTGGATGAATGCGATAAAGGCTGCATCGGTTGTGTTATTCGCGGTCATAGCGCTTGCGCTTGTGCCGCATGCGGCATCGCAGTGCGGCCTGATTCCTGGGAGTCTCTCAACTGTCATAAGCACCAGCGAGCCATGGTACTGCCCGATAAACCAGCAGATATACGCCCAGTGGGCGCAGGAGTTGCCGTTGGCCTACGCTGTTGTCCTGATAGCGTTCCTTATTGCAGCAATAATATTCATGTCCGGCGTCGCCCTGAACAGCAGCAGGATAAGGAACTTCGCGATAGGGGAGTTCTACGAGGCTATAGCATCGGCGGTAATAGTCGGGGCGTTCATCTACCTCTGCGCCGTCGTGTTCGGCGCCCTTCCAGGGATATTCGTGGGCGCGATAAACCCGTATGCCACCGCATTCAACTTAATGCGCAACACCATAAGCACAGGGGAGCAGGCCTACACTGTGATATACAACGTCTACCTATCCATGTCGTTCATAACAAGCCCGACGATATCCGTGCAGATAGGCGGAGACTTCTCGGGGCTCGCGAGGTCGGCATTCAACTTCCTGGAGTTCGTCCCGCAGCTGTTCGTGAACATATACACCATACCGGTTACGATATTCTTCCTGGATCCTGCCAAGGCGATATCCGGCTTCCTTGTTGACGGGATACTGGCGCTGTATGCGGAATACTACCTGCTGGAGTTCTTCTCCATAGCCGCAATACCAACGTTCCTGGTGCCCGGGGTGCTGCTTAGGTCGATATTCCCGACAAGG
>CAYSQH010000044.1:0-4894 GCA_964433165.1 Microcaldota archaeon
ACCAGACGCAGGCTGCAGGCAACACGTTCATACAGGACCTCTATGCGCAGGCAACTACATAATACGGTAGCCATTTCGGGCGAAAACCCCTGACGGGGTTTTCCTTTCTTTTTCTTCTTTATTTTTTATGTTTTCATTCTTTCTCTTCCTTTTTGTTCATATACAGGCTTAGCTGGGCGCATGCCCTGTCTTTCCGGTCTCGCATCGGCAGCTTTCTGGTGCCCATGGTGCAATATGTGCCGCTTCAAACTCGGCTGCGCCGTAGGTGTCGAATGCGTGCAATTGGCGCAGTTCCGCACCGCGCCTTTTTTATCACGTGCACGACGGCAAATCTGGGATTGGTTTATAAACCTTTTCATGCAATATGTAGTGATGTACGGCCGGAGGTATCTTGCTGTCCTTGCAGTAGCCGTCGCGCTTGCAATGCTTGCGCCATCATCCTTCTCGATAAGTCCTCTTAAGGGCTTCCTGTCAACGTACATGCCGAATTCAACGATAAACTCATCCAGCTTCTACAGCCAATCCTTCGGCGGATCAAGCTACGCCGTTGTGCAGCTCCCCGGAATAAGCAAGTACCTTGTAGTGCTGAACTCGAGCGGCTCATACTCGCTCATCACCAACGCAAGCACGGCGTATGATGTACTCTCGCCCTTCCTGTCAGGTAAGTACTATCCTACTGAATCCGCCCTAGCCGAGCTTAACTCCTCGATGCGTATATACAGAAGCGAGGCCGGATCTGCTATAAACGACTGCGTCTCAACCACCGGCGTTTCGCAGTTCGACTGCACAGGGCAATCATTGAACACCTGCCTGGTGAACACATGCCAGCGGGTTCCCATATGCGGCGGGGCGCAGAAGTCCCCTCAGTCAGCGCTGGAGCAGTACGGGGTGCCTAGCCCGTTCGCGACAGGCATATACAACCTCTCGCTCAACTACACGAGGCTAAACGTGAGCTACAATGGCTACTTCTACGCATTGTCCCACATTAACGGCACCAATGCGGCTACGATGATACAGCGGCTATCCCTGGACGTAAGCAACATATCTGCAATATCTACTGCATTAGCGCAGAACCCGCTATTCTCCCCTCCTCCGAACGAGCCTACTTGCAATCCCTCCCTGCCGATCAGTCAGCAGCCATGGTACTGCGTGGACGGGCTTTTCTGCTCGGAAATAAACTTCAATTCAACGGCCCTCTCTAACGTCAAGTCGATAATAGCCACAATGCAGCTGAGCTTGCCGTCGCAGCCGGGAATAGAGTCTATATCGTCCAATTCTTCGAAGCTGGCATCCAACTACATAAGCGCATACCTGCTCAACAGGAACGGGGAGAAGTTCAGTGCTCTGGTGAATTCATACTACCCTGAGTACAACTCGATAGTTGCGGGCTCATCAATCCTGCTGGCGAAATACGGGAACACGACGCTGCAATCCGCGGTTGACAGGCTCAAGTCCCAGTTCAGCGCAGTGCAGCTTGCCGGGGCCAACCAGAGCATTGCCGAGGCAAACAGCACCCTCAAGGCGCTCTTCGCCAACACGCTTTCCCTGTACGCGAACGCAAGCGCCACCTACAACCAGATATACTCGATATCGCAGAACAACACCGCATCCCTGCTCGCTAGCGAGCTGAGCTACAGGAGGGAGCCTAACAAGCTGGTAAGCCTGGCAAGGGAGCAACAGGCGATAAACCTGCAGCTAGACTCCGGGATAACCTCGAATGGCATCGCATCCATAGAGACGCAGGTGCAGAGCATAAGGGTGGAGTCCGCGCTTTACTTCGCGCCATTCACCCTTCCGTACCTTGTCAAGGTGCTGGAGGGCCCGTTCATAACGAGCATGCTGGCATCGGGCATGCAGCCGGTGCAGCAGAAGATCGCCGCCGCGCCATCGTATGCGGCCCTTGAGACATTCATAGCCGACCTGATAATAATAGTACTCATATTCGTTGCGGTGTACCTGAAGGTCTTCAGGAAGAGGAAGCAGGCGGCGAAGGAGCTCGCCTGGGCGTTCGTATTCATAGTGCTGGTCGCGCTCATGGCGATAGACGTGTATGGGTCATACGCCTCCGCCGTCGGCGCAAACTCATTCCTGCCATTCAACCATTTCATCAATTCCGTCAGGGCCAGCAACACGACCTACATAGCGCTGAACGGCAGCGCGGCCTCCAATGCGTCGATAGGCGCCTGCGCCTCTACGATCAGCTCATACCTGTCCAAGGCAAACAAGACCGTCAGGATCCTGCAGCTCAACAATGACTCCTGCATAGTGGGGAGCAACTCGACAACTCTCGGGGTCAAGTGCTACGACAACATACTGATATCGGGAACCCCTGTGATATACATAAGCCAGTCGCCGTCGAGCAGCATAACGTATAAAGGGCTTTACGGTACAGTATTATACTCCAGCGGCCCCGCATCGGCTGGTGCTGAATGCACCCTGGGCACGCTGTTCAGGAACACATAAAACGCAACGTGGTTTGTTTGGCAAAGGAAAAGGAATCATCAAGGCGCAGCAATACAAAAGCCCCAAGGAAGAATGAGGCAGCGGCGGCATCAAAGGGGCTCCGCTCCAATGGCAGGCGGCAAAAGGGGAATACCACCGCGGCAGTGAAGTATGCAGCTGCCATAGTCATAATAGTTGTCATAATAGCCGCCGCTATATTCGCATCCCCCTACATTCTAAACGGGCAGAGCGGGTCAAATGCGTCATTCAACTCATTTAGGAACAACTTCAATTCAGCGCCCAGGGTAAACATAGTCGTCGCGGCATACAACGGGACCGTCCTGAGCGGCACTATAAGCTGCGCCACGGCGATAATAGAGAACATAGTGGGGAGCAAGTCCCTGCACAGGAACGCGAGCACCATAGACCTTAGCATAATAAATCAGACCGGGTGCATACTCAGCCACGGGATAGGCCAGCTCAACGGCTCCAATTACACGGTGACAAGCCTTCAGGACTGCCTGAACCTGACCGGGACTGAGCCGGCGCTGTACATAAATTACAGCACGAAGAATACGACGATAATCAGGCCGGATTACATGTACGTCTCCGGTGACGGCGTATTCCTCAGAGAGTGCGGCGTCGCGTCCTCGCTGACCCAGGGCTGATAAGTTGTATTTCGACGAGCAGTTCGTTAGGAGCCTAGTAAGGGACGTCCCTGACTACCCTGACAAGGGGATATTATTCAGGGATATAACCCCGCTGCTCAGGGACCACAGGGCCTTCGGCATGTGCATAGACGCCCTTGCGGCTATGGAGGAATCGAACGGCATAGACTGCATAGTCGGCATAGAGGCGAGGGGATTCATAATAGGCTCGGCATTGGCATACAGCCTCGGGACGGGGTTCGTGCCGATAAGGAAGAAGGGCAAGCTCCCTTACAAAAAGATATCGAAGGAATACTCCCTGGAGTACGGCACCGATTCGATAGAGATGCACAGGGACGCGCTCCCCAAGGGGAGCAAGGCGATGATTGTGGATGACCTGCTAGCTACGGGGGGGACAGCATCCGCCGCCGCGGAGCTTGTAGAGGAGTCAGGGTGCAGCATATCCGCAATTGCGTTTCTGATAGAGCTTGAGGCTCTAGGGGGAAGGGAGAAGCTGCAGGAAAGGAACGTGGTCTCCCTAATGAAGTACTGAGGCTAAGTGCCTCAATCTCAGATGTCGCTGTCCGACGCCCCTGCGGTCAATGCCCTCGAATTTCTTCTTTCAGTCCTGTATATCTCAAGGTTCCCTAAGCCATCGGCATCAACCAAATATCTGTCATTCCCTACATTCCCATTATACGCGGCTACGGCCAGCCTGTCGAATATTTCCGTACCCATCCTCTTTATCACGCCTCTCGCCCCTTCAGACCTAGTATTGCTCCTATATGTCAGCTGGTCCCTTGCCTTATCTGTTATCTTGAGCTCCACATTGAGCCTTCTGGACATGTCCCTCAATTCCATGTCTATTATGCTATTGAGGTCCTCCCTGGACAGGTGCCCGTACATTACAATCTTGCTTATCCTGCTCCTGTATTCAGGAGGGAAATACCTATTGTATTCCTTCTCGAATTCCCCGCCTTGTGACCTGCTCTGCTGATTGAAGCCTATGTGGTTTCGCTCGATCTCAGCATTCCCGAGGTTCGTGGTGAAGAATATAACCGCATTGGAGAAGTCCACTATGGAATTGTCGCCAAGCGCTATGCTGCTCCTGTCCAATACGCCGAGAAGCATGTTGTGGAGGTCCTGGTGCGCCTTTTCCACCTCATCTATCAGTAGGAAAAGCACGCTTCTGGAATTACCCTTCATGTCGCGGAATGTTATCTTGGTGTTGTTGATATTGTTGTGGCTGAACAGGCCGTTATTTTTGTCATGCCCAAGATAACCTGGCGGCGCGCCTATGAGCTTGGCAACCTCATGGCCGTGCCCATAGGTGCCGCAGTCGATCTTGAGCATGCTCCTTTCTGGATTCCTATCGTGGTTTTGATAGCCGATGTCATCCGAATCGTCCTCAATGAACATGTCAACGAGCGCTATAACGGATTTGGTCTTTCCGACTCCTGATGGTCCGGCAAGCATTATCGCGTCTATCGGCCGCCCTGTATGGAGGTCAACGCCGGACTTTATCTTAGTGTACAGCGCGGCTATGGAGTTCACGGCCTCATCCTGGCCTGCTATCCTGCCCCTAAGCCTGCTTTTGACCTCAATAGGGGGCTTTATCTCAAGCCGCACCTTCTCCTCTCCATTCCTGAGCATCGGGGAGGAAGCTGGCCCGCGCTTCTCTCTATCATCAATATGTTTCTGCATTTCACCAAATCTAGATACTGTTGCGAGTTATTTATAGCTTATGTTCCTGTTAAGTAAAGTTGTTAAGTACCCACATATAACCGTTTCGGGACAGTATTGAT
>CAYSQH010000045.1:0-4861 GCA_964433165.1 Microcaldota archaeon
AGGAGCTCAGGGAGGACATAGCAAACAAATACAGGGCGATAGTCCCCAAGAACCTGGACTCCTACGACATATAGCTGTATAAAATAAGGGGCTGCTCCCCTTATAAACTCTACTATGAATGTTTCCATCCCCCCTACAAGTCTCGTGTATTCGTCGTCGCCCGCCTTAGTTGGAGGGTCTCATTTGCGGCAACACTCTTGGGATATCTTGTCTTTTGGACATAGTTCACCGCCTTAGACCCACCAACTGGTCCAAAACTACTGTGGCTGTTTTGGTATCCCTAGAAACTTCCTCTAGGATATAATTTTCTGCAGTTTGAAATTTTCGTACTTGTGGAGTTCTTTTTCGAGTTTGTCTATTCTCTTGTCCTTCTCTGCACCTGCTTTCTCGAGGTCTTTTACCCTATCATGTAATGATTCTACTATTTGTAATAGTTCATCATATGTGGGTTCCATTCTGGTCTGTTCTCCTAATTATCTCACGCCCAAAATATTATCACTGGAAAAAACTACAAAACTTTCGGTCGTGAGCTAAACAAATACGACTTTTCCGAAATATTATCGATGCAGAGCGACTTTTCAATTTATTCCAATGCAATACATTGCTGCCGCCTCTCAATTGCAGATTTAGTTACAATTCTGTTGTATTCATTCTTGAAATTCCTCGTTCTTTTCTTTGCCACAAATATCACATGTTCCCAATGGTATTGCCAGTATGGTTGTTCTTTTCCAAGGGTCGACCGAACCTTTTATATTTTGGTGTTGCATTACGCTATTCATTGTTTTACACCTTTGCGACCTAACAGTCGCATTGGCAAAAGTTTCGAAAGGAAAAGTTTTATGTTGCAACCTCTGACGAAGTCGAGGGATTCTCTTAGGTATTGAAATGCTCAGACTCTCTAAGGGAAGCAGGGCGAGGGGACGCATAAAGTCCACTGCGGATGACTTCAGGGTCGAGGAGATAGCGAGAAACGGCATAGCCCTCGGCATAGGGGACCAGATCTCCGCGGAAATGGTGGGCATGAGCGAGGACCTCGAGGGCAAATTCGTGCTGTTCGTGATGCAGAAGAGGGACTGGAACACCACCCAGGCGCTCAAGGCCCTGGCAGGGCGCATGAGGAGAGGAATCAGGTCCACTGGCTTCGCCGGCACCAAGGACCGCACATCAATCTCAACGCAATTGTGCAGCATGTTCGGGGTAAGGGCCCAGGACTTGAGATCCGTACACATCAAGGACATAGCGATAAACGGGGCATGGCAGTCCTCCACTGGAATAATGATGGGAGACCTGCTCGGCAACAGGTTCGGGATAACAGTAAGGGAGCTTAGCAACGGCACCCAGATAGGCAGCATGATAGAGCAGCTCGGCGGGATATTCCCGAACTACTTCGGGGAGCAGAGGTTCGGGAACAGGAACGCGAACGTGGCGATAGGCCTTGACATACTGAAGGGCAACTTCGAGAACGCCGCGATGCGGTTCCTCACGGATTCCCAGAACGAAAGCAATGAGGATGCGGTCGAGGCTAGGAAGCGCCTTGAATCAGACATGGATTTCGCAGCCGCGATGAATTATTTCCCGGGATACCTGAAATACGAGAGAACCATGCTAGAGTACCTTTCCAGGTTCCCGAAGAACTACGCCAATGCGATAAGGAAGCTACCGAGGTCCATATCGTTGATGTTCGTCCATTCCGTTGAGGCGCTGATGTTCAACGCGGAGCTGGAGCTGTTGGTTAAGGACGGGAGAAGAAATCCCGAAAAGGATGACCTCTCCTGCGGCGCTGACAGGAACGGATTCCCTGACATATCTACTACGGGAAGGCATGACGGGAACGGGGATATAAGATTCATGGCAGGCAGGATAATCGGCTACGACTCAACTGACATAAACGAGACCGAGCGCAGCCTCATGGATGAGCTCGGCATAACCGAGGAATCCTTCAAGGTAAAGGGGATGACAGAACTGAACGCCAAGGGCACCTACAGGGTCATGTTCGCCCCATTCCTGAATATCGAGCACTCCGAAAACGAGGAGCAAGAAACTGGAACAATTACCTTCTCCCTGCCCTCTGGATCATATGCGACAGTTCTGATGGACGAGCTCGTGGAAATCTAGTGATATCCAGAAAAGGCGGGGTATTGGGGCGATGAGGATAGGGCAGCGGTCAGGGAAAAGCTGATGCGCCTCAAGGATTGCAATGCTGAAAGGCTGCTGCCCGAGGTTGTTAGTCCGAACCGCGGAGTGACAATAAACATCAAGGAGCTCATAGAGCACGTTAGGCTGAACCTAAGCCGCGATAATGCAAGTAGGATTCGGCACTGACACCGCTTCCCTGTTGTGAGCCATGCGGGCGGCAATGCCATGGGCGTTGTTCATAGATATTGTTTGCAAGCGAATTTATAAACAAGAGGGGAATCTGCAATAGGATAGCCTAAAATTCCATAAGTTCGGAAGTTTTATATAAGCGGATGCTTAAGATATAAAAAGGTGAAATAATGAACAGAACTCTAAGTATAATGGGAATAAGCGCGGTCCTAGCAACTCTGTTGATAGGAATTGCAGGAGCGATAAGCACAAGCGGTGCTTGCCACGGTGCGTTTGCTAACACGAACGGCAACTTTGGTACTTTGGGTTTAAATAACGGCGCGGGCGCACAAAGTATAGGAGGCGGGGTACCGGCCGGCGCGGGAGCTGCGGGCTATGACAATTCTGCGGTATCAGGGGACTGCACACTACCTAGCTCCTAGCTAAAATACAAGATGTTCTGCATATTCTTTCTTGCTGGGTGTTATAACCCAGCTCTTTTCTTTGTAAGAAGTTAGTTTTGTAAACAGAATTCTATCTATAAACAAGGCCGATGCCATGAGAACTTATTAATATTTGAATAGGGACATAGGTTAGCATGCAGAACGCTACATCTAGGACTGATGACAAGGATTACGAATCAGACATCTTAAAGACCTTGAGGGCGCTAGGGCATTATAAGTTCGCGCTGGTAGTGGAGCATGAGAAGAGCGATCCGACCAAGTACTTACACGATACTGGCGCCGACCATGTACGAACCACTCCGACTTATTACATAGCAAGAACCTACATAGGGGCCTTGGATGCCTCCAGGAGCAAACGTTACAGCGGCGGGATTACTATATTCAAAAAAGGGAGATATTTTGACCTTAATGGCCGCGTATCCGAAAACGAGGAGCATGACTTTGAGGGATGGAACATCGCTAACGTCAATGTAATAAAAGTAGGCGGCGTCGACGAGCTTAATAAGCATGAAATTGGCAGCTCAATCAGGGGCAGCGGCAAACCTATGCACTCGACCAATATATACCTGGGCGGCAAGGATGTCCTTTCCGCATATGTATCGTCAAAAGGCGATGTATTTAGGGCGCATGAGGTGCTTACCAAGCTTGGGCTTCCGATCGGCGAGGAATTGAGCACGAAAATCAAGAAGGAAGCTAAAAACGATGTCATAGCAGTTTACGATCTCTTTAACAGGAAGGAAAGAAAGGGGTATTGGGGCGATGAGGATAGGGCAGCGGTCAGGGAAAAGCTGGAGCGCCTCAGAAGCTGCGATGCACCGAAGCTGCTGGATGGCGCCGTCGACCTGCATCCTGGAGTAACAATACACCTGAAGGAGTTCATTTCAGGGGTTGGGATCGATTCGGGCAACGGCAGGAGCAGCAGGCTACGCTCCTGATCGACTCATTATTCGCCGGGATAGGGATTTGAACCCTAAATTCCCGAAGGAAACCGGTTGCCTTGTTTGCATCACTGATCAGCTCTCGGGATACAAATCTCGAGACCGGCGCGTTACCGGATTCCGCCATCCCGGCATGTTATTTGTCAGATTGGCCGTTAACTGCTTTAAATGTGATGCCTCATATACTTATAATGTGCCGTTGCACGGGGATTGATTGGATTGATATACATGAAATCGCACAGAACGGATAATGGCACTATAGTTGCAATGTGCGACTCGTCGCTCATAGAGAAGGTGCTTAAGGACAACGAGACGGAGCTCAACATACGCAACTATTCCGGATTCTACAAAGGCGAGCTCGTAGACTCGGACAAGGCAGCGGCCATGCTCGAGACCAGAGACCTTCTATCAGCGAACATAGTAGGGGAGGAATCGGTCAAGGTCGCGATAGACAAGGGAGTCATAAACTCTGACAATGTGAAGAGGATAGGCGACGTCCCGTACGCCCATGCGTTCACGATAAAGTACTGAGGGCATTACCGCTGTTCCGTGAAGTCGATTATCGCCTTGGCGATGTCGCCACCGTTCTCCTCAAGCCTGCTCCTTATGAGTTCCCTGTCGGATATCCCGGTCTTCTCAGAGACCATGCTTATGTCATCCTCAGTAATCTCGACCTTAACCTCCTTTGCGGTTTCGGTGACGTCTCCGCTGACCTGGAAGCTGACCGCGCCCTGGGCCTCTATCCTTGTCACCTGAGGATTCTCTATTACTATATTGGTGCCACTGGATTCTATAATTACCCTCTGTGCGTCTATCTCGGAGGACTTTATGCCCATCTTTGCCATAAGGCTGCGCATGGTCCTAGGATCCATGTTAGGCATCATGCAATCGCTATAGTATGCATTCCCTGCATTAATATGCTTAACTGGAACCGGATGCTCAGTTGCCTTCAGCACATTGGAATGAACAGCACAGTATTATCGGCGATGCGACTGCCATGAATAAGAAATGGACTCGGCGGGAATCGCACCCGCAACCTTTTCGTTGCGAACGGCGGCGAAGGCCATAGCTTTTTCTTCTGTATTTCTAGCCATTTAGTTCACCGTAGATTTTATTTTCGTTAAATGCGAACATCTGTGTTCCGCACACAGATTA
>CAYSQH010000046.1:0-4860 GCA_964433165.1 Microcaldota archaeon
CTGGGCATAGGCGCGGGGAACGGGTATTATCTCGCGCAGACCGCCAACGACCTCTATGCCTTCTCGACCAATGGGGCCCTGCTGTTCTACAGGAGCACCGTGCAGGATTCTCTCAATTCAATAATGTCTTTCGGGCCGAGGGACGTATACCTCATGGGCAGCAATTCAATGGAGGCGTTCAGCCAGGGCAATTACTCGCAGGCCATGAACATAAGCACCGGCGTATACGGCTATTCAGGATATGCGGATGTGGCGCTGGCCTATGGGAACATGTACATCACCGGCGGCAACACCCTTTATGCCATAGGCACCTACAGTGTACCTAATGGCTTCAACATGCTTGACGGCATCGCATACATGTACCTCCACGGGCAGGGAAGCTACTCCGACACATTGCTCGGCAGCACCTACAATTCCAGCGGCTCCGGCATTTTCATAAACAATACCTATGCGCCAGACCTTGGGGTATCCTCATTCAATTCCCTCAACGGCAGCTACATCGCGCAGCAGACAGGGATAACGTGGATCGACAATCCGACAGCGCGCTTCAGCATATCCGTCTGGGTGTATCCGACCCAGAATAACGGCATCATTGTCGATGAGATATCGCAGGGAGGGGCATGGCATGACAGCGTCCTTAGCCTTAACGATGGCAACGTAACCGCGAGGCTATGGGGTCTGGGTTGCATGAATGTCGGGGGCATACCTGACAACTCATGGAGCGACATAGTCATAACCTGGGACGGGACCAACCTAGTAGGATACATAAACGGGGCAAAGATGCAGGGCGAAACCGGGGCGAGGCAGGTACCGGGGGGCGGATCCCCGATGTACTACCAGCTCGGGCAGTCAGATACTACTGTATGCGGGCCCGATGCCCGCTTCAACGGCAGCATGCTCAACTACCAGATGTACAATTCCACGTTGAGCCCATCGGATGTTGCAAGGCTGTACCAGGAGGGGGCTGTGGGCGCCCCGATGAGCAGAATCAGGATATGGTGGCCGTTGGACGGGAACGCCAACGACTACAGTGGCTCCTCGGTATTCGGGGTGACGCACGGGATATCGTTCAGGTACATGAAGTATACGCCGAGCGGCCTCTCCAATGCATACTTCGTAGGCAGGGACAGCGCCCCGGTGTACGTGTCAGGGGACGGAACTATAGCGGAATATAACGTGAGCGTGATAACATGGAAATGAGGGGCATACTGCTTACCCTGGCCACCGTGGTGCTCCTGGTGCTGATGACCGCGGAGCTCATAACCTACGTATACATGAGCGTCAACTACCAGTCGATAGAGTCAGTTGGCCAGGTATCGACATCGGGATACCTGCTCGTATCGAAGCTGGACGGGCAAACCTCCTCCTTCCTGCACGAGAGCGTACAGTATGCGATAGGCGCAATAGGGAACTATGAGGCAGACCCTAGGCCAGGGAGCAACACGATGTTCATAAACAACACCGGATACGCGATAGGCTCCCTTGTCGAGAACGGCACCCTTTACGGCACAAACATGATAACGCAGATGGGCGGCGCGACGATAATCAACTACACGAATTCGATAGTCAGGCAGGCGAGGCTGCAGAACATAAACATGATAATCACGAACTCCTCGTTCCTCGTATACATGCAGAAGCCGTTCGAGATGAATGCGACATTCTCAGCGATAGCTACGATGAACTCCAGCTCGGGATCGTTCAGCTACCCGGTAATCGCCACGGCACTAGTTTCCCTTAACGGCACTACGGACATATATGGGATGGAGGACGGCAACAGCAGCACCGTGGTAAGGCAGGGGGCATACCCAGGTTCCATGCAGGTGGGCAATGCGTTCGCCACCTCTGGAAGCAGATCCCCCTTCCTGTTCGCATACGGGCCCATAGTCACGGGATCATTCAGCTCATGCTCTGCGATACCATCGAGATTCCAGAACTACAACTACATACTCGCGGTGCCTGACGACAGTTCCCTTGGCTCTTGCGGGATGGGGGGGGTAATAACGTACAGCGCGTACACCACAGGGTATAGCGTGCCCTACCTCGTGTATCCGAGCGGATCTAACGTGATATCATTGCTGCACAACGGCACGTCCATGCTTCTGGACGGGCAGGGCCTGGAGCTACTGAACCTGTCAGGCATGTACGGCGCTGTGAGCTCAGATAAGTACTTCCCGTCGTACTTCGCGCCCTCGTACCTGGGCTGGGCGCAGGGGCAGCCTTACATGATGTCGCAGGAGGGCATATTCTCATTCAGGCTTATGAACCGGCTGGTTCCTTCATTCCTTGCCTCGCAGGATTCATACATAGCGGCAAACATCTCAGGGCTGCCTGCGCCGCCGGATTCCAGCATATCCGCATGGATAATGCCCACAGGGCCCATGTCCTCCAGGATATCTGAGGACATAGCAGGGGAGGAGGCGAAATACAAGATAGACACCCTATCCATATGGATTGGGGGCACAACGGTATACTTCGGGAGCAACAGCAGGTCGTGCAAGCCACTGAGCTACGATGCGGCTGGCATGCTGCTTCCGGGATCGTGGTACAACATAGTCGGCGTTTACAACCAGACAGGGCAGAGCACCCTCTACATAAATGGCAACGCCGTGGCCAGCTCCAGCATAACCGCGTACTGCAGCGGCGGGGCCTTCGATTTCCTAATCGGCAACGGAGAGTTCGGGTACTTCAACGGGTCAATAGCAAACGTGCAGTGGTACAACTCCAGCCTGTCCCCAGCGCAGGTGGCACAGGCATACTATTCGGGGGTAGACGGCATGGCGCAGCTCCACCAGAACCTTACGGGATGGTGGCCCCTTGACGGCAATGCAAAAGACTACAGCGGCAGGGCGGAGAACGGCAACGCTTTCAACATAAGCTCCAATTCGATAGGATACCAATTGCTGCGCAACTACTACGGGGATCCTGTGAGCGGCGGCGCTCTTTACAGTGGTAACCTTACCCAGGAGGTAGAGGGGATCTTCATGTGCGGCAGCCTTGACCAGTGCAGCAACGGCACTGTGCAGCACCTGTACCTGGGAAACAGGAGATTCAACAACCTTGCAAATCCCGCCGTCGCTGAGGCTGGGGCCTTCGGCCTCTCCAACGCGCTGCTCCCTGATGTCGCGGTGTTCAACGGGCAGAGCGGCTATATTGGCACAGGCGCGATCAATACTGGGCAGGTATTCACGGTAAGCGCATGGGTGCTTCCGGAGGCAAGCGGCGGAAGCAGGGGCATAATAGGCCAATCCGACGCATCGAACAACTGGAACCTCGAGATCAATGGCAACAGCTACGATTTCTCTGTATACGGGGTCAAGGACAACAGCTTCGGCACCGTTGTCCCGGGCCAGTGGGCGTTCCTTACCGCAGTATACGATTCAGGCAGCGTCAACCTCTACATAAACGGCCAGCCTGCTACGTCATACTCTGAATCGGCTACCCTGAACCCCTACAGCCTGCTCTACATGGGCACCTCCCCCGGGGGGCATACCAACCCGAGCTTCTTCAACGGCTCCATCGCCGATGTTCAGATATACGAATCGGCGCTGAGCAACGCCCAGGTGGAGCAGCTTTACCTGAACGACAGCATACTCGGGGTGAGCCCTTCGAACAGCTGGCCGCTCTCTAATGGGTACCTGGGGTTGCAGAACATTACCGAGAACACGGCGAATTCCATGAATTATGCGGTGGTCATCGGTCAGGTAACCGGCGAATGCTACAACTGGCAGGCGATAAACAGGCTGTGCGGGGTATGGTTCTCCCCGACGTAAGCCAGCCCTAGTTGTAGAGTAACATGATTTATGTCCGTTTCGTTATCAGGACATTTGTCCGCTTTGTAATGTATCTGGCATTCTTATTATAAAACCTTTTGTTCCTGTAAATCGATACTGGCGTACTCCAACCGAGTATCTCATGTTTCCTCCAGTTATTGTATTTCTTATCGAATTTCCATAATTCCCTCCTGAAATGTGCCAGGGAATCAAACTCATTCAATGCAATAAGTTCCTTGTATAATATCTTGTGGTGACTCTCTATCTTCCCTCTTCCCCTTGGATGATATGGTTTTCCGAATATCAGTTTTATCTGGTATCTTGCAGCTTCTGCCTTGAAGACCTTTGCGACAAATTGTGTTCCATTATCAAGGTAGATCTCTCTGGGTATACGTCCTTTCTTCAGCGCCCATTGTAGTGCATTTATTGATGATACCGCACTCTTGTCAAGATAAGTCTTGGACACTATCCTATATCTTGAACGATCATCGGTGAATCCAGTTACATACACTTTTCCGACGTCTTTTATCCTGAATTGAAAGGTATCTCCTTGCCACATAGAGTCGACGTGATCTTTTTGAAACCTCTTTGATTCCTGCGGTTTTGGCTTTATCCTGATCAACATACCTTTCTTCTTGAAGATCCTGTGTATCGTCATCTGAGAAGCTGGAAGATCAAACTGGTGTTTTATTCTTCTTGAACCCCAAGTCGGATACTTCTGTTTCAGTCGTATTATTCTCTGCCCCAGATAATTGGAGATTCTACTGACCTTCTTCGGTGTAGTTGGTATCGGTTTAAGGGATTCATAACCTCCTGATTTGTAAGAGGCCTTCCATCTACGTATTGTCCTCTCACTGACATCATACATCGTTCCAATATCTTTGGAAGTATACTTTCCAGTTCTCCAAGAATCTATTGCGTTCAGTCTTATGTCCATCGCTTTCACCACAGGAATCACCTTATAGGTGATTTGTGAAAGCGGACATATGTTCTGTTACGCTTTTAGGGCAAATGTTCTGTTACTCTACACTTACCTTACAGTAGTTCCGAAAGACAAAACTTCCATTAACACTACATTCTGATAGAAGCT
>CAYSQH010000047.1:0-4758 GCA_964433165.1 Microcaldota archaeon
ATCAATACTGTCCCGAAACGGTTATATGTGGGTACTTAACAACTTTACTTAACATCTTCACAATCCTTATAATGACTCTCTTTCAATAATGTCTTGTAACGGTATTTCGTTACCCATTGTAAGTGGTATTCACTTACACCAACAGAATGCGATGCATGCGCAAATTTTTCAGAGTTCACACTATTCATGGTTTCACGTCGGCGGCGGTTCAGGTCGCGTAAAAATCCGCGACCCCCGTCTCCAACATATAAATCGATAGGAAGTCGTAATAGGATTAGTCACTTTATAAAAATAGTAGATTTTGTAACGTGGGGTTCGCTTTCGACTGCCTAAAGGCAGAGGATTACGCTACACCCCACACCCCTCTAACTTAATCATTTCAAACCGATGTTGAAGACGACAAAAGAGATTGTAGATGTAAACAATGCAACCGCAGATAAGGGATACGATTCAGAGGAGAACCACAAGTACCCAGAAGAGAGGTTAAGGCCAATTCGATAATACCTTTACGCTACAGGGTTCCTTTGTCAAGAACAAAAGGATTCTATAGAAGGAAGTTACGACGCAATTTTCCTTATGCCGTCTATCATCAAAGGAGCAAAATTGAGACTATAAACTCAGTTCAAAAGAGGAAGTTTGGAGACGAATTGAGAAGTCGGCTATTAAGGATGCAGAGAAAAGAGATGATTGTGACAGATGTTGTTTACAATCTCCACAGATACATAAACTATTATGTATCTTTATTCATAGGATTTCTACAAAGCCATGTAAAATAGAATATACAGGTGTAAAAATCGGTTAAATAAGTCCCAAACTCTCTTAGACCGATTGAAATCGATCGGATAATTCCCGAAAATCGATTGAAATGGAGCCTTTAACATATACCCCGCATTTTAATTGCCGCAGGCCGGATTTGAACCAGCAACAATCCGCTTTCTGCATTTCAGAAATTGACTTCAGGCGGATGCTCTCCCGGGTTGAGCTACTGCGGCGCAATTACATAGTTAGTATCATAGGAGAAAATATTAAATCATTCCCCAATCGCCTTCCTCAGCAGTGCGTATTTCTTGAGTTCCTTCCTAATCCTGGCCTCGAATTCGTGGTCATTTGACTTGTCGTCGCGCAAGGCACTCCTCAGGCGCATCCTTACAGTATCCAGTTTCCGTTTCGCATTCAAATGATTTTTTATCCCTGCAGTGTGGGCTATGTGCAACGCATCTAGCAGTTTAACGGCAGAAAGATATTGGGTGTACTCATTCTTGGCAAACTCGTCGGATAGGTACTCAAGGCTTACGGATGCCCTGAGGATCAATGTCACTGATCTGTTGGCGTCCCCAGACAACATCGCCATTCTGCCAGCCATCTTGTAACGGACTGCGGCTTTATAGTGGTTCTGGTTAAGGCTGTGGGAATATGCACTCTCCTCCATGTCGGTGCATATGTTGGCAGCCATCCCCATTACAGCCTTGGAGATGAGTGAACGTGCCTGCATTTAGGTACCTCGATACTGGCTACTTAGATGTGCTCCAAGATATATATTTCTATTCCATGCCGGGTTTCCGGCGCATTCCATTGAGAATGCTTATAATCGTAGCATCCAAAACCATAGTATGCCGCTGTCATGGGATGACCTGTCCCCATACGGTTCGCTTGTGAACACAGCATCAGTCGAACCTAGGGCTTACCAGATAAGCATCACGAAAAGCCTATTTTCAGGGAGGAATACGCTGATAGTGCTGCCAACCGGCCTTGGCAAGACGCTCATCGCCGTTTTCGCCATAGCGAGGGCGCTGCAGATGGGCAGGAAGGCCCTGGTACTCGCACCTACCAGGCCGCTCAATGAGCAGCACTACAAGAGCATGTCGGAGCTGCTGAACATCGACCGCAGCGAGGTATTGCTGCTTACAGGCAGCATAAAGAGCTCCAACAGGATGAAGATGGAGGGGAGTGCAAGGGTGATTGTAGCTACGCCGCAGACATTCTCGAACGACCTAAAGGGCGGGAGGGTATCGATGGACGATTTCGGCATAGTGATATTCGACGAGTGCCACAGGGCGGTCGGGAAGTACGCATATACCTACATTGCGGACGAGTGCAGGACGCACGGCGTCCAGGTCATAGGGCTTACAGCCTCCCCGGGGAGCGACCGCAAGAAAATAAACGCCCTCATCACCGCCCTGGAGATACAAAGCATAGAGATGCGCATAAGCACCGATCCTGACGTCGCGCCTTACGTGATGAGAAAGGACGTGAGGAACATGATTGTCGAGACCGGGAGAACCATATCGACGATAATGGAGATGATAAGGCCATTGATAGAGGAGCACCTGATGAACCTCTATTCCCATGGGTTGAGCCCATTCAAGGATTTCAGGAACATGCCAAAGGGGCGCCTTTTGCAGATAGGGGATGCGATAAGGAAGATAGAGGCGCAGAACTACAGGTTCATGGGGATGTACAACTACATATACGTTCTAAACCTGTTGCATGCGTACGACCTAGCCGCATGCGAGGGGATATACCCGTTCGTGAATTACATAGAATCACTGGAGCAGCGCGAGAACAAGAGCAGGACGCTGAAGGGTCTGCTAGCCAACAAGGCGGTAATCTCGGCGAAGGGTATTGCGAAAGAGGCGCTTGATAGAGGGGAGGAACACCCGAAGATGCTTAGGGTAGCCGAGATGCTCAAGGGGGAATTGAAGGGAGACAGCGCGATAATATTCGCGCAGTACAGGTCCACGACTAGGCAGATAACAGACGTGCTGAAGCGCAACGGTATAGAGGCGAGAGAGTTTGTAGGCAAGAAGGCCGGCATCACGCAGCATCACCAGCAGGAGACGATAAGCGCGTTCAGGGACGGGCTCTTCAGGGTGCTTGTCGCGACCTCCATAGGAGAGGAGGGCCTTGACATACCGACAGTAGACACCGTCATATTCTACGAGCCGATACCGAGCGAGATAAGGAACATACAGAGGAGGGGTAGGGCCGGGCGCATGAAGTATGGGCGCATATTCATAATGGTCTCGAAAGGCACCAAGGACGAGGCATACCTTTTCATATCGATGCACAGGGAGCTGAAGATGCGCGACAATCTCCTCAAGGCGAAGATGGCGCTTGAGAGCGGATGGGGAGCCAAGGCGGGGCAGAAGAGGCTGTAAGCGCACGTTATTTTTAATCCTTCCAGTGCAATATAAGCGATTGAGTGACCAGGTATTCGAAGGGTGCAAGGACCGAGCGCGAGCTGCTCCATAGCCTACATGGGAAAGGGTATTCGGTCATGAGGGGCGCCGGCAGCGGGGTCAATAGCCTCAGCCCAGACCTCATAGCGATAAAGGACGGGAGAGGCTTCGCCTTCGAATGCAAGGCCTGGGACAGGGACAGCCTATCGATAGAGAACGACAGGTTCGATGGGCTTGTCGAATGGCAGCGTAATACAGGAATGGAGACATTCATAGCATGGCGCATGAACGGCTCCGGATGGTTCTTCATAAGGCTTGAGGAGATGAAGAGCAATGACAGAACAAGAACGGTATCGAAGAAGACCGCCCTCTCGATAAATCGCACAGCGGAGTCGATGTCGTTTTGATGATCATGAACATTTACTTATATTCGTATACAGCATTCCTTCTCCTGCTGTCCGTTGCGATGATTGCCGCCGCTGTGAGGAGGCCAAGGACCAAAGAGTACCCAATGAGGAAAAACTTCAATCCCAAGGTGCTGGTCATGATGCCGTGCAAGGGCCATGACATAGACCTTGCTGGCGCCATCCGCGCCGCGATGAACCAGGACTTCAAGGGATACGATTTCATAACAATAGTGGAGGATGGGAAGGATTCCGCACTAAGGGACATAAGGAAGGCTGGGGCCAGGCACATGCTTTCCGGATCCTATATGTGCATGGGCAGCAAGAAGGTGAGGTCCCTTGCCGCCGCGATGAGCAGGTTCGGGAACTACGACGTGTACGTCATTCTAGATTCCGATACGAGGGTGAACAGCAAATGGCTCAGCAGGCTCGTGGCGCCGCTAGGATACAGAAACGTGGGCCTGTCTACCGCCTTCCAGGTATTCAACCCCGTCGGAGGATTCTGGTCAAAGGTCAAGCACGCATGGGGCTTCATAGGGCAGGGGCTTCTCGAAAGCGAGAGGACGAGGTTCGGCGCAGGCAGCAGCCTTGCATTCAGGAAGGACCTGATGTCCGGGAAGGATTTCAGGTATTTCTCAAACTCCATATCTGATGACATCGCGCTTACTGGCATAGCGAAAGGCAGGGGCCTTGGTATAGCGTATGTCAGTAGCGCAAACCCGTCCTCGGACTGCAATGACAGCTTCCCGCAGTTCGCCGAATGGTCAACCAGGCAGACCGCGCTCTTCACAGCAGCGAACAGGAAGCTTCTTTATTTCGGCACCGCGTCCTACTCTGCGATAATTCTGCTTCAGGCATCCTCGGTAGCGCTGGCGGTGCTCGTCAATCCATTATTCCTGCTCTTCCTTATCCCATCCATCGCGGGGGCGCTCAGGCTGTACACAAGGTCGGGCAGGGTGTCATCGTTATTCATATACTTCATCCTGAACCCCATATATCTGGCCAACCTCGTCGCCGCATCAAGGATGCACACGATAAAGTGGCGCGGGAGCGTTTACAGCCTGAACGAGATAACGCAGGGGATTAAGAGGCATGCCGCAGGGAGGAGCGGACAGGGTTAACGTCGAAGAATCCCATTTACCATGAGATAATATTTTTATCCCCGTACAACGATA
>CAYSQH010000048.1:0-4412 GCA_964433165.1 Microcaldota archaeon
TAAATCTATGTGAAAGAACTCTTATAAATGTTCGGTTATTAATCTAATCTACTATTACAATATACCGATTAATAAAGAATATGTAATAAACAGAAATGACTCGCTATACATGAACTTTACAGTTCCTTCCTCTGATATTGGAACTAATAAATACTATACGGTTACATTTAACACAAACTACGGGAAAGAGCATGTAGTACTACAAGTGATGGCGACTTGATTATAGATACTGTCAAGATGACATTCTTTACTCTTATTCCAATATGCCTCGGGATGTCAATGGTGTTTCAAGACGTTACTGAACGAGCGGTAATGAGTTAGGTAATCAAGCAACCCATGCCACTATAGGTGTTTGAGAGACGTAGTTTACAGTCGCCCTTTTCCATTTCGCTAAAAGAGGATCCTGTCATGTGTCCGCAACCCTTACAGGCATATGATTTGGGAGTTCCCATAAAATTCATCTTCGCTAGAGATGGATGAATTTTTGTTTTGCGGAAACGCGGAAACGGCGGCTATATTTGGGTTGCGGCGAGGAGATTCGTAGATGGGGGCTGGAGAAATAATCTAGCGTTTGCATCCCAGTGCGGCGTGCAATTCATCCGCAACCTAGAGGACGCGGAGCTTTTGCATTGCGTTTAGGCCTGTGCACCCATTATGGAGTTGAACACCAGGAAGTTTCAGGAATTGCACAGTATTTGGCATGCGGCATCCTGGAAGATGGTCCATCGAACCGCAGTTGGCATGCGGTAATTGCGGTTTTAGGATTGCATGGCAAGGATGGCGACTATCTGCCCCTGTAATTCCATAGTTCCATAAATGCAGAAGTTATTTAAAGCTTATATGCGCTATCTCTACGAACCAGGTGCTCATATGAGAATAAGCGAGATTTACAACATGGACGTGTATGCCGACAACGGCCAATTCCTCGGTGAGGTCCGCGATGCGATAGTGGACCTTGAGAGGGGAGAGGTAAGCAGGATACTCATGGAGGAGTGGAGGAACATCGACAGGAGCGAGATGAAGAGGCTGTTGCAGAACAAGAGCGTGCTCTTCAAGAACGTAAGGAACATAGGGGACGTTGTACTCGTAACCGCCATGAATTCGGCAGCGGTGCAGCAGCAGGCACAGCAGGATGAGGCTGCGGGACCGGACATGTCCGAGCTGATAGGCGGCAAGAGGAGGTAATCCTCCCATTCCCTTCTTTTCAGAAGGCTTTATTAATTGGAACGGTAAAAGGTAATCAGGGAGTCGTTCTCCCTTTATATTCAACCATCAGGTGCAACCATGGGAAAGTTTCCTATAGCAGACGCGGAATTGGCCAAGATATGGATATGCAAGAGATGCAAGTCCAGGAACCACAGGGGATCGGAGAAGTGCAGGAAGTGCGGCTGCAAGTACCTGAGGCCCAAGAAGAAGTCGCTCAGGGCGAAGAAGAGCTCCGCCTAGCGGGGCCTTACGTTCATTAAGGTGAAACAATGTCAGATCTCACTCCGATAGAACAAACTATAATGCAGGCGATGCAGGAGCTTGGAGCCGTGAAGGACACGGCGATCAAGACCGCTGATGACATAACGAAGAAATCCAACAGGCCGAAGGGGCTTGTGACCAATGCGCTGGTATCCCTTGCGCAGAAGGGAGTCATAAAGAGGGTAGCAAGGGAGAAGGCCGCGGGCTACTACATAGTAAAGGCGTGAATCCATGGACGAGCCAGAAGAGTACATAGACTTCATGGCGAAGTACAGGGACTGGATATCGATAAAGAAATTAGGGATAAGGAGCGATACGAAGCCGGAGGAGGTAGCGCACTACCTGGCAGGGGTGCGCAGCACCGCCAACGAGAAGGCATATTCATTCCTCCAGATAGACACAAAGGCGCTCGACAGCAAGGCAAAGGAGATATGCTCCGGCATGAGGAAGAGCTACTCATCGCTTACGGCAGCGCTCCATATGATGGAGAGCGCGGACACGAAGAGAGCTGTCTCAGAATCGTGCAGCAAGGAGCTTGCGCCAATCGCCGAGGCATACCTGATAGGCAAGATAGTGTCGGGCGTCGGGTATGAGAGCGGCATAAGCCAGGAGGCCATGGCCAAGGCGTTCCCGGGGCTCAAGATGCCCAAGACCCCAGGTTTTGGCCGGAAGAGGAAGGGCTGAACCCTGCCTCACTTCCGCAAAACCTAACAAAACGTCAACCCTTATTAAACAGGTACTGAGCCAATATACCGGGTGAGATAAATGACCTCGGTACCAACATGCCGGAGGATTTCGGAGCGCATAGCAGTTGACGGCTCCAGCGTTACGCATATAATGTACGGGATAGGGAGCTGCGGGGAGATAAGGACTGAGAGCGGAGCGTCGGTTAGGTATGAGATAAGGGAATTGTCGGGCAGGTCAGCCGCCCAGCTTGGAATGGTCCTCACCGAGACGCGGCTTGGGGGGGCGCCGATCCGCGAATCGGACATATACAAGCTCAAGGGGCGATAACCCGCATAGCCCAGAGCAACATGCTGGACATACTGCAGGAAAGGGGCATGGCCCTGGACTACGGATACGAGTACCTTGACATGAATTCTAATGGCAGCGGCATGCAGTTCCTGTGATTGCAATGCGCAAGCAGGCCTGGCTAGGAAGGGCCATACAACTGCGGTTTTACCTGTTCAACGGCAGGATTTAGGGTCTGTTGCCCTGACGGGCGGCAGCCTGGAACATCCCGACATTGTTGCCTTCAGGGTCGACGCCCTGTGCAGACCATCCCATTCCCGGGACCTTGGCCTTCTTGTGGGTTATCTTCCCGCCGGCGCTAACAAACTTCCTAATCGTGGCGTTTATATTTGGCGTGCCTATATAGCTTATGGGCCTACCCTTCCTCTTGCTGCCGTACATGCCCCCAGAAACGAGGAACCCTGCAGGGCGCTTCCTTGCCATGTCTATCACGAAGTACTTCATGCTGCTCATCCCGGAATCCCTGAACCTCCATCCGAATACCTTCGTATAGAATCCGCTCAGCTTCTTGAGGTTCCCCGCAGGTATCTCGTAATGGACTATTTCCCCGTTCATCATATCTCCCGCGGAGAATGCTGTGCCAGGGTATAAATTAGTGCGCACGGGCGCCGTATTTCCTGTAATTGTGGATGTAGTACAAAACAGCTATTATCGTCTTCGCATCCATTATCTTGCCGCTCGTTATGAAGCCCATGCACTCGTCTACGCTCATCTCCCTTATCTGTATGTCCTCGTCATCATCGAATGCCGTCTTTCCCTGCAGCAATCCCTTTGCAATGAACAGGTCCTCGCGCTTGGATATCATCCCAGGACATGAGTAGAATGATGTCAGGTATTCCATAGTTGTTGCTCTGAATCCCGTTTCCTCCTCAAGCTCCCTGAGCGCGGCGTCTATCGGCAGCTCCCCCTTGTCTATGTGCCCCGATGGCACCTCGTAGACCCTCTTCGGCATTCCCACGCGGTACTGCCTCTCCAGGATTATCTTCCCGGAGCTGGTTATCGGCAATACGACAACCGTATCCCCTTCCACTATCCTGTAATTCTTGACCTTCCGGTCCCTGAACATCACCATCGATTCTTCCACTCTAAAGAGTTTGTTCCTATGAACTATTTTAGGCATTGAATAACCTCACGTTCAGAACTAGCTGTAGCATTGGCAGATTCTAGTCCCCCACTTGGTCGTAATTTAGGATTGGCAGGCAAGATATTTAAATCCGTGCGGCGGCAGAGGCGCTGTTGGTTAAGCCATATTTTCTTGCTGCCGCTCTCATCAAGGCCTTAACTCTTTTGTCCCTTACCTTGATGAATACCGCGAACTTCACCTTCATTTTTCATTCCGCCGTTCAATCTTGCGACAATCCCAAGCAGCCCATTAGGGACCAGCTTTTCCTTTCCGCTCAGTATGTCAGACACCTTTATCCAGTAGAAGTTCTTCAGGTCCCCATTCTCGTCCCCCGCAATGGGATCCGTATTGTATAGCGCCTTGTTGGTAAGGGTTCCGGAGTATATGAAGTATATGTCGTGCAGTTTCCTGCCGCGGTAATAGAACAGGTTTTCCACTATCTTCTCCAGCCTCAGGTCGTTTATCCCACTGCTGATTTCCTCCATTATTTCTCTCCTTACGGCGGTTTTGCTGTGCTCGAAGTATTCTATGTGACCACCGGGAGGGCGCACATAGGAGCCGTCCCTGGACCTGGAGAGCAGCATCTTGCCATCGTTTACTATAAGGAGCGACGCCTTCGGCTCTATTGGCCTGCGCCTGGGCCTCGATGGCGCCGCTTTGGGCTTCATGATGCAGTATTGCAAGAGCAGATATTTAACTGGTTGGAGCCCAAGCACCGCATTATCACATAAATATATGAACTGCTGAGGGCTAAAGCCCTCAGTATCATGTAACGCAGCACAGGTCAGTT
>CAYSQH010000049.1:0-4314 GCA_964433165.1 Microcaldota archaeon
ACCAGACGCAGGCTGCAGGCAACACGTTCATACAGGACCTCTATGCGCAGGCAACGACGTAATAATGACAGGGCAGCTAAGGCGGCCTTGGCATTCACGTTGTGTTGAGTTCATAGAGCTGGTAGCCAAGCATCTGCTCGGCGTAGAGTTGCGGGAACGTGGAGCCCTTGTTGAGAAGGTATATGCCGTATTGACCGTCGTAGGCATACATTATCGATGCTGCCTGGCCATGGTATATGGAATCGCCCGCATAGAATGCGTAGGTGGCGTTGCCCGCGGTTCCTTTCGCTGCGGGCTTTATGGTCATGCTTGCGGATGAGCCATTGACATATTCCCTTGCAAGGGCATTGCTGTCGAACCTTATCCATTCTATCGTAAGGAACTGGCCGCCATTGCTGAAGTTCGATATCCCGTATTCGGATATCCCGAGCCTCGTGCCGTTTGGCATGGTGAAGCTGGTGGAATAATACCTTCCATTTGATGCCGCGGTCCAGCCGGTCCCAAAGGTGGATATTACCTGGGTTATGTTAACGGTCATGTTCGACGAGCCGTATCCAATGGTGGTGGAGGAGCTTGCCGTGGTAGGGGCTGTCGTGATGGCAGTTGTCGACATGACAATTGTAGTGGTTGTCGTGGTGCCATGCCTGCCAAATCCGGTATAGAATATCGCAATTACTGCGATTATCAGTACTATCACTGATATGACGGTTGCTTCTGAATCCATGCGCATCGATATACAATGGTACGCTCGTGTTAAAATCCTTTCCAATCAGAGGCGTGCAGGCCTGGTCAATGTATTTAATATTGCGTGCCGATACTATTTTGTGGTTTTATGACAAGAATGACGGACTGGCACCGCGTGATGCTCATTGCAATGGCTGCCATATTCGTAGGGTCTGCGGTTCTACCGCTTTCATACTCGAAGGGAGTATCAGAATGGACGCTGTACGGAAACATTACCGACGGCGCGACGTGCCGGCCCATACAGGGCGCGACGGTGAGCACACCATTCAACAACAATGCCTCAAACATCACCAACTCAACCGGAGGGTATGTTCTTAGGCTGGGGTATGGGAACTGGACTGTAACCGTATCGAAGCCAGGTTATGCCTCGATAAGCTTCAACACGCCATACGAGACATCGGGAGCGTTTATGGTCAATGAATACCTCCTCATGCCTGGGAATGTCGCGTCAAACTGCACGAATAGCCTGCATTCCAACGCCTCGACGGTGCCCAGCACCATAACAGCATCGACAGCCCCGACAACGGTGACAGGCACCATGCCTTCCAACACCGCATCCAAGTCGAGCGGCGGAGGCAAAGGAGGGGTTCTTGCAGGGGGCATCATAGTAGCAATAATCATAATCGCACTGGCCGCATACTTCGTACTCGGCAGGGGCAAGGAAACCAAGGAGGAGCACAAGAGCGGACATGATCACGGCGGACATGCCGAGGGACATAAACCGGAGGAGCATAAACAGTGACCCCTGGATTCATGCTGCTACGTAGCGACCCCTTCCCCTAAAAAAGGAGATCGCAGCTGCCGCAAGGGACAGGACCGCACCCGCATACATCACCGCCCTCATACCTGCCATGAATGCAGGAGATATTATATTTGGGAAGAAGCTACCGGAGGCTATCCTGTCCGCTACTGATTTTGGAAGTGCGGCGAACACGCTCTTAGGAACCACCGAATTTATAGGGTTGTAGCCTAGCAGGGCCGCAAACACCGCAGATACAGGAGGTATCCTCGAGACGTTGAGCGCTACGCCGTACGGCACGTTGCTTGCGACGAGCCCGGATAGCAGCGCATGGGGCAGGGCCATTGAGAGACCGGCAATAAGCAACATGAAGAATATTCCTATGCTGAACAGGTTGGATGAATTAAGGAACGTTGCGCGCATGCCAGATGCCACTCCCCTGTATTCCGGGGGGACTGAATTCATTATGGCCGCAGCATTAGGGGCTGCAAACATCCCTGAGCCGGCGCCCATGAGGAATATTATTACGGCGAATGGTATGTAGCTGAAATTGGCTGGGAAGTTGGCGAGGATCGCGAATCCTAATGCATTCATCAGCATTCCGGCCGTGGTGAATGTCCGCGGGCCGTACCTATCAGATAGGTACCCGGAAATCGGGCCGAGAGCAAGGAAGCCTAAGACCAGCGGAAGCATGTATATCGCAGCCCAGAATGGAGTATTGATGAGGCTTACCCCATGAAGCGGCAACCATACGCCCTGCAGCCATATTATTAGCATGAACTGGAGACCTCCCCTAGATATCCCTGCCAGGAACTGGCTTGCGTTGCCAGCAGAGAATGCCCTTATCCTGAATAGGTTAAGGTGGAACAGCGGGTCCTTGGACCTGCGCTCTATGAATACGAATGCGACGAGGAGCGCAAGACCTCCGGCAAGAAGACCGAGGACAATAGGGCTGCGCCATCCTAGCGGGTTGCCGCCATACGGCAGAAGGCTCAGGGTGAGCCCGACAAGTATCGCCGTGAGGCCCATCCCGAAAGCAAGGCTCCCAGGTATGTCAAGATGTTGGTGCTCCCGTATCTTTGCGACTTCATGCAGAGCCAGGTACGACCATACCGCCCCTAATATTCCTATGGGGACGCTTACGAGGAAGACCAGGTGCCAGTCTATCGCGGCGAGTATCCCACCAACGACAAGCCCTATTATGCTGCCGCCGACCCCTGCGACGAGGTTTATCCCCATCGCCTTGCCGAGCTCGTCATGCTTGAAAGCGTCGGTCAGTATGGCGGCGGTGTTGACGAAGATGAATGCCGAGCCTACGCCCTGCACCACCCTGAGCAGTATAAGGGATACGATCCCATCGGACCCGCTTATGAAAAGGCTGGACACGTATATCATTGTAGAGGCTATGGCGAATATCAGGAACCCCAGGTTGTACATCTTCACCCTGCCGAGCATGTCGGAAAGCCTGCCGAATGTTACAAGGAGCACGGATGTCACTAGAAGGTAGCCAAGCAGCATCCATATCAACAGCCCGGCGTTGGACGGGAGCAGGGGATTGACTCCGAGCCCGTTGAATATCGCTGGCAGCGATATTATCACAATTGAGCCGTCAATAGTGGCCATGAGCACCCCCAATGTCGTGTTGGAGAGCACTATCCATTTGTAGTCCACATGGCCGAGCCTGCCTGCTGCATGGTGCTTTGCGGCCGTCATCCTGTAATATACCAATGCTATGCTTTTATCCCTTGCGCGGCGACGGCAAAGGCTTTTTATCCTTTGCTGCGCAATATCTACTACTATTTGTGCGTGGTAACATGTTCGAGATAAAGATAGACGATGCAAGGTATTGGAAGAACTGCGTTGACTCGATAGTGAGCCTCATTGACGAGGGCTCCTTCAATATCTCGAAGGAGGGCATAGCACTTAAGGCCATGGACCCTTCCGGAATAAGCATGATATCCTTCTTTGCGCCCAACAAGGCATTCTCAAAGTACGACGTTGACAAGTCCGTCACCGTGGGCCTCAACCTCGAGAACCTCGGCAAGATACTCGCAAGCTCGAGGAGCGAGGAGCAGCTCGTGATGAAGGACAGCAGCAACAAGTTCGTTGTCGAGTTCGTGGGCAAGAACAGCAAGAGGAGGTACAGGCTGCCAATGATAGAGGTCAGGAAGGATGCGGACAAGGAGCCAAAGATAGAGTTCGACTCCGTCGTAGAGGTGAAATCAGATTCGCTTAAGGAGATACTGAAGGACGCCAACCTGCTTTCGACCCACATAGGATTCAGGACGGACAAGGATTCCTTCTTCGTGGTCGCCAAGGGAGATGCGGGAGAGCTCGAGGAGGAGCACATGAACAATGCGGACGTCATAAAGAAGATTAACGCGTCAAGGGCATCCTCTGCAACATTCAACCTCGATTATTTGGAGAGGATAATAAGCGCGTGCCCGTCAAACGCCACGATGATGCTTTCGATAAAGACGGAAGAGCCGATAAAGGTCGACTACAAGATAGGGGATGCAAGCGTGTCATACTATCTTGCCCCATACATGGAGAACTGATGGGGTAAGCAGATGAAGTGCCTTGTTGTAATACCGCCAAAGGATTTCAGGGACGAGTCCCTGTCCCTCATGATCCTGTTCCTGAAGAAGTGGGGGGTTGACTACGACATATCAAGCTACACCTCAAGCGACTGCGTTGGAATGCACGGGGCGGTGAGCAGGCCTGCGGTCCACGCCGCAAGGGTCTCGACCCAGGATTACGGCGGGGTAGTGGTAATAGACGGCTCGGGCATAGACTCCTACAAGCTATTTGATTACAGGCCGCTTCTCGAC
>CAYSQH010000050.1:0-4285 GCA_964433165.1 Microcaldota archaeon
ATCAATACTGTCCCGAAACGGTTATATGTGGGTACTTAACAACTTTACTTAACAATTCAGAAAGCTATTTAAATAGGATTGTATATAAAGTGTTGATACCCGCAGTGAGTGATACCATGAGGATGCCGCACTACGAAATCGCAAAGGAAGAGGAGGACGAAGAGGACGATGACGAGGACGAGGATGATGACGAGGACGATGACGAGGACGATGAAGACGAGGAGGACTGGTAACATTTCCTCTTCTATTTTTTCCTGCGCCTTGCATGCCTAACAGAAAGGTATAAAGGATTTTTTCGCTTAATAGTATACGGATAAGTTTGTCTTATTCATTACGTTTGGCCGCTACGCTGCGGTCTAGGCCTTGGTGAAACAAAATTGTCGGATGGCATTGAATTGACTGTCGCAGGGGCATTGGTCACAGACGACGGAAGGGGCATTGCCAGGATAGACTCCAAGGCAAGGAAGATGCTTGGGCTCATATCCGGGGATGTCATTGAGATAAAGGGAAGAAGGAAGTCTACCGCGGCGATCGTCTGGCAGGCCCACCAGCAGGATGAGGGCCTGGATTTCATAAGGGTGGACGGATGGATAAGGCAGAACATAGGCGTAGGGATAGGAGACAGGGTCTTCGTCGCGAAGGCAGATGTCAAATCTGCGGAGAAGGTTGTCCTGGCGCCGCCGCCGAACCAGCGAACCCCGATATCCCCGGACTTCTCGGAATACGCCAAGAACAGGCTTGAGGACAAGCCACTCATAAAGGGCGACGTGGTCCCGGTGCCGATGTTCGGCTACGTATTCAACTTCATAGTCGTGCAGGTAGCGCCGCACGGGGTCGTGAAGGTAACGAAGGACACCGACATAATAATAAAGAACGAGCCGGTCTCGGAGTCTATGGTCAAGATAGGCGAGGTCCACTACGAGGACATAGGGGGGCTCAAGGGTGAAATAGAGAAGATAAGGGAGATGGTGGAGCTGCCGATAAGGTATCCTGAGCTATTTGAGCGGCTAGGTATAGAGCCGCCAAAGGGGGTGCTCCTTTATGGAAGCCCCGGGACCGGAAAGACCCTCCTTGCGAAGGCCGTAGCCAACGAGAGCGACGCCCACTTCATATACATATCAGGGCCTGAGCTCGTGAGCAAGTTCGTCGGCGAGAGCGAGGAGCGGCTCAGGGAGATATTCAACGAGGCGAAGGAGAAGGCCCCGACTATAATATTCATGGATGAGATAGACGCGATAGCCCCAAAGAGGGAGGAGGCCACCAATGAGGTCGAGAGGAGGATGGTCTCGCAGCTGCTTACCCTCATGGATGGAATGGGGGTGCGCGGCCACGTCATAGTGGTCGGGGCGACGAACAGGCCCAATGCTATAGACCCCGCATTGAGGAGGCCCGGAAGGTTTGACCGCGAGGTGGAGATAGGGGTGCCTGACAGGAATGCGAGGAAGGAGATACTGCAGATACACTCCAGGAACATGCCTCTGGCGAAGGACGTCAAGCTGGACGAGCTTGCCGACATGACTCATGGTTATACAGGTGCAGACATCGCAGCCCTTGCAAGGGAGGCTGCGATGGCGGAGCTCCGCCACATAATACCGAAGATACTCAACAAGAAATCGGTTCCCAATGAGATACTGATGAGCCTCAATGTCACGATGGCGGACTTCAAGGAGGGGCTGTCGCTGATACTGCCCAGCGCGCTCAGGGAGGTGTTCGTCGAGAGGCCGAACGTCCGCTGGAACGACGTCGGGGGGCTTGAGGGCGTCAAGTCGCAGCTCAAGGAAGCGGTCGAACTGCCGGTGAAGAATCCGGAGGCGTTCGAGAAGATAGGCATAAGACCCGTCAAGGGGATACTCCTTGTCGGAGCCCCAGGAACCGGGAAGACCATGCTCGCGAAGACTATCGCAACTGAAAGGGAGTCGAACTTCATATCGATAAAGGGCCCCGAGCTGCTCAGCAAGTTCGTCGGCGAGTCCGAGAAGTCCGTCAGGGAAGTATTCAGGAAGGCGAAGATGGCGGCGCCGTGCATCGTATTCATAGACGAGATAGACGCGATAGCATACGCGCGTAGCAGCGACTCTACCGATTCGCTTGTCATAGAGCGCGTCGTGGACACGCTGCTTACGGAGATGGACGGGCTCTCCGAGATGAAGAACGTGGTCGTGCTCGCGGCGACGAACAGGCCGGACATAATCGATCCCGCTCTCCTAAGGCCCGGAAGGTTCGACAAGATAATAGAGATACCTATGCCCGACGAGGAGACGAGGATGTCCATATTCAAGGTGCACACCAAGAGGATGCCGCTGGCCAAGGACGTAAACCTCGAGGAGCTTGCAAAGAGCACCGAGAACTACACCGGCGCGGAGATAGAAAACATAGTGAGGGAAGCTGGAATGAGCGCCATAAGGGCATCAAAGGACATAGTGGAGATGAAAGACTTCAAGTACGCACTCAATGAGGTAAAGCCTACGATACCGAAGGAGCTCTCGGAGCGCATCAAGCGCTTCAAGGACGAACCTGAGAACATGTACAGATAAAGAAGCAAAACTAATGGTGAAACGATGAAGATTGTATTTTCCGACACAAAGACTGGAAGAAGCGCGCAGCTTCAGCTCGAGGATGACAAGGCGGGTTCCCTGATGAACATGAAGATGCATGACATAGTCGACGGCAGCATCCTGGGGCTTTCCGGGTACAAGCTGAAGATAACGGGGGGCAGCGACAAGAGCGGGTTCCCGATGGACGGAAGCATAAGCGGGCCATTGAAGACCAAGGTGCTGAAGAGGGTGTCGATGTCCGGAAGGAACAAGGGGATGTACAGGAGGAGCACCGTGTGCGGCAACACCATATTCCAGAACACGGAACTCGTCAACATGGTCATAACGGAATACGGGGACAAGCCGGCGAGCGAGCTCTTCCCTGACAAGGAGAAGAAGGAGGAGCAGAAATGAACCAATCCGACGTCATGAAGAACAGCGTGCTTAACATAGGCACCCTGGGGCACATAGACCATGGAAAGACCTCCCTCACGAGGGCGATAACCTCGGTATGGACCGACAGGCACAGCGAGAGCATAAAGAGGAACATGACGATAAAGCTAGGCTATGCGGATGCTGTGATAAAGAAATGCCAGGGATGTCCCTCCCCCGAGGCGTATACCACGGCGGACAAGTGCGAGGGATGCAGCGGCCAACCGGAGCCGTTGATGAGGATATCCCTCCTCGACGCGCCGGGGCACGAGACACTCATGGCAACGGCGATAGCCGGCTCCAGCGTCATAGACGGGATACTGTTTGTCATTGCGGCAAACGAGCCGTGTCCCATGCAGCAGACAAAGGAGCATCTGATGATAATCAACATCTTGGGCATAAAGAACGTGCTTATAATACAGACGAAGATAGACATAGTCGGCAAGGAGGCGGCAATTGCCCACCAGAGGCAGATACGCGAATTCGTCAGGGGCAGCATAATAGAGGACGCGCCGATAATACCCGTAATGCCTAACATGCGCATAAACGTGGATGCGGTGCTTGAGCGCATAGCATCTATGAAGCTTCCGGAAAGGGACATGGAATCCGATCCGCTCATGTACGTTGTAAGGTCTTTCGACGTAAATAAGCCAGGGACAGATGCATGGAACATAACCGGCGGCGTGATAGGCTGCGCCATGGTCAAGGGAAGGCTGAAGGCAGGGTCGCGCATAGAGATAAGGCCTGGCCTTAAGGGCATGGCCAAGTCATCAAGAAAGGATACATATGAGCCAATAGTTACGATAGCCAAGGACCTGAGCAACGGCACCGACATGATAGAGGAGGGCAAGCCAGGCGGGCTTCTCGGCATATCGACCGAGATAGACCCTACCTTTACGAAGGCCGATGCGCTGGTCGGCAGCGTTGTGGGCCTTGAGGGCAGGCTGCCGCCCACGGTCGAGAACATAAAGCTGAGGTACGTCAAGATGAAGAGGGATGACGTGCAGGACATAGGCATGCAGGAGAACGAGCCGCTTATACTCGGGATAGGCACCGCAACCGTGGTCGGCAGCATAAAGAAGGTTAGGAAGGACGTAGTCGACATAGACCTGAAGCGCCCGATCAGCCTTGACAAGTCGGTCAAGATAGCGGTGATGAGGAACATAGGGAAGAGATGGCGCCTTACCGGATACGGCAAGGCCTCATAGCCTTTCCTTTGCAGCTTCCGGCAGATCCCGCTCCATAATAATGACCTTCTCCCACGCCTATAGCTTTCCTTGAAAGTTTCACAACTAGATTTGGGCAGAAAGTAGTGCCTC
>CAYSQH010000051.1:0-3995 GCA_964433165.1 Microcaldota archaeon
ATCAATACTGTCCCGAAACGGTTATATGTGGGTACTTAACAACTTTACTTAACATTATTGACAGGGTCAATTTTAATACGTCAAAACTCTGAAAACTCCTGAACCCAATATGGTGTTTTGGAGTCCTGACCTTCCCGACAAGGACATATTTCACGAAAATGAAACTTTTAGTGCGTTTTCGTTTGGATACCCATATCCCGGCTATCATGATTTAAATGGCATGTGATAGCTTGCCGCACAAGCCTTATCAGGGCTTTCGATTTCGGTGCTGATTGCGGTTGACAATCCTCATATTGCTTCCAGACACCTAATGTTTGCATGGGATTCATCATGCCTTAGACCGCCAAACAAAGATAGTATTCTTTCACGCATTCCCATTGCCAGGATATCAAAACAATTATATTATTGGCAATTAACCCGTTTGCTTCCGCGTTGCCACGCTTAGCGTCGTGCAATGCGTAACCTTAAATGATTTGTCAAACATTATGAAGCGGTTCGATGCTCGGGATCCTGCTGGAACTGACGACCTCATCGCCCATACTCATAGCCATCGCGCTGGTCCTCATATTCGGCTACATAGCCCTTGCGGTATTCAGGAAGACGAAGATACCCGAAGTCCTCATACTTATGCTCATAGGCATACTCGTCGTCAGGTTCGGGTTCGTCGCGCCGGGGACCGTTACTACATTGAGATCATTCGCGCCGTTGTTCGGCAGCCTAGCCCTTGTGGTAATAATGTTCAACGGCAGCCGGAACCTCAAATTCGACAGGAGTCTGATATCGAACTGGAAGGGAGGGGCGCTCGGGATCCTTGATACGTTATTCTCAACGGTACTGGTGGCGGCGTTCATGTACTACGTCTTCAAGTGGCCGCTTATGTATGGCGCGCTTTTCGGGGCGATACTCGGCGAGACCGCGAGCATAATCATCATACCGTTCATACAGAGGTTCAAGATGGAGCCGGAGATCTTCAATGCGCTGTTCATCGAGGCCACAATCAATTCTGTGATATCGATAGTCATATTCTCCATAATACTTATACTGATAAACGCGCAGTCCATTACCGCATACTCCTCGACAAGCTACATACTTGACTACATAGGAGTATCTGTCCTCGTGGGCATAGTGGCGGGGGTCATATGGGTGTTCGTGCTCAGCTCCGTCAAGAGCGCAAGGGAGTACCTTGCAACAATAGCGATAGCATTGCTTGTTTATGGCATAGTCGACGTATTCAACGGCGCGGCGGTAATAGCGGTCATGATATTCGGGTTGATAATAGGCAACGCGAGGATACTCGCTGGGCCCATGAAACTCAACACGAAGATACGCAAGAAGGGGGAGCGCGCGGTGGAAAGGGAGCTAGAGTTCCTGATAACCACGTTCTTCTTCGTATTCATGGGAATGATATCAGTCATCTCGTTCCAGTATCTCGTATATGGCGTTGTGATAGTCGCGATACTCCTCATAGCAAGATTCATCGAAGGGCGCATAGTCCTGCACAACAACACAAAGAACGATAGGGATCTGTTCTTCGCGTTGATGCCAAGAGGGGTGACAGCCGCCACATTGGCCAGCATACTGTACGGTATCGGCGGCGTCCCATACTACGCGCAGATATTCTACATATCATTCATGGTTATAGTGATAACCAGCATATTGTCCAGCCTGCTGCTTACGCGCACGAAATTAGAGACAGCCAATAAACCAGTGCCACTTCCAACATTATGATTATGTTAACGTTCCATGCTTACCCTGCGGGCCAGCCTGTCGAACTTCGAGAAGAACGCAGCCCATGAGTACCTTTCCGCTACTCTTCTCCTTCCGTTCCTGCCCATGCCTTCCGCGATCTTGGGCCTTTCCGCGATGTACTGCATACGCTTTGCCATATCCTCCGTGGTTCCTACAAGGAAGCCGGTCTTGCCCTCGACCAGCGTTTCTCTCGGGCCGCCCTCGTTTACTGATATGACAGGCTTGCCGCTCGCCATTCCCTCCAACGGGACTATCCCGTAGTCCTCGTTGATTGCGGTGAACAGGACCGCGGTTGCCTTTGAGTACAGATCGGCAAGCTGCCCGTCCGTGGGGTTAGGCACGAAGACAACGTTCCTGACTCTCATTGCCCTTAACCGCTCATAGTACTTCCTGAATTCAGGATATCTCTCTGACATCGAGCCCGCAAGGATCAGTTTATAGTTCCCGTAATCGCCGAGCTTCCTGAAACGGGAGAATGCCTCTATCGCATAGTCCTGCCTCTTCTGCTCCGCTATCCTAGATGGATATATGAAATACCTATCGTCGCCCTTGTTGGAGAAGGCCTTGTAGTCTATCCCCGGATTTATCACCTCAGCCTCCTTGTGCAGCGCCTCCTTTATCCGTTCCCTCGTGTTCGCGCTGTTCGTCGCTATGGCCTCCATCTTCTCCAGTATCCCCCGCTCGATGTTGACGTACACCTTGGATAGGCCCTTGTACATCACATGCTCCCCTATGCCCTTTTTCCTGAGCCCGGAGACGCTCTTGTCGTATATCTCACGCGGGGGAGTATGGCAATACCACAGGCACCGCGGGTTTTTGTTTCTTATCCATTCGCTTGGGGACATGTGGGGGTTTATCACATCGTAGTCCTCATCTATCTTCTTGTTGTAGAAGCTATACCCGTAGTGCACCGCATTTGCCACCCTCCTCGGCAGCATTCTCCCAAGTTTCCCCATTCGGCCAAACACCCTGATGTCAAGGTCCCCGAACTCCTTGAACGTGGCATCGGGACTGTATCCCAAGGTGTATATGGTCGCCTTGTAATGCTGCGCTATCTTCAGCAATACCCTTTCCGCACCGCCCAGCTCATTGAGGTTGTGCTGCGTTATTATCATCTTCAACTGAACGACCTCCTTGACGGCCTGTCGAACCTCGACAGCTTACTCATGTCTATCCCCTTGACATTCGATACGTTTGCGGGAATGCCGAAGCTTTCGGCGCGCACTGAAGGGCTGGACAGCATGGACAGCGCACCCTCGTTTCCGGATACCGCCGCAAGCATGAACCTGCGTATGTTCACTAGGGACTGGTAGCCCTTTGTCTTCTTGTTCTTGAAGCGCCTTGGCATGAATGCGACCAGCGGCACCCTTATAGTCTCATCGAAAAGCACAGTGCCATGGCCCACGAACCCATGCTCGTTGAAGGCCTGCCCATGGTCGGATGTCAACAGTATTATCTGGTCATCACCGAACCTGCCAATTAGGTTCCCTATTATTTCGCCTCCGTACCTGAGCGCCCTTGATGTCGCCTTTTTGTAGAGGGACCTCCATCTCCTTACCGTGTTATCGTCGGGCTTCCGCTTCATGAACGGAGTCGACCAATTGAAATCCAGCCCCTTCTTCCCTATGTACGGATCATGCGCCTCCATAAGGTTCACGAAGAGGAATGAAGGGCCTTTCATGTCAAGCGAAGATACCGTGCGCACTATGTTCCTCCCGCCCTTCTCAATCGGCCATCCGTCCAGCAGCTTGGCCTTCGCCTTCTTTGCGGCTGCCCTTGGGCTTAATGCTGCAGCGCTGAGCGCCAAATCCATGAACAGCCTCGGGTTCTCCCGGAGTATTGCGGCGGAAAGGCCCAACTTGTCGTTGCCGTATTCGTTCCTGTACCTCGACACCAGGGGCTTCAGGTGCGCGGCGACCTCTATCACGCTTCCGGACATGTCCGTAAAATACGATTCCTCCTTGAACCAATCAAAGCCCGTGAACCCGTAGACGGGATGCACATAGGGGTTCGCGGATATTCCGTATGTTTCGTACCCCATTCCCTTCAGGTCGCCAACTATGGTGCTCTTCCTGAGTTTTATGCGCCCTATGTCAAGCGATTTTACCGTTCGGGTCTCATGGGCACCATGCCTTGATGGATACATGCCGGTGAATATCGAGGCATGGGAGGGCAGCGTCCAGGATGATGGGGCGATGCACCTGTCAAGCTCGATGTAATCCATTCCGCCCAGCAGGCCGGGATTC
>CAYSQH010000052.1:0-3935 GCA_964433165.1 Microcaldota archaeon
CAGGCCAGCGGCATTTAAGGATATATCATTTAAGGATTCTTCAGAAATAAGATGGTATCCGGGAGTCGAATTTTTTGGTGAGGGGATTTTCATAGCCGGGAGGGAGAATGACGGTTGGATGCCTAAATATAATAAAGGAGAATTTGAAAAATGGAACTCTGTCGATAGTTCGTTATACCAAGAGTACCTATTCCGGGATCCAAAATCTAAGGATGAATTAAATCCGGATTTTGTGAGATGGCATACAATGAGTCATTTATTGATTAGAGCAATAGCTGCGGAAGCAGGGTATTCGTCTGCATCCATCAGGGAAAGGGTTTACTTGGAAGTTGAGAACGACCGGACAAGAGGGGGAATATTATTATACGCAACCCAGCCGGGAAGCGAAGGGACGCTAGGAGGGCTTATCGCATTAGTGCCCAAGATTAAAGATCTATTTAGCGTTGCTGTTCAGCAATCGAGGACATGTTCGCTGGACCCATTATGTTACGAACATGAGATGAGATCGGGAGGTTATAATGGCGCGGCATGTTATGCGTGCGCGTTGCTTTCGGAAACTTCGTGCGAGCATAGAAACATGTGGCTTGATAGGAGACTCCTGCTTGAGGGGTTGCAATGACGATCCAGATACTCACCACGGGCCTTACAAGAGCAAATACCAGAAATACCGCATCAGTTGTCGAAGAAGTGCTTAGTTCTGCAAAAGACGAGATACAGATATTGGCATACGTATTTACCCCACACGCCAGCAAGGTACTGAAGCTCATCGAGAATGCAGCAAAGCGTGGTTTAAGAATAACAATTGTGATAAATAGTTTTGAACATCAGAACGAGAAGATTAAATCAAAACTACATGGCTTGGTTCAAGAGTTTAGTTATGTAAAGGTATATGATTTTGAGAGCAACGGAGAGGAGCAGCTCCATGCAAAAATGATAATTGTTGACAGGAAAAGAGCCATTATAGGATCTGCTAATTTGACATGGGGAGGCATAACCTCAAACTATGAGATCGGGGTGCTCTTAGAAGGCAAGGACGTCTGGGAAATATCGTATCTGATAGATGACCTTATGACAAAGATGGGGCCAAAACTACGTGACATATCGCTGTCCCATTAGTAACTGCCGGATTTGTTTAGTGTAGACTCTATCTTATCAATACATTTTGTTTTATTTCGTTCTATCTCGTGTTCCCAAAAACGCATGACATGCCATCCATTAGCGCGTAATTGACGTTTTACTTTCATATCTCTTCGGATGTTCTGGGAGATTTTATTACTCCAGAAATTTCCAAGCTTGTTTTTCCATGAATTAAATTTGTATCCGTGCCAGAAGTCACCATCACAGAAAATCGCGACTTTATTCTTGTAGAATACGAAATCCGGTCGTCCCAGAATGGTGCCATGTCGCTCGAATCCCCTGATTCCCCTCTTTTTCAATTCGGCGAGGACCGTGAGCTCTATTCCGGTATCCTTGCCTCTGATTTTTGACATTAGCGCGCTTATTTCTTTCTTCGTGAATACGTCGGTCATGATTTCGCCGCCATCTTCTCAAGTTCCTCCCCCTTTGGCGGATCGTTTCTCAGTATTTGTTCGACTAGCTTGTCTGCCTCGTCGAGTCCGTGCGGCAAGAGCATTTTGCCAAAAGATGGAAAGTATCCCTCGTACGGTATCATAATACTATCTGCATTGAGACCGAGCCTGTCTATCCCGTTTCTGAGGTCGTCCATTACTTCTTGCTGTGATTTGTTGCCAAGCAGGTCATCCAGGCGCAACGTCATGTCGTCTACCAGCTGAATTGCGGCCTGGAGGCGCATGGTTCTGAGGCCCGAGAATATCTGTGTGTCCGCTCCAGCCACGGAAACCGTGACTTTCGCACTGACTTCGGTGTCTGCTTCGGCGGTCTGCCTGCGCCATTCCGCCAGGAATCTGCTGTTAACATAGTAGAGCTCTTTTGCCCTACCATCCGAAGACGGTCTTGTCTCTATCAGGTTCTTATAGAACACGGCAAGATTGTTGAGCGTGTCTTGGACAGTCACCGCACCTATCAGAAGGGGGACCTTGCGTATACCAGGATTGTACTTGTGGTAGAAATTGGACAGTATTGTTGCCTTTCCCTTCGTGTCTAGATGTGCATATGGCGTAAGCATATCGGCATACGGGTTCTTGGGCGGAACCTCTATTTTATCCAGGGTGATCAGTTTGTTTCTTTTGTATATCTCCATTGCAAGATGGTGGGTCTTGGAAATGAAATCAGCCGTGTATGCCACGTACTCGAATACCTTGTCTATGTAGGCTTCCCTTATCTTCTCTACAAGCATGGGTCTTCCGGCAATGCATAATATCGAAATTATCATTGCCTCCCTCTGTTCGAGTTCGCTCACAAGCTCGTTAGAGTGCGGTGGCCTTTCGAATATTATTGTCTTGAGCTTTGCGAGCGCGTCTATCCTCTTATCTTCAGCATCTGACTCGTTTGCAATTTCTACATATCTGGGATTCCTTTCGTGCATTGCTTGCCACCCTGCGATTATTCCTTTGAACGCGCAACTATATAAATATATCACTATCTGTATTAATATGTAGTAAAGTAAACACATATTTGGCGATAGTTTTATATATTCTAATTAATATAGATTAAATTAGATGTAAGCAAGTTCTTGCATCTAGGTGCATGAAAATGGCTAGAACCGGTAAACGCGTGCTGGTATACGTGGGAAAGGATCTCGCGGACTGGCTTGAGGGAAAGGCAATGGAGGGGTACAAGAAGGCAGGCTTCATACGCCACGTGCTTGGCGAGCAGATGAAGCGTGAGGTGGACGCAAATGGAACAACAGGAATACGATAGCGAGGCCGAAGCGCTCGCGGCGGCTGAGAAGGACACGGTGGAGATCGCGGATGCGGAATATCCAAGGATACTGAAGGAACTGAAGGGAGGCAGGACACTCGACTTCATAGACCGCATACTGCTCAGGATGGCTGGGAAGGGGAGGGTAAGACGGCCAGCAAGGCAGAGGAAACCGAGGAGATAGAGCGCTACGCCGAGGCGGTCGAGTACTTCCTAAATCACCCGGAAGTGCCGATCAGCCCGGTGCTCAGGGCGTTCATCGAGAGCATGAGGGAGGAGATAGCCCAAATGGGAACACGGGGCAAAAGCAGTTGACTTGAATTATTCAGGGCAGGCCGTTGCCTGCCCGCATTTCGTAAAACATTGGTGGTTGCATGGAAAAATGGGTTGGAATCGAACAGGTGTCTGTTGACAAGGCTGTTGAGAGGCTGCGCGGAAAGATTGAAGGTGCGGGAAGAACGGTGGAGAAGCTGCGGAAGACGGGATCCGTAGTATGGATGACTGCGAAACTTGCCCTTGCCGGGCTTGTTCTGTACATTATAGAAGGGATTGCCTTCTACTACGTGTTTGGATCGGCTCTTGCGTTTATTGCCGCATTTGCCATTACTGCCGCAATTCTGCTCTGGGTATTTGTGAGACAGACCAAGAGCAAACTTGGTATTGTCGCAAGGCCTAGGGATTCGTTCCTGATAGGCAGGTCCTATCTGCATACGACCGAATCGAGAAGCGCGGACAGGAGGAGCATGCCTGTGGAAGTGGGAATGGACGGGTTGCGATATCTGAATTACATGCACCAGCCGAACCACCACATACTGATCAATGGCAGCACTTCATCGGGGAAGACAGTTACAATGCTTACGGTGGCGGGCAGGGCTTCCATTGCAGGCGGAGTTAACTTCCTGATGATCGACTGGAACGGAGAGAACGAGGAGTGGGCCAAGTCAGCGGGAGCCACGATATGGAAGGTTCCGGGGAACTTCAAGATAAACCTCTTCAAGCTGAACGGCATGGGAAAGGAGGCGAGCGCCAGCATGGCCGTGGAGAGCCTAGTTGTAGCCGCACGGCTTACGGCAATGAAATCCACGAAGGTGAAG
>CAYSQH010000053.1:0-3707 GCA_964433165.1 Microcaldota archaeon
CTCCATCATTTAAATCGCCCTCCTGTTCACCTCAAGCCTCTTGAGGTGTATTGTTGCCCCCTCTATCCCATTCTTTGTCTTCTTCATCGCCGGTATCTTGTACAGCTGCTTCCTCTGCCCGTCGTATATGACCGCGTATGCGTCCTTCAGGCTGCCCTTGCCCTTCACCCCCGCAGGAAATGCAACATAGTAGTACCTAGCCTTGTCTTTCTTCATGATACCCTCGAACTTCCTCCAGTTCTCCTCTGTAGGGTTCCTGTTGAACTCCTCTATGAACTTGTTTCCCGCCATTTCACTCACACATGATTATCATTATGTATAATCAATAACATTTATGCATAATTAGTTATAAATAGCTTCCTGCAGCAGTAATTAGCGGTGCAATGAAGGTCGTAAGGGAGAAGAGAATAGAGTTCACGAGCATCTCCATTCCAAGGCAGCTGTTCAAGAAGGTGGAGAGGCACATAGATGGCACTGGATTCCCATCGGTGTCGGGATACGTGGCGTTCATACTGAGGGAAGTACTGAGCGAGAAAGGCAACAAGAAGGCCGACTACGAAGCGGAGATAATAAGGAACCGCCTCAGGGAGCTCGGCTACCTCTGAGAGAGGAAGGAGAGTACCTCCTTGTCGTGGCCCAGGGGATTCACCTTCTCGTATATCTTCGCTATCTTCAGGTTCCTGTCTATTATGAACGTCTTTCTAAGGGTCCCCATGCCGAATATGCCGCGGCTACCGTAGGCGCCGTATTTCCTTATGACGGCGCTCCTCGGGTCAGAAAGCAGCAGGAACTTCAAGGAGCACTTGCTGCGGAATGCCCTGTGCGAACTTAGGCTGTCCCCGCTTATACCAACGACCTCTGCGCCGGATTTCCTGAGGCGCGCTAGGGATTTGTTGAAGCCCTTTGCCTCCATCGTGCACCCGGGAGTATTGTCCTTAGGGTAGAAGTAAAGGACTATGCGCTTTCCCTTGAATTCGGCAAGCCTGTGCATCCTGCCATCGCTTCCCTTCAGCCTGAAATCCGGGGCCTTGCTTCCCTTTTTCAACATCACAACACCATTTTATACTTTGACTGCGCTCTTATAAATTGATACCATGGGCTTTTTAGACATCCTAAAGGGCGGCAGCGGCAAGCCATATATAACCATAACCGCGGTAAATGTCAAGCTGCACGGGAACATGCACGGCCTGGAGGGCTTCACCGCATCGGAGAACCCGTTCGATGTAGAGATACCGTTCAGAAACAAGACCCATTCGGACATGCTTACGGAGGCCGCAGACTTCAAGTCGCAGAAGGCTGAGCCAATAAGGGTCAATGCGATAAAGGTATCGGAGCCGTTCTCGCTGGTATCTGCCGAGCCAAATGCCCCCATAACTATAAACCCCGAGGAGAAGGTGGTATTCAAGCTTAGGATAAAGGGGCCGTCCCACAATTATTCCGGGCCCATCAGCATATCCCTCGAGTCGGACGACCCTGAGGTTGTTCACGTAGAGATAAAGGAAACGGTGCTCAAATGGAAGGGTAGGGACGTCCCGATAGAGACGTCATCAAGGATACTCAGCATACCAAAGGGCCAGATATTCACCGAAAAGGTGCAGCTCTACAAGGCATTGACATTCGGGGACACGGTAAGCAGGATATCCATAGCAAGCCCGTTCATGTTCGCAGGATCTGACCCCAAGCTTCCGATAAAGGTCAATGACCCTAACAGCTGCATAGTCAACCTGTACATACAAGCACCCCAGACCCCCTATGCAGGGCAATTGGAGGTATCGCTCGAATAGGCAAGACAGGTTGTACAAAAGCGATTTATACCATTTACACTGAATGGTTCACCAAACGCGTGGTATTTATGGAGGTTAGCAGTGCAATCCGATGGACCGCTGAAAGGGGACCGCACAAGGACGAGCTGATCCATACATCAGGGCCTAACGTGATGCACGAGGGCAGGAGCGGCTGCGGGAGGCTTTCCATTGGCGTTGACGGACATGAGATCAAGGTCAACTACGTAATAGGAATGCACATGGGAAGGGAGATAAGGACAAATATAATGGCGCTGATGGCGCATAATGTGCCAGACAGGACCATCGCCACGAGGAAGGACATAATTGCGGCGTTTGCGGAGGCCGCTGTCAAGGTCGCGAAATCGAACGGGTACACGCTGGACTCCAGGATACATTGGCTCACTGACGCGATAAACGACCTTCCGATGAGCAACCATCACCATTACATGGAAGGGGCTGATTAATCACAGGGTAAGAGCATGCAGAAACCAAATGATAGCATAGAAACTCGGTGGAAAAGCAATGCAAGCAGGGAGGAGAATTACCATAGGGTAGGATACGTAGAGGTGAAAATGGCCTTGGCTGACCTAAAAAGCCTGCTAAGGACAGCAAAGACCCTCAAAGACGTAGAGGAAGGGATATTCGGAAGCAGGACGGCGCAGGGCTGACATGCCCTCACGAAGGCTTGCCCTTCGCCCTGAGGGCTATCCCGGCTATCAGGGCCTCTATCTGTATGCGCTCGTTCGCTCCCTCCACGACCCTGAAGTTGCATTCCCCTATGTCCTTTATGATGGCGAGCTTAGCCCTCTCCTCTATAGCCATGTTCTGGACCTCCCTGTAGCACTGCGTAAGTATGTCCTCCGCGCTCATCCCGTTCCTCAGCATCAGGTTGTCCAGCTCGTTTCTCGCGCTGTCGAAGTTGCCAGATGCCGCATAATTGAGCATCGCTATTATCTCCTTTGGGCGGGCGCGTGCGGCAATGTCATATATGCTTGCCTCAGTTATCTTCTTGCTCTGGATTGCTGCGCTCTGGAGCACGTTGGTGAGCCTTCTCAGGTCCCCGTCCCCGACGTATATTAGGGCCTCTATCGCCTTGTCATCCGTCTCAAGGCCCTCCCCCTCCGCGATCCTTTTAACATAAACCTTCATGTCCTCTTCGGTAAGGGGCTTGAACCTGAAGACTATGCATCTGCTCTGTATAGGCTCTATTATCTTGCTGGCGTAGTTGGCACTGAGTATGAAGCGCGTCTCCGATGCAAAGACCTCCATGGTCCTCCTCAGCGCATGCTGCGCGTCCGAGGTGAGCGCATCTGACTCATCGAGGAATATTATCTTCAAAGGCACCTTTGCTATTGATATCGTCTTGGCGAACTCCTTCACCTCCCCCCGTATTACGTCTATGCCGCGGCTGTCGCTCGCATTCATCTCCTTGAGGGCGGATCCCAGGTCCTCTCCGTAAAGGTCGCGTGCCATCGCTATCGCACAGGCGGTCTTCCCTATTCCTGCGGTGCCCGCGAAAATCATGTTCGGGAAATTTCCCCTCTTGACGAACGATTTAAGGCGCTCCACGATTAGCTTCTGGCCTATGACGTCATTAAGGGATTTGGGCCTGTATTTTTCTGTCCATGGAAGAAGATCTACTGACATAGGAACCCCATAAATAGATATTTCGTGAAAAGTATTTATTAACCTTTCCCCAATACTTATCCGTCGTAAAATGGGGAGCTACGCTAACCTGGCAGACTACCAGCCTTGGGCGCTGGCGATCGGAGTTCAAATCTCCGGCTCCCCGAGTTATGTTTGGGGTTATATATAGCGACCACATTTTGCACCCTTGTCTAACATAGTTTTAGCATGGAGAAGAGTGGAGAAAGTGAGGTACTGCCAAACGGCACTACTTTCTTCTTACTTTTCTACAGCTCA
>CAYSQH010000054.1:0-3171 GCA_964433165.1 Microcaldota archaeon
CATTCATACCATTGTATTACTCGATACAGGCCCCGACATACATACATGAGCCAATGTTCTCCGAGATAACCGGAACCGTGAAAAGCATAGGGGTGATATACACGCGGCTCATGAAGGACGACCACATACTAATGTACATACCAAACTCCGCGATGAACCAGGGGCTTCTGCAGAACCACAGCAGGATAAGCGAGCGATCGATACGCATAAGGCTCGACGTGCCGAGAGGAACGGACATCGACAAATTCAGGAAGGCTCTGCAGGCGAGGCTGTCTGCAAGAGGGCACAGCGAATACATGGAGAAACTCATGGACCTTACTACAAAGATATCCCTGATAAGCAGCGAACAGAGCATGGGGATAATAATAAATGCGAGGGTCAAGGTGCTTGACTACGATGAGGTCAGCCAATGGTTGTCGGAGAATTCCGTAAAGGCGCTGCTCGACGTAAAGCGCCGCAGGAAATTAAGTTAAAAGAAAGGCGGCGCGGCATTAGGCCCGTGTGCACAAGGGAAAATGCCATTCCCATCCGGGCAAGGCGTCAGAATCCCATGACTTCAGGGCTTATCCCGTACCTGTTGAACAGCGAGGAGAACGCGGGACTGGATGCCCATTGCTGCAGGATTGCATCGTCCTTCTTTCCGGCAGATACAAACACGACATTGCGCAGCCCCAACTTGTCTATCGCCAGCAATGCGGAAGGCAATACCTCGTCCATAACATTGGCCTGGACGAAATAGGTTTCATTTACCTCCAGGCCGTGCCTTTCCGACAGCTCTCTGTACCTCCCAGAAAACGCTGTGCCTATCGCAAGCACGTGCCTGCCGTTCGACTTTGGGGCATCCATCTTCGAGAGGTCGACCAGCTCGCATTCGCATCTTGTGCCAGGATGTGCCTTGGCCAGGGATGCGAGGCTTACCCTCTGCAGCTCCGTATTGGCGCCCTCTATTTCGATAGGGCTGGCATAGCTCTTTCCCGAAAGCGGGGCAATGACAGTATCGTATATGCCGGGGTTGGATTCGGCCTCGTCGAGCTGCTTGCCATTCTCCATCTTGGAGCATGCGGCCCTCGCCACCTTCATCGCCCCGCAGTCCGTATGGGTATAGCAGTCTATCTCAGCAGGCGAAATCATCCCTATGGTGCCCAGTGCCGAAGCAACGCATCCGCCCGCATTGCGCACGATTATCGTGGACCCGTCCGTCCCACCGTCGGACAGTCTGTCGAAGAACATGTTGAGTCTGCGGTCCATGCACCCTATCAATGCGCGCTGCATCTAATCCATCCTCGTGACATTGGCCCCGAGGGCGACCTTTCCGTTCCTTATGGCTCTCCAGAAGTCCTCTATGACCCCGGAATCATCGTTCTTGCCCTTGTACAGGCGGACATCGTTTATCCCAAGGTATTTCACAGCTATCTTCGGATCAACGGCCATCCTGTGGAGTTCACCTGGGACGAGCGTCACTATGTACGTATGCTCGGGATTCAGATCCACAGAGTTTACTAGGTCCTCGGATCTGCTGAAGAACGGCGGAGTCAGCAACAGGACCTTTGGCCCTTTCACCTCTCCGACGGTTTTGTCCACGCTGTATGAGATAGCCTTAAGCACAGTGCTCTTCCACCTTTCGGCGATGTTTACCTGTATCCCAATGGCTATGCCCGACAGCCTGCTTTCGTCTCCCTGGTGCTTGACCTGGCGGACGAATGGCTCCACAACCCTTTCATATGTTACGGGATCTACGTTAGTCTTGTCCTTTATTGCGGAACGCACCAGACCCATGGCCCCGCAATCTGTATGTTGATGCACCCTCAATTCTGCTATGCCATAGTTCCTCAACAGCTGCGGCATGTTGTCCTTCAGGTTGCCGCCGACGAAGCCGCCTGCGGTCTTTATCTTCAGCCCGTACCCTTCATGGTGCCTGCTCCTTGGGTCCATGCAGTGTATCTCTGCAACTTTTTTCATCATTTCATTGCCCCCCATAACAGAAATTAAGCGTTAAGTCCAGTTTGTCATGCGCGCTGCACTGCCATCATGGCTGCCGCGGCGGAATCGCTGAACGGCTCCGCATCGTAGCCCTCCCTTGAAAGATTTGCGGCGAACTGCCTGGCATTAGGCCCATAGGTCAGTACCTTGCTTGAGTGCGATGCCTCTATGTAATCCACGCTCTGCGAGAAGTCCGCATGGTCGCTCAGGGCGAACTGCGCATCGGTATCGAACCTGAATATCTTGGCGAACCCCGTAGCGACCGCGGTATACACCCTCTTGTTGTGGGCCGCATGCAGAGCCGCCCTGAACGAGGGTAATCCCCTCGAATCGGTTATGCCAACGAAGTTCTCATGCACAAGCGAATCGTAGCTTTCGTCTGAATCGTATGCGGATGAATAGTCCAGTCTGGCCCCATTGTCGTTGTACACTCTTGAGACCCTGCTTATCTTCCTGCTGACCAGCGGCTTTATCTCAACCTCGTTGAGTATCGCTATGAGCTCCTGCGCCTTGCCCATCGCATATGCGCTGAATACAACTATGCCATTCTTAATCTTCCCAAGGGTCCAGTCCTGCAGCGCCGACTCCACCTCTTCATTGTCTTCAAAGCGCAGGAGAGAGTCCGCATATGTGGAATCCATTATCAGCATGTCGGAGTCCACGACCTCTATGGGCCTCACCGTCCTGGACCTTGAGGTCTTGAAATCCCCTGTGTAAGTTATGCGCGCCCCGCGCTCCTCGCAGCTTATGGACAGTTGCCTTGAGCCGAGCATGTGCCCAGCCTCAAGCAGGCGCATGTTCTCCGTGCAGGAGGCCCTGTTGCGCACTGCCAGGCCGTACGCGCTCTCTATAAGCTCTATGGTCTGCTGGCTGGCAAGTATCCCTTTGGAGGATCTTGCAGCGCCCAGGTGATCGGTGTGTGCATGGGAGATGAAATCTATGTCAGACTCACGTTCCCTCCTGTCAAGGGATATCCTAACATTGTTGGATTCTATCATCAGGTCGCCGTCTTTTGAAGTATTCAATAAAGCATTACTCATATTTATATGTTTTTGCGGCGCTAAACTATTATGGACACGGAGGAGCTCATAATAATAGGCGGCGGACCCGCAGGGTACGCCGCGGCAATATATACAGCAAGGGAGGATTTCAGGCCGCTGATGATAGACGGCTCGCAGTACGGGGGGCAGC
>CAYSQH010000054.1:3181-3606 GCA_964433165.1 Microcaldota archaeon
CAGCTGCTTCTTACTACCCTCGTTGACAACTACCCGGGTTTTCCCGAGGGGATACAAGGGCCAGACCTCATGATGCTATTCAGGAAGCAGGCGGAGCGGTTCGGGACGCGGTTCATCGACGAGGACGTTACTGATGTGGACCTTACGAAAAGGCCGTTCGTCATAAGGACAGGCAGCAGGGGATACAGAGCAAAATGCATGATACTCGCGCCCGGCGCATCCTCGGAGTGGCTGGGGCTCGAATCGGAGAGGAAATTCATTGGCAAGGGAGTAAGCAGCTGCGCGACATGCGATGCCGCATTCTTCAAGAACAAGGAGGTCATAGTCGTGGGAGGGGGCGACACCGCGATGGAGGATTCCATTTTCCTCACTAGGTTCGCAAGCAGCGTGACGATAGTCCACAGAAGGGACCGGTTCAGGGCCAG
>CAYSQH010000055.1:0-3569 GCA_964433165.1 Microcaldota archaeon
CGTGGTTGCCGGGCAGATAGCTAATAAGTCCAGAGGGCAGGCCGTCGCGGCAGGCGCAGGGTCTGGAGTAATCTCTGGCGTAATCGCAGTCCTGATATCATATTCCCTACTTTCGGCAATCCCCGGGGCAAGCTTGTCGGGTTCACAGGCTGCTCTTTCCCTGTCGGAGGTGCTTGGCGCAGTTTTTGAGCTCGCCTTGGTGGCGGATATAGTCGTTGGTTTGGTATTAGGAGTGATAGGCGGACTGATAGGCCAATACTTCAAGAGCAGGAACAGCCCAAAACCGACGAAGCCAGCTGCAAAATAATGTGGGTTCGATTCTGGGTGCGCATAGTCCGCACCTCATCTCTTGCCCTATAATCCACGGCATGGCACTAGTCCGGATATGCCGCACCCTGTGGCGGCGCATATTCCTATCAATGGCCTATACAGGGCATCCTCCTACATGTGCACTGGAATTGATTATGGTCCTGAATGTTGCAGTGCCGTTTGCATTGACGCCTGTAAGCATTGAGAGCGTATTGTCGCATGGATACCCAATTGTGCTGCCGATGTGCAGTACGGTATTGGCCCCGACGGTCTTGGCTACAGGGTACATCACATAGAGCAGGCCGCTCACAGTGGCGTTATTGTAGTTTACGCCCTGCACAAGGAAGTTGCTTATCTTGCCGCCTGCTTTCACCGTTACGGTATTGTTCATTTCCGTTCCGTTGCCGCTCTGGTTTATCGTGGTTGTTGCCGTTGTGCCACCACACGGGTTCCCATTTATGCCTATGCATACGCCCCCTACGCTCGAGCTTGCATTGGCCCCAAGCCTGAGCCTTAATCCTGCGCCTATGCGGGAGGTGCTCCCAATATTGGCGTTTATGCTTATGCTGGAGTTGGAGTTGACAACTATGGCCCTCGATGCTGGCACCATCATATATACGGTGCCCTTGGCGCTCCCATGCACGTTTACCGTTGGGTAGAAGTCTATCAAGACCGATGATGAGCTGGAATTTATCTTCTGGCTTCCCGTAATTGCAATGTTTATCTGGCTGTTCGGCACCGTAACGTTATATGTTGTGCCATTTATGACTATCTGCGCAGAAGTGATGTTGAATCTCACTATGTTTATCGTGGAGTTCGCTGCTATCTTGGCGTTGGCTATTGTCTGAGAGGCGTTAGTAAGCGCCAACAGGTTGATCGTGCCATTGCCAGCAACTGTTATCCACTGCGATTGGTTTGCAGAACCTCTAGAGCTGCTATGCAATCCAACGGACGAGTATGTCACGAGGAGCTGCTGGGTTCCAGCAGGGACTTTGGGTGGATCCGTAATCTGTACTGCAACTACAGATTGCGGGGACGCGATCCTAGAAGTGTAAACTGTCGCTGCGTATGCGAGTATAGCTACTATTACAACCGCAACGATTGCCAGCGCTGCAATGTTCATCTTTCCAGCCATGGTATAAATGCAATATTCAGATTCTTATACCATTGCATTTATTTTAAACAGACATATCAGCTTCGAGCCTTATCTCAATGCGCTTCCTGTAGACGCTCATGAACAAACTCTCTATCTCGGATTTCTGGGTCAGCACGCCGGCTCTTAGCCCCTCCAGGCTCCTTTGCGCCTCATCCTTGCCCCTGGCCCTCTGCCTCTCGCTTTCATTGGCCCTCTCTATCATTGACCTAGTTTCCCTAGCTTTCGCCAGCCGTTCATTTATCCGCTTCAGTTCCAAATCATCCCTGTGCAATGAATCGGCAATCACCGTGAAGTCGGCATCCCTTGCGGCGCTGAGTTGCGATATCGTCTGCTCAGGGCTCCTAACCCCGATCTTTCCTGTCCTTACCTCCTCGATCATGGATGAGACATGCCCGCGGAATTCCTCCAGATTCTCTGCGTCCTTTGTTATCTCCGACGGTCTGTCTATGTAATCGCCCAATTTCCTCTTGGATGGGGACATGTGGTCGTGCTTCCTGGCGATCCTACCCATGGGGAGCAGCATGCGGGTTATCGATGATGCCGCCTCCGCCTTCCTGCTTTTTGCGGATTCACGCTCACTTTCCAGGCTGTGGATCTCTGCCTCTAACTCCTCGGCGCCCTCGGTCCTCACAGGACCGCTATCATGCTGTTCTGGCAAGCTGCCATCCATTCGGCTTGCCCTTGAGAGGTCCCCAAGGATGTTCCCTATCCTGTCGCGCATGCCCATGTACTCACTGAACTTGCCATCACATAAGGCCAGGTCCTCATTCAGGTTCTTGTGCAGCCTCTCCATGGTGTTGAAGTGCCTTTTCACATCCTTAAGCTCCTCCGCGTATCCTATTATCACTACCTTGAAAGTATTGTTTGCTTTGAGCACTTCCATGATTATGTCTCCGTAGGCTTCCGCCGCCGCCTTGGCAGTCGAATACAGGTTCGATCCCTTAGGTTCAGGCCTGGTTGCAGCTATCCTAATTATATGGTTGGTGTAGTTGGGCCTTTGGGAGGAGACGAACCCCTCCTTTACCATGTACAGGTACTCCATGCTGGGTTTCGATTCCTTCTCAGAAAATTCCCTTACTGCCGCGCCGAAATCGGAGAAGGCCCTCGCCAGCTCGCCCACCAGCCTTGGCATCCTTGCAGTTGTCTTCCCTACCTCCTCATCGAAGCACCTGTCGAGGTACTGCTCAAGGCCATCGATTCCAACTACGCTGCCGCGAACGGGCCTGCCGAAAAGCATTCAATCGTTAGTAAATATGATTCTTGATGGATATATTCCTTATGTTCCTGCTCTCCAGCACCTGACTGCAGGGTTCTGCCGCAATTGCAATTACAAAGTGCTATATATGTGGGGACCCATATTATATATGGTGGAATGACCGATCTTATGCCCCTTAAATTCAGATGCCATGACAGGTACCTTACTATTCTGAAGGACAGGAAGCTTACGCGCAGCAACATAAAGGCGCTGATAGCCGAGGCGCAGAAGCGCAACAAGATAGTTGACCTGAGCGGCAGGAACCTGAGCAGGCTCGATCTAAGCAAGTTCAACCTTGGCAGGGCAGACCTCTCAGGCGCAGACCTCTCAAATTCCAACATCTCGAACTCGACCTTGTTTGACGTAAACCTGTCTGGCTCAAACCTCTCCAATGCCGATCTTTCCAACACAGACCTGTCATATTCCAAGCTCTCCAAGGCAAAGATGGTCGGCGCAATACTTTTCAATACGGTATTGTTCAGGACAGTCCTCCCATGAGTGCATGATGATATCTATGGAGTACGACAAAGCACTTCTCGAGGAACTGGTTGGCAAGAAGATACTGGTAAAAACGCACTATGGTGCCGGAACGAAGGACGATCAGGCGCCCGGCGACTACAAGGGGGAATTGTTGGCATTCGATGGCAAATTCCTTAAGATAGAGTACGAGGTCAAGAAGTTCGTTGACGGGGCCAACAGGCTCTCAAAGTCAATCTTATTGGTAAACTTGGGGTATGTGATAACGATAGAGCAATGCCAGGAAAAGCAGGAGTACTAGACACTGGTTATCTGTATTTATTCGCCACGCGCAAGAATACTGAGCGACTTCAGTCCTCAGTGAATTGCGCA
>CAYSQH010000056.1:0-3479 GCA_964433165.1 Microcaldota archaeon
TCAGAGAAAGAATAAAAGAGTGTAAAGTGGATACTTTACAGGTTTACTTTACATGAATTGCCGAGCGCCAGAAGAAACGCCAATTCCAGCATACCTGTCTGGCGTATGATCTCTGCCCGGATTCGATAGCTTTTTATATCTTATACACAATAAATATTCTGAATCGTGCGATGAGCGCGCGAACGGGCTAATTTCTAGTCCAAAATATACAACGATAATGCTTAGAATCGGTGAAACGAATGGCAGACAAACCACACATGAATCTGATCTTTATAGGTCACGTTGACCACGGAAAGTCGACTACAGTAGGAAGGATGCTTTATGAAACAGGGTCGATAACGGATAGGGACATAGCAAGGTACAAGGAACTGACGCAGCAATTCAACAGGCCAACCTTCGAGTTCGCGTTCGTCATGGACAACCTGAAGGAGGAAAGGGAGAGGGGAATAACGATAGACATAGCCCACAAGGAGTTCCAGACCCAGAAGTACTTTTTCACGATAATAGACGCCCCTGGACACAGGGACTTCGTAAAGAACATGATTACGGGGGCGAGCCAGGCCGACGCCGCGGTGCTCGTAATAAGCGCCGAGGAGGGGATAAAGCCCCAGACAAGGGAGCACGCCATATTGGTAAACGTACTCGGCGTTCCGCAGCTCATAGTGGGGGTAAACAAGATGGACGTCTCCAACTACAGCCAGCAGAAGTACGAGGCGATAAAGACCGAGGCCACAGCTCTGCTGAAGCAGCTGGGCTTCAAGGTCGACAAGATACCGTTCATACCCTATTCGGCACAGATAGGGGACAACACGGGCAAGAAGTCGGACAAGATGCCGTGGTACAACGGCCCGACCCTGCTCGCAGCGTTCGACACCCTTGTGGTGCCGGAGAAGCCGACGAACAAGCCGCTCAGGCTCCCGATACAGGACGTTTTCAGCATATCAGGCTTCGGGACCGTCCCTGTAGGAAGGGTAGAAACCGGGATACTCAAGGTAGGGGATCCCGTGATAATAATGCCAAGCGGTGCGAAAACGGAGGTAAAGAGCATCGAGATGCACCACCAGCAGCTGCAGCAGGCGCAACCTGGCGACAACATCGGGTTCAACATAAAGAACGTCGACAGGAAGGACATAAAGAGGGGGGACGTAATAGGCCCGTCAAGCAATCCGCCTACGGTCGCATCGGAGTTCACGGCGCAGATAATAGTGCTGCACCACCAGAACGTTATAGCGAAGGGCTACACCCCTGTATTCCACATACACACCGCGCAGCTTGCCTGCACGATAGTTGACATAGTCGAGAGGAAGGATCCAAAGACCGGGCAGACGGCCGAGAAGAATCCAGAGACCATCAAGACCGGGGACGTCGCGATTGTCAAGATAAAGCCTACGAAGCCCATATGCCTGGAGAAGTTCAGCGACTTTCCGCAGCTTGGGAGGTTCGCCATAAGGGACATGGGAGAGACGGTAGGCGCAGGGATAATCCTTGACGTTGTCGCGAAGTGAGGTTGGGTCCATGACACAGGCAGTGATAAAGCTCGTTGGCACCATATCAAGGGACATTGACGAGATAGCGGGGCAGATAAAGTCAATAGCCACCTCGATAAACGTCAAGTCCAGAGGACCAGTGCCCCTACCGACAAGGAGGATGCACATAGTTACGAGGAAGACGCCATGCGGGGACGGAAGCCACACCTACGAGAAGTGGGAGATGAGGGTCCACAAGAGGCTGATAATAATAGACGGCAGCGAACAGGCACTAAGGCAGATAATGCGCATAAGGGTTCCGGACACGGTGCAGATAGAGATAGGGCTTGCAGGTTAATCCTGCAGGCATGTCTCCAATATTCTTTCCCTTTTTTCTTTATGATTTTGTGCAAGCGGGAGCTTAGCCACGGCTAAGCATGAGACAAAAAATGAAAGGCGGCATTCGCCACCTCAGTTCTGGTAGGTGAACACTACCGTTATGCTCTCAGTTACCCTATTCGTCCCGCCATAGAATTGCGGAGTTACCGTGACGGTTCCCGGGATTGCCGCTGAGGACGTCACGCCATACGAATACGGCAGCACGTAGTAGCTGTTTATGGTTATGTTCCTGGAGATTATCGCACTGTTGCCTATCAGGGCCCTGGCCTGCGATGTCGCGTTGCCCAATGCCAGGGCAAGGGCCTGCTTCCGCATCAGGCTCATCTGAGCATCGGAGAGCTTCGGGTATGCCCCGGTAACGTAAGTGTTCGGTATGGACGATAATGCCCCTATCACGGAGCCAGTGTTGCGTATGCTCGGCACCATCACCTGCACTATCTCCGTTGCCTGGTAGCCGCTCCTGTTGTACAGCTTGTACACCTGGAAGCTCTGCGTCGTCACCTTGCTTGAGTTGCCGCCTATGTATCCGGATATTGTGGAGTTGAAGGAATTGAGCGTTGATGTGAGGTTGTTTACGGCGGCGCCGTTAGTCGCCCCGGTCGCATTCATCGTGACGTACAGCAGCGCCTCGGCTGAAACGTTCGATACCGTGCCGCTGGCGGTCACGGAGATCCTGTTGGCCCTTCCGGCAGCCAGTCCATTGGAATGCACGCTTATCGCGGCGAGGGCCGCGAATACCAGCAAAGCGAGCAGCACAACCACGTATATGAACATGTCCTTTCCCATTCAAATCACATTGATGCATTTAGCATGACGTTGCATATAAACCTTGTCAGGAGAGCTGCGCGCCGCAGCTCCTGCAGAACTTGGAATCCGAGGGATTCTTGGTGCCGCACTTGGTGCAGTATACAAAAGTACCGACGGCATTGTCTATCTGCTTGTCGAGGTCGACCTTCGCGGTAGCCTCCTTCTGTATCTCAGCCTGCACGTCGTACTTGCTCTCCAGCTTCCTGTTTATCACGTCTGCGAGCTCCTCCGCCTCCTTGTTCCTTAGGCCGTCTATCTCCCCCTCCTGGGCCCCCTTCTTCAGAAGGCCCTTCTCGGTGCTGAATCCCTGCACCCTTATGAACACGGATGATGAGATCAACCCGTGCTCCATCCTGACGCTTGTTATCGCCGAATAGGGTATTACCTCGTAGTCCTGCCTGAACCCGAGGGTCGCCCTGTTTATTATTATCAGCCGCATGTTGGTCACGACGACGGTTGTCTGGGTTGTGACCGAGCCCCCGGGGCCTATCCTGCGCTGCTTTACCGTGCCCTCCACCTCCTCCTCGGGCCACAGCACCTTGCTGACTATCCTTATCTCGACCGGATCGACGTTCACGAAAACATTTAATATTTAAAAAGAAAACATTAAAACATGCATGTTAGGTGTTCCATTGACAGAGATCCTCAGCTCCAACCCTGTGAATCCCGACAAGGCAGCCATATCCAGGGCTGCGGAGATAATAATCAACGGGGGAATAGTGGCATTCCCGACTGAAACCGTGTACGGGATAGGGGCAGACGCATTCAATCCCGATGCATGTAGAAAGATATTCGAGGCAAAGGGAA
>CAYSQH010000057.1:0-3087 GCA_964433165.1 Microcaldota archaeon
AATCTATGTGAAAGAACTCTTATAAATGTTCGGTTATTAATCTAATCTACTATAACAGCCCGATATAAATCTTATGCGTATTCAGTGCGCGCCTTGACAGCGCACTTGCCGCATCGCCGAATGCAAGAGTGATTGTTGCTGCAATCACTGCTTGATAATTGAAGAATATAAGGGCGATTGTAAGCCCTATTATCCAGTAGGGTATCCTTATCATCTTCCAAGTGACTTTTAGAGTTTTGTTGGTTGTGCTTCTTGATACTCTCCTTATGAGCATCGCAGTCGGAGTGTTGATGTTGAACCTTGTCCTGAGCAGCTCTGAGGTAAGCCAGAAGAGCAGCAGGCAGAGCGAAATTATTACTGCTACGTTCTTCGGTAGGTTCTGCGCTATCAGGATTAGGGGATAGCTTGTCAGTATAATGTGCCATGCCTTCCTCTTTATTCCTGGAGAATACCCCAACCGCTTGCGGTGGGGTTACATCTTTCGATGAATTCAATGCGTTGCTTATTCCTCAATAAGCCCCACCTCTTGAGGTGGGGTTGTTGACATTGAGTTTTACCGCTTCACCTATTCTGAGACCAAGCTGCGCTTGATAGGAAAATAATAGATGAAGCTTCGGATTGTCTATCGTTCTAAAGAATAACTGCACCTCCTGTTCGGTAAAGCCTTTGTTGAGGCTACCGTATTTAGGAGGTTGGTTCTTTGCGAACTTCTTTAGGAATTGTTTGTGAACAATTTTCTTTACTAACTTAATCTGATGATGAGTAAGAGTAGGAAGAACCGAATAAAGGCTGTTAATAAGCCTTTCGTATTCGGTTACAGTTGCGGATTTGAACCCATTTTCTTTTTTGAGCTTCGCTGCTTTATTGGATTTGAACCCACGACTGTCGTCGATTTTCTTGTTTGCTCCCATCGGGATTTGAACCCGAGTTCCTGGGTTGAAAGCCCAGTGTCCTTGGCCGAGCTGGACGATAGGAGCATCGATTGAGATATTTTTAACGCATATTATTAATGTTTTCTTGCTTATAAATAGACGACGGTGGTTGCATGGCGGAGAATGAATCTGGGGCTTACAGAAGGCCCTCATGGGACGAGTACTTCTTAGAGGTAAGGGAGGCGGTTGCCAAGCGCGCGACGTGCGACAGGGGCAGGTCCGGATGCGTAATCGCAAAGGACAAACAGGTGCTGTCCACTGGATATGTTGGCGCTCCAGCGGGCCTGCCGCACTGCGATGAGGTGGGGCACATGTTCAAGGATACGGTGCATGAGGACGGCCACGTATCGAAGCACTGCGTGAGGACTGCCCATGCGGAGATGAATGCGATAACCAACGCCGCAAAGCGCGGCGTCTCGATAGACGGCGGCACGGTATACTGCTCGATGACACCATGCAGGACCTGCGCGATGGCGATAATCAATGCAGGGATAAAAAGGGTAGTATGCCTAAAGATGTACCACGAGGGCGGGGAGTCCGTCGAGATGCTCAAGCAGGCCGGCATCAAGCTCGACATAATGGATGAGAGCGTAGAGGAATACCATGACGCGAAGAAGGCCTGATTGCAGAATCTATTCCTTGCCGAGCCTCGACAGGGCCTCATCAATCCTCCTGTAAAGCTGCTCGAACGTGCCGTTGTTGTCGATCCTGATATCTGCCATCTCGATGTACTTGATGAGCTGCTGCTTAGCAGGGTCATCGCTTCTCAATTCCTTCTCCTCCATGGCCCTGAACGCCTCTAAGCTCTGTATGTCACCGTGAGAGTCCGGGTTCTTCCTGATCCGTTCAGCTGTCCTCTCGAAACGAAGTCTCTGGTCCGCGAATACCTCCATTACCGCTCCGTTCCTGTTCTTGATCTCCTCAACCTCAAGGGGGTTGCGCAGCGACGTTATCACCACGTCTCTTGAGTTTGCCGATTCGATGGCGTTCCTGCACCAGTAGTTGAAGCCGTATTTATGCCTCCTCTCATTGCCCAGGGCTATCATCTCATTCCTGTCGAGGTGGTTCTTGCCCAGCCTACTCAGTTCGTTCCTGATCTCCTGGCCAAGGTCCCTATTGGAGTAGCCGTGCCTGTCGGCAAGGAACTCCGCAATGGTATCCTTCCCGGAGCCGTTCAGGCCCACAACGCCGATCAGCATCGAAATACCTTCTATCGGATGATTCTTTTATTCCTTTCCGTGCGCCAAGACCGGCATTGGATTCATAAGAATTCCGCCAATTCCTCGGAGTTTTTCCCTGCGCCGCCCGATGCCTTCAGTATCCTGTTCATGATGGCCAGGCCTATGCCCCTCTCCGGGAACGTCTGTATGAATGCGATGTCAGCCCCTGCCTTGTCCAGCTCCCTTAGCGAGCCGAAGAGGTTCTTGGCTATTCGGTATAGGTCTCTCCCGCTGCCCAACCTTACCACTATGGCTTTGCCGCTGTCCATCTTTTCCGCAAGCTCGTCGCTGCACATGATGGCCACCTTCCCCGCATTGCTTCTGGACAGCCTTATCAGCGTATCCTCGTCCTTCACTACGATCAGCCTCGTCCTAGGCGCGTAATGCCTGTACTTCATCCCTGGCGCTATCGCGGTGCCGCTCCTCAGGGATTCGTTGACATTCCCAGATACCGTTATGCTGCCTATGATGCCCGAAAGCTCCTCTATCGTGAAGGCGCCTGGCCTAAGCAGGACCGCAGGGCTTTCGGTCGCGTTTATTATGGTTGATTCAAGGCCGAATGCGCAGTCCCCTCCATCTATTATCGCATCGATTTTCCCGTCCAGGTCGCTTAACACGTGTGCCGCGTTTGTAGGGCTGGGCTTTCCCGCAAGGTTGGCGCTCGGTGCCGCTATCGCGGTGCCGCTGGCCTCTATGAGGCGGAGCGCGATAGGATGCGCGGGAATCCTGACGGCAACGGTATCAAGTCCGGCGCTTACCTCATCAGGTACCCTTCCGTTTTTCTTGAGTATGAAGGTAACCGGGCCGGGCCAGAGGGTCCCCAATGCGCCCATTATCCTTTCCGGAATGTCAACGGCCACGCCTTCAAGCTGCCTCAATGATGATATGTGGACAATCAGCGGGTTGTCCCTTGGCCTTCCCTTTGCCTCGAATAT
>CAYSQH010000058.1:0-2963 GCA_964433165.1 Microcaldota archaeon
CAAGGATAAAAACCTTTACGACGAAAATGTTAAATAGTTATTCAACACAGCACTTCACGTCCTTTATGCTATCGGAATGAGTGCAGTTCGCCATTATGCCATCTGCAATACCTGACGCAATCATCGTTTATATAACGTGCGGCGCAATCTTATAACGTGCTTGAGATGGGGATGCCGCCCAGAAGGTTCAAGAGGGTGATAGAGGATTTCGAGTGCGAGCGATGCGGGGCAAAGGTGCACGGGACGGGATACACAGACCATTGCCCGATGTGCCTTGCCAGCAAGCACGTGGACGTCAATCCCGGGGACAGGAAATCGGCGTGCAAGGGGTTGATGGAGCCGACAGGCGTCGAGTACAAGGGGGGAGAATTCACGATAGAATACAAATGTGCGAAATGCGCCGCTAGGAAAAGGTTCAAGGCTGCTGCCGATGACAATAAGGATATGCTTACGGATCTCTCGCAGACTTAGGCGCACTGCTCATCTGGAGCTGCGCCTGCTGGCGGGCCTTTTGCGCTGCGCGGTTCCCTGCCCTGGATTTTGCTTTGGATGTCCCGGTGGCGGAGTGCCGCCGAACACTATCTCAGCACAATGCCAGCTTCCTTGTGGCCTGTCAGATGTGACATTATCTTCTTTGCTATGACTCTGAAGGTGTCGATCGCTATCACGAGTACCATTATCTCGACCAGAAGCCTTATCCCCGCGGGCTCCAGGAAGGGAGGTTTATCATGAGCGTTCCCATTGACGTCATTAGCGCGAACCCCAGTATGCCAGCAGGCATAGGAACCGCGAATATTAGAGATACCGACTCCTTTATCGGGCAGGGAGTCCGGTCTTCCTGACGATGCTTCATACCGCGATGTACACCAGCACGGATATATGTCCGCGCCGCCGAGCGCCTCGACTAGGTTTGGAATGTAACGCTCCAAATTCCAGGAAAATCGGAATCCGCGCATTTTTATGCGGCATTCACTTCCTTGGCTTGCGCAGACTCCTGAAAAGCTCACTCCTAGATTTCTCATCCTTGAAGAACTCCCTGCAGAATCCCTCCTTGTGGAATCTCTTCCCAAGATAATTCGTCACGTCTATTGCGTCTTCCAGTGCTCCCTTGAGGCATGAACTCGCCCCCGGCGACGGTGCCATGTCGAAAATAAGGCCGTCGGCCTCCAGCTCTACAACCCCGAGCACCAGCTCCCTCTTCCTCTTGTCTATTATCTGCGGCCTTACTCCTCCGGCTTCCGTATCGAATGTGACGTCCTTGTTCCTCATAGATGGGACTATGCGGTTGACCTCCTCCTTCACGAATATGTACTTGCCTATCTCCGGCATCGAGTATGCGAGGTTTAGCGCGAGTATGTCCATGATGTCCCTGTTGGTGCCTATGTTGAGGAGCGATGCAACCGTCCGCATGTCCATGCCCATCGCCCCGAGATACTCCTCGAATGCCCTGATGTGGTGGCCCTTAAGGACGTCCTTGGGGTTCTCAAGGTACGGGAGCACGCTCACCGTGGGGCCGTAACGCGTCCTGTTGTAATGGTTCAGGTCGGGGTCGCCGTGCACCGCGGCGAACGGTATGCCTCTCTTCTGCACGCTGTAGACCTTGCTGTTGAGGACCCTTTTTGAATAGTAGAAGTTGCCACCCACGGAGAGCATCGAGAGATTCTCGCCGTAGCCCATAGCCTTCGCGAAGTACAGGCTGTATCCCCCAGATGCAAGAACAACGAAATCTGCGGTGTACTTTCCCTTGTGGGTGGTGAGTTCGAATGTTCCGTTCCTTTCCTTAAGCGCCTCAAGGCCTTCGTTCAGTGATATCCTCGCATTGCGGTTCTCCCTGAGCGCGGTCTTCGCGAAGGATTCCGCAAGCAGGTTGAAGCACACCATGTTGCCGTTGGGCGTCATCGCAGCCATAACCTTCTGGCTGGGATCCCTCTTCCTCATGAGGTAGGGCTCGATCTTCGATATTTCCTTTGCGCCTATCTTCCTTATGCCAGGGAACATGCTCACGAACTTCTTGTCGTATCTGCCGTCGACGAAATCCGCTTCTTCCTCACCTACTCCGAGGACCATCTTCCTCACGGGGAATATTATCCTGTCCCGCTCCTTCCTGGGCAGCATTGACGCGTACTTCGGGATGAGCATCGAGGATACCCTTGTCTCCGTCACCTTGTCCATCCCGTAGTTGGTTTCGATGTCCCCTATATGGAGCGTTTGCGCGTTGCTCCTGCTGTTGGTGCTCTCCTGGGCGAGCGCGTTGTTTTTCTCGAGAAGCAGCATGTCCTTTACGTCCGAGAATTTTGAAAGCATGTATAGGAGGGAGGTACCTATGATTCCCCCGCCGGCTATGGCAACCTCGAAATGCCTTTGCTGATGCATTGGTTAGCCCGTTTGCGCAGCATTATGTGCTGCATGTGAAAATGAATGGCAACGTCAAGGACGCGGCCACACGGGCATATAACGCAGCAAGGATTTTTATTGATTTTTGAAGTACGCCAGGGTTGGGATTTTCCAATCTTTCTGATTGATCCATGAACCAAAAAGCTTATTTGAACCCAAAAGGCCGTTAGGCCACGCGCTTGCTGGCATTGTTTCCAGGCGCGCGCGTTACCGGATTCCGCCACCCTGGCATTGAATAAGTGTTTCGCGCCAATTATATTTAAGGCTGTTGCTTCGTTAAGCTTTGCTCAAATATTCAATCCTGCTCATAAATTCCTAATGTTGCTCACAAATTAGGTTGTTCCGAAAATTTCATTTGTTTTCTTCTTTATTACACGTCCAGTTTGATTGATAAGAGCATACTTTATCTCATTGTGTGCAACTGCTTTCTGTTCAGGAGTAGATGCCTTAGACATAGAGGCAATAGTCATAAGGGTGAGCCTATTCTTTGACCCTTTTCTTGTTATCTTCTTTATGCTCTGTTGAATAAATAGTTTATCGAATGGAAACCTATTATTCTTTGCCCTTTG
>CAYSQH010000059.1:0-2714 GCA_964433165.1 Microcaldota archaeon
AATACTGTCCCGAAACGGTTATATGTGGGTACTTAACAACTTTACTTAACACTTTGCCCGCATCGCGCTCTCCAAACCAATTGCATGACTCAATGGAAAGGTATATATTCTTTGAGTGAGTGGTTAATCTACATTTTATCACTTGGTGGTAGGCTGAGCCACGGTATCTAATGCTGTGGCATACTACCATCCAAAAAACGAAGTCCTAGCATGAGGAGTGCAGACGCGAGCACCATTTTCCGGATCGGACTGGTACTGTTCGTAATATTTCTTGCTGCGGTAAAATTCAACCCAGCAGTGTCGATAACGCTGCTTGCGCTCGCCTTCGTGCTTGACGGTGTAGACGGTTATCTTGCATTGAGGGAAGCGAGCGGCGGAAGGCTGGGGCTCTCCGAATACGCCGATTATGCCATCAGCGGCGCTAATGCGAAGAGGGTAAGGGCACTGAAGGAAAAGACGGCGAAGATCGCGCGGTACGGCCCGCGGCTCGACGTTGCGGGCGACCGCATAGCCGAATACTCCTTTTGGGGCGCGTTCGCGGTGTTCGGCATCGTCCCATTGTTCGTGCTTATAATAATCATAATAAGGCACTCCATTGCCGATGCGCTCCTTGCGGCCAAGGGGACATCCTCGAGGATGAGGACCGGGTTCGCAAGGATGCTGTACTCGTCTAACGTATCTAGAGGCGCGGTAAACGCGCTGAAGTTCGTCACATTCTCGTACTTCATACTGGCATACGTATCCGGATTCCCGATGGTTTTCGCATACGTGCTCATGTCGGTGCTTGTCATTTTCATAGTGGCAAGGGGCGCGGCGGAGGTATATGAATCGACCGGGAAATAGGAGAACCAATATAAAACCTTTTTCCTTTAGTATTCTGGGATGATTTATTGATAGGCACGTTCCTGTTGACTGCAGCCACGACCGCCGCCAACGCCTCATCGGTGTACGTAGGTTCGCTGGCCACATATACTGAAAATACTATAGTGGTGCTGATAGCGCTGCTCTCGATACTTGCGATATCCATACAGGTTGCAAGGAGCTACTTTCTGAGGATACTCAGGAAGTTCACGTTGAGGCTCGCCGCGGATATCTGGTGGCTTCTATACATAATACTAAGGGACGCAAGCATATTCCTGGCGGTATTCCTGGGGTTCTTACTGTTCTTCCCTGGCATATACCAGGACTTCCCGATAGGCATGCCATTCATGCCTCTCGCGATAGACGTGTTCGCGATGGCGCTGGTGCTCATACTGCTTACGGATACCGACGAGGAGCCGTTCTACAACAGCCTGCTCACTATTCTTGTGATAATAGCCACTACGCTGTACATGGCCGGCATGATACTTGTAACGGAGAGCCCTGTGGCCCTGGCCAATCTGCCTCCAACTGTCTCCCTTGCGACCAACAACATATGGGGTTTCGCCAACACGTACCTAAATTCGGTGAACAATCCCGCGCTGTCGATATACACCTTCTACGCATGCTTCTCGATACTCAGTCTCCTTGGCCTTGTTGCGGTGTTGTACTCATTCAAGGGCGGCATATTCAACAGGTTCCTTGAGCCGAAGCCGAAGCCTGTTGTGAAGAACGTTGCCCCGGCGGCGCCCGCCCCGAAGCAGCCCCCACAGCAGGGACAGCAGAGGTGAGTGGTGCGCATGTCGTTCAAGTTCACCTTCGACAACAGCACATGCATACAGTGCGGCATATGTGGGGATGCATGCCCAGTCAACGCCCTTGACTTCACGAGGCCTGGGAAGCACTTCGAGGATAGGAAGCTCGAGAAGGACGACACGGACTTCATGACCGAATACCCGATACAGGTGTCGAGGTGCACCGGCTGCATGATATGTCCTAACGAGTGCCCAGTATCATGCATAACTATAGTAAAGGTGGACAAAGAGCCTAAATACGAGCCTAAGCAGGGGGACATGCTCGATGTGGAGCCAACGAAGGACGAGTTCGGCCTATCGAAATACACACACGTAAGGCCCCATGCCGTGAAGATAAGGGATCCATGGGGGCACGAGTACATATACAGACCACTAAGGAGGAAGTCCAAGACCCAGACATGGGAGGGTCACGATGAGATGAAGTGAGTGGACAGGGCGATAATAGTGCACAAATGGAATGGCAGCCCAACCGGGGATTTCATACCATGGCTCAGGGATTGCCTGTCCGGAGAGGGATTCTCCGTATCAGTGCCTGAGATGCCAACTACAACGATAGACGCATGGGTATCTGCCATATCGTCCGCTGCGGGGACACCAGACCTATCTACATGCCTGATAGGCCACGATGCCGGATGCCAGGCGATAGTAAGGTACCTTTCAACCCTTCAGGATGGGCAGGAGTTCAGGGCGGTATTCCTGGTAGCCCCATGGACGAGGCTTGATGGGGCCAACGACGAGGGCATCAAGCAGTGGGTAAACGAGCCAATAGACTGGAATGCCGCGAAGGTGTGTGCAAGGAGATTCGTGGTAATATACTCAGACAATGATAATCTTGTGCCTGTTGAGAATTCGGAGATGTTCGGCAAGCTGCTCAATGCGGAACTGGTCCTCGATTCCGGGAGGCATCACTTCTCCGATGAGGATGACGTAACGCAGCTGCCATCGCTCTCGGAGGCGATATCTGAATCATACCACTAAAATGAAAATTAGTGTTAAGTAAAGTTGTTAAGTACCCACATATAACCGTTTCGGGACAGTATT
>CAYSQH010000060.1:0-2467 GCA_964433165.1 Microcaldota archaeon
TCATGCATTCCTATGACAGATCGGACTTCATCGCGCAATAAAGATACGCCAAGGTTGGGATTTTCAAAACCAATGAGATGACAGAGGTTTATTTGAACCCAAATGGCCCGTGAGGACCATACGCTTACAGGAAAGATTTCCAGGCGTACGCGTTACCGGATTCTGCCACCTTGGCACGATTAACTATTCGTGCTACAGCCTATATAAAATTATACTTTTGGAGAATGCCGTCTTGCCGCCAGGCAACAGCGCCAAAATGCAGAATTATATACTTTCACAATCTAACTAAAAATATGCCAAAAAGAATAGCTTTATGCATAACCGGGGCTTCTGGCGCCGCATATGCGTACCGGTTTCTCCAGGAGACATCAAGGTCCAAGGATGTCCAGACGCATCTTGTGATAAGCAAGGCCGGCGCAATTGTGATAAAGCAGGAGCTTGGCATACACACATCGGAAGTGCAGAAGCTCGCAAGCTTCAGCTATGACGAGAAGAACTTCATGGCTCCGATAGCCAGCGGCTCATTTAGGCTGGACGGCACGATAGTGGCTCCGTGCTCGATGAAGACCCTTTCAGGCATAGCCCATGATTACGAAGATAACCTGGTCATAAGGTGTGCGTCAATAGCCCTAAAGGAGAAATGGAGGCTAGTGCTGATGCCGCGCGAGACGCCGCTGAGCACGATACAGATAAAGAACATGCTTGAAGTTTCGAAGGCGGGCGCCATAGTCCTGCCGCCCATGCCGCAGTTCTACTTCAAGCCCAAGGATGTAGGCGAGATGGTGGACATGACGGTTGGCAAGATGCTCTCCATGTTCGAGATAGACAGCAGGCTTACCAGAGAATGGGGTGCAGACAAGTCTGCCCTCAAGGAATTCGAGCCATCGGGGGCGACGTACTAAGTGAGCGGATGATAAAGGACCTCAGGAGCTATCTTGAATATCTCTCAAAGCACGCAAAGCTAGGCAATGTGAACAGCGCAGTCAGCCCAGAGCTTGAGATATCCGCAATTACGGACAGGGAGAATAAGGAGCATCGCTACGAAAGCAGGACGCTCCTGTTCAATAAAGTCGATGGATATGAAATGCCCGTAGCCACAAACCTCATGGGTTCATATTCAGTGTTGAAGGACCTCTTCTCAGGATTCGACGTGGCCGATTTCCTTAGCAATCTATACTACGCAAAGGACATCTCGCTCATCAAGGGCGCAAAGACGCTCATCGATTCAAAGCCAAACATCTCAAGGAGGGGATTCGGGGGATATAGAAAGGTTGCAAGTCTCTCTGAGCTGCCAATAATAAAGACCTGGCCCAACGACGCAGGGAAATTCATAACTCTGCCGCTTGTAATAACTAGGAGCCCGAAGGACGGGTCAACAAATGTGGGCGTATACAGGATGCAAGTATTCGACGGGGAGACTACGGGAATGCACTGCCAGGTCCAGAAGGGCGGAGCAATCCATATACTGGAGGCAAGGGAGGTAGGAAAGCCCCTTGACGTATCGATCTCGATAGGCACAGATCCATTCAACGTATTATCTGCAGTTGCGCCCATACCGCACGGTATCAACGAGTTCGCCTTTGCCGGAATCGTGCGAAAGGCCAAGACCGATCTGCTCGACTGCGCAGAATATCCCGCCGTTCCTGCAAACTCTGAGATAATAATAAACGGATATGTTGATCCAAACGAGGCTCGCAATGAAGGTCCATACGGAGACCACACAGGATATTACAGCATACAGCAGCCGACATTCGTATTCCACATCAAGGACATATACGCAAGGGAGAACGCGATATACGCCGCAAGCGTGGTAGGGTTCCCATGGAGCGAGGACGGTACCGCAGGAAAGTTTCTGATGGAGTACCTAAAGCCCATGCTCAGGCTGATAAATCCAAACATAATAGACATAGAGCTTCCTGCGGAAGGCGCATTCACAAACATGTGCTTCATAAACGTTAGGAAGAGGTTCCCGGGAGACGCAAACAAGGCTATGTTCTCGATTCTCGGAATGGGCCAGCTCTCCCTCACAAAGATAATAGTCGCATTCGACGAGGACGTGGACATACATGATCTGGGCAGGGTGATATGGGGCATATCAACAAGGGTGGATCCGGACAGGGATATCAAGATAATAAAGGGTGTCACAACAGACACACTTGACCACACCTCAAACGTCTCCGGATACGGATCAAAGATGCTAATAGACGCAACCAAGAAGACCAAGGAAGAAGGCTACACCAGGAAGTGGCCGGACACCATAGTTCCAGACAAGGATATCCTAAAAGAGATAGATAAGAAATGGAGACAGATAAGCTGATAAGAATAGTAAATGAGCTCTTCGTGCCCCAACTCCTCGTATTCAACCTCTGTTTTGTGTACCTGGGCATGCTGCTTGCTCCAGCATACGCCTACTCGATCCGCACAGCCGTACTGCTGACAATAGCGTTTGCTGCCGCCCGCTCATCAG
>CAYSQH010000061.1:0-2413 GCA_964433165.1 Microcaldota archaeon
AAGGCGAACGAGATCCACGAAGGGGAGAAAGATGTTCTCGACAGGATAAGCAGGGTAGCGAAAGGAAGATCGACCAAGGCAATATGCCACTGCCGGTATGTGAAGGTGAATGCATGACTGAAATATCTAAACAATTGGCCGAATCACTCTTCCGCGAGATAAACGAGAACATCGGCCTTGCGGAAGAGTGCTGGAGGAAAGACGATGTGAGATTCGAGACATACTTCAGGCAGGCCAAGGAGAGGCTGAGGGAGTTCGAGAGCCTGTTCGAGGAATAGGGGATTGATGACATGGAACCTTTGAGGATACTGGCGCTTGACAGGAAATACGTCTTCAGGAAGGCGTTCGTGCCCTTTATAATCGGCAAGGCTAGCGGATCAGTGATAACCGACGCATACGGCAAGAGATACATAGACCTGATGGGCGGGCTGTATGGCGCGATATCCGTAGGATGGCAGAGGCCGGAGGTAATCACCGCTATGAAAAGGCAGATGGACAAGTGCAACTTCGCACCGGAAAAGGCGCCTTCAGAACAATGCAGCATGCTTGCCGAGTCGCTCGTCAGGCTCACGCACAACAAGCTGCGAAAATGCCTAAGAGCCACCAGCGGCACTGAAGCGGTGGAGCTGGCGGTAAAGGCCGCGAGCAAGGCGGGCATCATCTCGTTGACGCAGTTCTTCGCGAAGGCGTACAGCCGCAGCATGGTAATAAACTCGGTCTCGCCCGGGCTCACTAATACCGACGTTTTAAAGCTTTATAAGAAGAAGGAGATACAAAGGCATATAGACGAAACGCCGTTGCACAGGATAATGCAGCCAGAGGAGGTAGCAGAGGCGGTCGCATTCCTTGCAACGCACGGTGCGGTGAACGGCCACAATCTGATCGTTGATGGAGGCAGGCTTCGCAGGTGATGGTGATTGTGATGGAAGAAGTGAAATGCGTGGTTTTCGTACTCGTAAAGGACGGAATGTTCCTGGTCGAGAGGAGGCCGAAGACAGAGGACACTGATCCGGGAAAGGTAGCCATTCCTGGAGGGCATGTGGATGCTGGAGAGAGCCTTGAGGAGGCGTTGATTCGCGAGTGCAAGGAGGAGCTGGACGTGGAGCCCGTAGAGTACAAGCACTTCTACGAAGGAGCCTATCCGACGGAGTTCGAGAACCAGCGATGCCATTACTTTGCGGTCACTGAATGGAAAGGGAAGATCCGCGCCAAGGAAACCGGCAAGCTCAAATGGCTATACCTCTCCCAAGCAGAAGTGCTGGACACGTCCATTGACAAGGAGGCGCTCTGGGCCCTCAGGCATGTGATGGGATGAGTAGCAGGAATATAAACCGGGATAGCGCAGCGAGCGTACTGAACCGCACGCTGACAAGGGCAGGCATAGGAGTCGAGGGCATGACGTCCCTTATACTATACAGGGACATCCTGATCAACGTGGCCGACGGAGTCTACAGCCCCGGCCATGACACGCTATACCTTCTCTCCAAGCTCATATTCAGGAATGGGGAGACCATGCTCGACCTGGGCAGCGGCTCTGGAATAGTCGCGCTTGCAATGGCGGAAAAGGCCAAGCATGTTACCGGTGTGGATATAGATGCGAAGTCGGTAAGCTGCGCAAGGGCGAATGCAAGGCTGAATAACATACGCAATGCCACTTTCGCTAGAGGGTCGTGGTTCAGGCAGCTGGGAAACAGGAAATTTGACTTGATCGTCGCAAATCTGCCCCAATACCCCAAGCCTCCTGGGGATATAGACGGGGATTACGTGGACAGGACTGTGAATGCGGGAAGCGACGGAAGGAAGCATCTCGATGAGATAATAGTGGCGGCTCCCTCGCACCTTAGTTCTGGTGGTAGGATGCAGATCAACCAGTCGCAGTTTGCCGACATAGGGAAGACGATCAGCATGCTCAGGGAGAGGAACCTCCGAACCGTGATAACGGCCAGGAGATACGAGCCCATGGGCAGGACGAGCAGGGAGAGGCTCGGGTACTTCAAGAAGCTCGGTCACAATGTCACGTACAAGGCCGGGATACCGCAGAATCTATGGTGCATAATCACCGCCTGGAAGGATTAGTGCTGGAGATGACATGATGCCAAGCCGCAGGCTAGAGCAGGCGACGAGCAAACGAGGAGCCTGCGAGCTGCGGCGAGGACAATGCCTTTTTATTCAGCTACGGCAACGCGTAGCCGATAATGCTAGTGCCAGGGCTAATGTGGATGGTGGTGCTTCTGCCTCTTGCCTTGTCGCCATTCGTGATGTTGGTGGTGATGCTGCTGCTTGCGCGTATGCACGTGCCGGTGCGGATGTTGTTGGTGCCAGAGGCCGTGCGTGCGCCCTCGCTCCGCAGTCGCTCGGGCTAGGGCATTGTTGGGCATGGCTGCTCGCCTCGCTGTGCTCGGCTCGCAGAGGT
>CAYSQH010000062.1:0-1862 GCA_964433165.1 Microcaldota archaeon
ATCGAAAGATGTAACCCCACCGCAAGCGGTTGGGGTATTCTCCAGGAATAAAAACAGAAAAAGATTATATTTTATTGCAATGAAGCGTGCAATTCATCCAACGACCTAAAGGTCGTGGAACTCTTGCCTATGTGTTAGTATTCAAACGTACTTTTTCCACAGCGTCTCTATCAGAAAGCTCCCACATAATATTATAAAGAAAATAAGCCAATAATAATTCCAATTGAAGGCTTCTATAATTCCAAACACCCCAATGAAGCCGATAATTCCAAGAACCGGGAAAAGTATTCCGTCTATTTTGCAGTGGACTCTGCCGCAGCGTTTACCGTTGATAAAGCATCCTATACCAATCCATATAACAAGTACGGACCATAATCCGCCGACTATTGCCAAAGACAACAATCCAGAGCTATAAGCAAACCCCCCTATAACTGCCAGTAAGCCAGGAGCCCACCACATCCAAAAAGCGGAATTAGTGTACTCCAAGTCCTTTTTTGCATTAATTCTATTTGTAATTTGTTTAACCATGCTATCTATTTAACGGTTGAGGTATTTAACACAGCATTGGTAGGGATTCAAACCATAGCTTCGTCGTAAACGTGAATTGGACTCTGCGGGGATCGCACCCGCGACCTTCCGCTTGCAAAGCGGACGCTCTACTACTGAGCCAAGAGCCCTTAGGATAATGTTTTGATCATATGATTATTAACGCTTGCGCAGGGCCATTGCCCATGGATTTATAAAGGTTACAGTAGAAGTATTCGTATGGAAGTGGATGTGAGCAAGACGTTAAGGGACAGCATAACGGCGCCTTTCAGGGACATGCAGCTGCTATTGGTGCTTGTCCTGTGGGGCATAGTTGTATTCGCCATAAGCTACCTCTTGATCCCCTCGATAATTAATGCCGTGTACTCGCTGAGTTCAATCGCGTCCTCGTCCCCGACCATGATAGTAGGCTCGCTCTTTAGCCTGTTGTCCATAGTGGCAGTCCTGATGATTGCAAGCATAATCATAGGGGTATTCTTCACCAACATGGTCCTTGCGAAAGCATTCTATGGCAGGAAATACAGCCTTGAGGATGCAGCCAGGTTCGCGGTTAGCAGATATCTTTCAGTGTTCGGGACAGAGGTACTACTGTTCATATTGTTCCTGGTCGTGCCTGCACTGGTCATAAGCGTTGTGATCATCGCAAGCGCCGGCCTTGGCATCCTCCTTCTGTTCCTTTACATGATATTCGCCATTTATGCGGTGGTAAAGCTTTCAGTGTCGGTACCAGCCGCGCTCGTAGGGAAGAAGAACCCGGTCGAGGCCCTGAGGTACAGCTGGAATATCACTACAAGGCAGTGGTGGACCCTTTTCGCAACGTTCCTGGTAATATTCGTAATAATCATGATAATTACTTACATAGTAGGCCTACCGCTTAATAATGGGATAACGAGGCACATCGAGATCGGCATGACCAGCAACGTATCCTCTGCCCTGAGGAGCTTTAGGTCGCCCTCATTTGCGGTCGCTGACCTGATAACGCAGGTAGTCCAAATCGTAATACAATCGTGGCTTCTGATATCAGCGGTGCTCATATACGGGCAACTGGCATCCAAGACCAAGAATTCGAAGTAATTCGGGCCTTTTTAGCTGCTGCGTGAATTGCGTTTCTGGGACCTTCCCTTTGGCCTGGAGCTCCTCTGTTTCCCCTTTGGCTTAGAGACCTTCTTCCTGGAGCCCTTTGTGGTGCCGCGGCGAGGCCTTTGGGCATTCTGGATTATGGCACGCCTTATGCGGGCCTTCTCCGCGGACAAGCCCTCTATTATCTCCATGTCCTTCCCTGAGTTCCTGTTCAGGTTGAGCTGCTCCAGCATGTT
>CAYSQH010000063.1:0-1825 GCA_964433165.1 Microcaldota archaeon
GATCAGGAGATACGGGGCGAAGGTAATACGCGTGGACAGGGATTTCAACGAGGCGCTCAGGAAGGCCGAGGGCTTTGCGCTATCCGAATCGGCATTCGTCTGCGGCGATTACCATTTCAGGAAGGAAGGCCAGAAGACAGTCATATACGAGATACTGGAGCAGCTCAGGTACGGCGTGCCGGACTATCTCTTCGTCCCGGTTGGCAATGCCACGCTGCTCTCGGCCATACACAAGGGCCTTAGGGAATTCAGGATGCTGGGATGGATAGACGCGCTTCCAAGGATAATCGCCGTGCAGTCAGAAGGCTGCGACCCGCTGGTCAGGGCTTACGGGAGGAAGGAAAAGATAGGGTATGTGCTGCCGGACACGGTTGCCGATGCCATAGCTGTCGGATATCCTACCTTCGGCATGCAGGGAATGAAGGCGCTGCGCTATACGCACGGGGATGCGATAAGGGTTCCTGACGAGAAGATACTCGAGGCGATGAGGCTCCTGGGGAGGGAAGGCGTATCCGCAGAGCCCGGAGGCGCTGCGGGATTCGCAGGCTTGCTTGAGATGCACAGCTGGAAAGGCAGGCTCCTTGCCGGGAAGAAGGTCGTGGCCATAGTAACTGGAAACAACGAGGCGGGGAGATAGAACATGGTCCTCGTTTCGGAGAAGAAGACGATGAAGCTCCACGACTTGGAGCTGGTTATCAGGAGATGCCCAGTGTGTCTGAAGGACACGGAACAGGACTCGTTCTACGTGCAGAACCCTGATTTCTGCGTAGAGGCCATGACCCCTACAACGCCGCAGTTCAAGGTCGATGTAGTTCCAAGGGAGGAACATGCAATGAACTGGTACATAGTGGCGATGTGCAGGGAGTGCGGGTACCTGTACAAGGTTACCGGCATACCGCAGTACAAGCTCAAGGAGCTCAAGCCCCAGAGGATCCTGGACGTTGAGCTTGCCCTCTTCTGCTGCGACATATGCTACAACGAAGAGGCAAGGTATGAGAATGCGGATATTTTCATAAGGCTCAGCGAGGGCAAGAGCGTATATCTCTGCGAGAGGCATGCGGCAGAGGCGGAGCGATCTAAGGGAAAGGAGGGATCCTATGCGGCGCTCATAAACAGGTTCAACGTGTGGAGGATAAACGATGCGATGCCGAAGGCCGCGAGGCTTGACGACGGCAGGGTGGTGGCCTTGGTGGGCGACCGAGGCTACATGGAGCAGATACTCAAGGAGTTGGGCTCCGGCGATGCGACCCTGAACGAGCTGGTTGGCAGGCTCAGGGAGAGGAGCCTGGTGCACAAGACCCCAGAGCTCGTCAAGTCGCAGGTGAAGCTCCTGGAGTCGATGGGGCTTGTCAGGGAAAAAGCCTCTGAAGGCATACTGAAGAGGAGGAAACTATCCCTCACGGAGACAGGGAGGCAGACGGGAGGAAAAATGGATCAGTAGGACCTTTTGTCCCACAAGAACATGTCGTCCCTTATCTTTTTCGCCGCCGACTTCCTTACGGATATGACCAGCAGGCCAGTGTTGTATGTCGGTACCTCGGCGAGCTCCTTGAGCGGCATGTCCAGGTAGAGGGACGCCAGCGCCCTGGTGATTCCCCCGTGCGTCACGAGCAGCACAGTCTTGCCGTTGTATTCCGCATAGAGCCTGCGCGCGAAGAGGTGCACCCTTTTCCTCACCTCGGTCATGCTCTCCCCGTTCCTGGGCTTGTATTTTTCTATGGACAAGCCTTCCCTCGACGCCGCATTTGCAAGCATGGTATACGGCTTCCCCTCGAAGATCCCGGATCTCCTCTCCCTCATCTCCTTCACGTAGTATACAGGGGCA